>NZ_JBVVQS010000102.1:496988-840600 GCF_055811575.1 Mesorhizobium sp. WSM4815 | reverse complement strand
GAACGCGCGCCAGCTCGAATGGCTTTCCCGGTTGGCCAGTTCGACACCGAGCACCTGGCGCCGGCCCTCCCAGTCGACCCCGATCGCCACCAGCACCGCCTGGCTGGCGATCACGCCGGCTTCGCGCGCCCGCTCGTAGCGCGCATCCAGAATGAGGTACGGGTAAGGTTCGGCAAGCCGCCGCTCAAAGAACGCCTTCAGCGCCTCATCCAGCCGCGCCGTCGCCTCGCTCACCGTCGAGGCCGAGAAGGAATGGCCGCACAGCTCCTCGGTGATCGCCTTGACCTTGCGCGTCGACACGCCTTGCACGTACATCTCGACCAGCGCCGACACCAGTGCCTTCTCCGAGCGCTGATAACGCTCGAACAACTCCGTCGAGAACCGGCCGGCCCGATCCTGCGGAACGCGAAGCTCCAGCACGCCAACCCGCGTCACAAGCTTGCGCTCATAATAGCCGGACCGGTAGCCAACCCGCTCCGCCCTCCGCTCGCCTTTCTCGGCCCCGATCGCCTCCGTCATCTCGGCTTCCAAAGCCTCCTGCACCACAGTCTGCAAAACTCTGCGAAAGCCGTCCTCATCCGACAACAGCAACGCTTTCAACTCACCTCTGCTCAGTCTAACGTCTCGCTTGGTCATGGCACTTACCCTTCCACGGGAATCGGTGATCGCAACGTCACCAGCGTGCCATGGCCGCCCCTCGCCTCAGAGTAAGGGCTGTTCTCTCTCCAGAGCTTTTTGCAGAACCTTCAGGACACTATCACGGCGAGCCGACGCGGTGACTGTCGCAGACTAACAGGACGTCTCCTTGATAGCGACGCTAACCATGTTCCGATAAATGCAGGGCAAGCTAGCCGGATAGAGGTTGCGTTGCTATAGCGGATTTTCCGTCATTGGGCAGCAACCGCCACCAGAAGACGCCGAGCGCTTCGCCGAGGGGCGAGCGGCGTAGCCATGAGCCGCCAGTTCCCCTCAATCCTACGAGAGTGCGCGATCACTGCGCCGTCGGCACTATCACTTTGATGCTGGATCCGCCATCAGCTTCCACCGTCGGCTCCAACTGGTAGTCGCCGTTCATCTCGTTGTGAAGCTGACAGAGTGCCGAAAACTCCCTCTAGGAAATCCCCTCGCTGATGTGATTGCCCACAGGGACACCGTTGAATGGATCGTGCCCACAGGCCTCGAACACAGCTCTCATCGGCCATTGCGGATCGATCCCGCCCGGAATGAACCTGTCGCCCAAATCCCTTATTTTCCGTCCAATCTTGTCTGGGGTCGCGAACTTTGATGCGTCGGCCTGGTACGTGCGGACACCGGACTTATCGCCGCGCTCGTGAAGGGGTACGAAGTCTTGGTCCGAGGAGATGATGCAGATCGAATCTGCCTCGTAGTCGACACATGCATCGACTGCGCGAATCACGAGGCGTGTATCGACCTCCTTCTCGTCGAACGAGGTCAGGCCTAACCACTTGTCGACATAGAAGTTGAAGAACCCTTCTTCCCAACGGGAGACGGACGAACTTCTCTTCATGCATTGGATGAAGTCGTCATAGTGAGCGTAGTCACGTGCATTGCCGTGCGGCTTGAGAAGCCCGTTACGGATGTCGTCGAGTTGGCGACGAGCCTCGGCGCTGCCCGTCAGAGCATGCTTCTTCAGCCGCGATTCAATTTCAGCGAGCGGAACCGGAGCGTAGAACAACTCAATGCTAGTTTTGATGTCCACTACGTGGCGCATCGGCTGGGTATGTAATTCTTTCCTGAACACCGTCCTAACTAAATCATTGAAGACGACCCCGTATTCGAATCATCCATGACCTTAGATTCGACTTTTCGGGCGACATACTCAAGCAGGTAATGCGCGAAACGGCTGGCCACCATTCCGCCGTCCAACGGGAAGTTTTGTGCCGTCAGCCATCGCGTGAACCCCAAGTATACACCCTGAAGATCAACGAGAATCAGAGCGCGATGCTTGATGATCGGTAGATTTAGCTTTTGAACGAGCTTTTCCGCCAAGCCTGTGCAAGTGTTGTAGTAATTCAGCAAACTATCGTGGGAAAATTCACCATTGCCGTCAGCCACCTCGGGAGGGTACTGAACTGAAAGATTGCCATGTTTCATTCGGGTTCGTCCGTGAAGAAGGGAGCGCTCGAGGACCAGAAGGCGCACACGCCTGATTGCCCCCTACTGTCCAATGAAGGCACGATATCTATTCAGTGTCGGCCCATCTAAGGCTTCAATGCTCGCAAGGTAACGAGTCTTGTTCTGCTCCCATTCGCGACACAGGGTCTCAAGGCGAGCGCTGGTGTGGCGATAGGCGCACCACTTCCGTACAGCAGGCTCAACATATTCCAAACTTCTAGCAATGCGGTTCTGGCAGGAGCTAATATAGTCGTTAATATGGTAAGTCTTTGTTCCGATCGTCTTGGACATCGTTTTGTCGTCCATGTACTCGTCAGCCCTGATGCAGTCACTTCCCTTTTTATCGGCGCTTATCCAATATGCGATAGTCCAACTTGGATTGGCCATTCTCTCCGAAAGTACAGGATAGACAGATAGATTTTTGATATCCGTGTCGTGCTGGTCGCTTCGTTGTCGCGCGGATTCTTCGGAGTGCACGAAGTAAGCGAGTGTTGCCACAAGCACAGCCCCGGCCACCACCACGCTTACCAGCAGCGAAAGAGCGATACCGAACTTCTCTTTCAGTCCATAGTAAGTAACGAACGCAGCGATGGCGGGAAACATGCCCACCGTTTTCGCCAGCACCAACGCAGCGATCCCCGGAAGAACCCAGCCGAATGATCCACCACCACTTTTCTTTGCTGTAGCGTTTATTGTCTTAGTATTTTGATCCACGATGCCCCTTAGTCTTGGAACGCTGTGACTGCTAAGCCCGCTTTCTCATGGCCGTATCCAGGCGGTCACTGCTTTCTCGTCTGACACGCCCATTTCGCCGATCCCTGAAACTTGGTTTCAGGGATACCAGATCGGCCGTTGAAGTTGTGGTGGCGGTTGCTACCTAATGGCGGGATTTTCAACCGCCGCTAAAATGCGGAAGGATCTTGGTCGTTTGCTGCTCGGACCTTTTACGAACCCGAATTTCGATACGACGCCGCGCTTTCACGTCACCCTGTTGTGCGCCGTCCGTAAGCCTGTCTCCGGGGAGGATGAGTTGGCCGCCGGACATCGGCAGAATGGTGAACCCGTCTAGTTCCGGTAGCCTTTCGAGCAATTCTGCAACCGAAATCGCTCGGGCGAGCCCCAAGCCTGCATTGTCGGCCGGGTGCAGCGACCCGATCGGCTTCTCGCCGTCGAGAACTGGCTTTAGGCCGCTGTCCATATTCGAAAAGTCACCTGCCATGACCTGTTCGTCCGTGTGGCCGATTACCTCGATGATGTCGACGCGATACTGCTTGGCGGTTTCCGCGATTTCCGCCGATTTGTCCTTAAGCTTGGTTCTGAAGGTTTCTGACAGCTCGGCGCTGCCGACCCTGAAATTATAGCCCTCGAGTTCGCTGAGACTGATGATGGGCGGCCATTCATGCGGCTTGGCGTCGCCGTCTGCGGCTTTGGACAATGCCGCCGTCAATTCCGCGGCTGTCTTCTCAGCATAGCCGCTGTCCTTGAGAGCCTTCATGGATTCGGCCATTGCCGCCGCCTGTTCCGGTGAGATGCCGTGTTTCGCCAGTTTCTTCATCGCGGACACGAGTTCTTTCGCCATCTCTTCGACGATGGCGTTGTCTCGCAGAACTTTGGTGGCGGCCGCGTACTCGACGGCTTCCTCAAGTGTAAGCCCAGTTTCGGCGATGGCGGCGGCGGCGTTCCTGGCGGTGACCAGCTTGTCCCAGTCGTCATCCGGAATCGGGCGTCCGGTTGCCGCCCGCATGAGTTTCCCCACTTCGGCAAGCAGCCGTTCCCTCTCATTTTCCGCCTTCGACTTCTCCAGTTCGGCCTGCAGGACGCGTTCCTCACCGGCCTCGACCGCCTTGAGCGCTGCCTGGGTTTCCTTTTCCTTCTTCGAGATGATCGCGCCGGCGGCCAGCAGGAGGCAGAAGACGAGCAGCAGCATCGTTTCGGCCATGGTGAGGCCGAGGATCAGGCCGCGTGCGTAGCCTTTCCTCTCGAAGTTGACTGACGTTGAACCGAGGCCGTTCATCGGCTCCACCAGGCTCTTCTCGGTGCCTCGGCTTCGACGGCAGGCGGCGCTCCGTTTAGCGTCCGGAAGGTGTCGGGATACGGCGGCGGTTCGACGGATGCGGTTCCTTGATCGACAAATTCCTGCGCGGCATCTTCGATCAGTTTTTCAGCCTCCGACGTGAGCGCCGTACCGCGTTCGCTTCTGTCCACAAGACGGGTCATCAGCTGCTTCGTCTCCTGCGACTGCTGCTGCATTAGCTTGACGACCGCTTCCATGACCCGCTGCTGGCTTGCCGCGGCCTCCATCGACTTTTCGACGGCCGCCGCGGATTTTTCCGCCGCCGCTGCGGTCCTGTCCGACTTCTCGACCATCTCGCGGACGACAGACGTGATCTCGGAAATCCGGGCCTGCTGCTCGACCGACGCGGCTTCCGTCTTGACGGCGTACTGGGCGACGGCGTCCGACAGCGACTTGACCATCGGTGCCAGTTCGTTTTTCAGGACTTCGTCAGGAATGACGACCTTCTCGAGCTTCCCGGCGACGCTGTCGGCCTGCTGGCCGAGCTTGAGGACCGACGCCGACATCGCGCCGTTCGCCCGGTCGAGCAGTTCCGCCGACGAATCCACCTTCTTCACGATCTGGGAGAACTGCGTTTCGATCCTGCCGAAGTTCTCCTCCATGGCGTTTCCCAGCTTGCCCGACGCCTCCTGCACGGGTTTTATGGCCTCCATCGCCATCTTTTCGAACGACGCCCTGATGTGCTCGCCGTTGCGGCCGGCCTGTTCAGCGATCTCCCCGAACCCTTCCTCCAGCATCTGGTTGCTGACGCGCCGGAAGTCGGCGAATTCGCGCGAGACGCTTTCAAGCTCGGCCCTGACGCGCCTTGTCATGGTCGCCAGCTCGTGCCGCGCGGAACGTTCGATGTCGGCAGGATCGCGCCGCATCTGGTTGTACAGGATCCTGAGCATGATGCCCGCGATCGTGGACGTGATCGCGACGCCGAAGTTCCTGACGATCTCATCGGTCGAGGTTTCCGAACCGAACTGGAAGAGGGCGACGCCGAGGCTGGTGAGCGTGAACAGGAAGCCCATGTAGTACAGGTTGTCGCCTGTCTGCTCGTCGTGGAGCCTGAGCCTGCCGACAAACATCGGCAGCAGGCCGTAGGCGAGCATGAGCAACACCGGAGTCGCAGTCGTGACCAGCCTGTCGATGCCGTATGTCTTTGACGCGACAATGAACAGGATTCCCGAAACCGTGACGCCGGCGTATGCGAACAGCGGCAGCCTGGGGTTCGACAGGAATGCAAAGCCTTGGCGTCTTGCCATCAGTTCAATCCTTCAAGCTTTTCGGCTTCTTCCCAGTCGCCCCCTTCGTCGCGGACCCACGTTGCCCAGAACTCCACGTGCTCGCGGCTGCTGAAGGCTTTCTTTTCGCGGTTGACGTAGAGAACCTTGACGGCAATTCCGTCGAGGCTCGTGCCGTAGATTTGCGCGGCCTTGCTCTCCTTGAACGCGCCGTAGTCCAGGCTCGACCGGTACTGCGAATAGAGGCTCGTGTGCTCGATCATGTCGGAAGCGACAATCAGGCGCTTCGCCGCCTTTCTCGATATTTCGGCGTCGAACAGCGTCAGCTTGACCTGCTGGATGGCCGCCATGATTGGCGACTGGTCCGCCGACGAGCCGTTGGCGACTTCGTCCGGGAGCTTTTCAAGCGTTTTTCCGAATTCCTCTTCCCATTTCTTCTGCTGCCGCTTCGGATTGCTGGTCCAGATGTCCACGGTTGACCCATCGCCCGGATTGCAGCCGTCGAACAAGGTGACGACTTCCCCCGGCTCCGCGGTCAAGCTGACGATGCGGATGTACCCGCCCGGCCCGACCTTCGATCCTTCGGTCCTGAAATGGTTCTTCAGGTCGCTAAGGGTGACCTCAGACAGCGGGTCCGTCGTGTCGAAAAGGAACGCCGTGGCGCTTGACGGCCCGGCGACAGGACAGTTCGTGTCGGGGTCGAGCTCCACCGTTTCGCCCGACTTGACGAAGAGGAAAATGAGGCCTGCGGCCATCGCGGCGAGCACGACGCCCAGTCCGGCGATTCCCAGGATCGTGGAACCGTGGCCTTTGCCGCTTCTTTTCCTGGCGGCGCTTCGCCTACGCGGTCGTCTGGACATTCATGCTATCCGGAAAGAGGTTGTCGAGTGCCTTGTACTGTTCGATGCCCTTCTCGCATTCCAGCCCGATCAGCTTCACCTGGGCAGAAAGCTCGTCCTGCGCCGTGCGGATGTCGGCAGACAGGTCGGCGTCGTTCCACGACCCGTCCGACGACACCTTCACCTTGACGCGTTCGAGCTTATAGGCGTTCGAGAAATGTTTCGGCGGCGGTTCGGCGCGCGCCTCAATGTTGGCCTCGCGGTATTTGGCAAGCAGCTGGTTGCAGGCGCGCTCAAGCTGGACCTGGTGCTGCTCGAACAGTGAAACGAGCCTCGCCCGGTGGTCCACTATGGCGTTGAATTCCCGCTTCCTGCTGCCGAGTTGCTTGACCACGTCCTCGACCTTTTCGTTATGGTCGTCGCGCGTATCCTTCAGCGTTTCGATCAGGTCGGCCTTGGCGTTCACGTATTCCTCGCGCGCGGAGCGGAGCCGCTTCTCGACGCTTGAGTAGCCCCAGTAGGGATCGACGATGAAGCAACCGTCGATGAACGCGATCAGGGAGAAGACGAAACCGATCAGGAACAGCAGGATCGAGTTTACGTCGGTCAGGCCCAAAAGGTTCTCCCTCATGCTGGTCAGCACGAGGGTTCCCGCGTTTCCTGTCCAGTCTTCCGACATCCTGGTGCTGACCTCGCGGTAGTGCGCGAGGAGGAGGTTCAGCCCGAATGCGAACGCCAGGTAGAGGAGGATGGCCGTGCCTCCGACGGCTCTCCTCAGCCACGACCTGTGGGTCACAAGCCGGGCGCAGAACACAGCCGCGAGCACCGCAACGACGATGTTCAGGAACGAAAACATCCACGCCAGCATGATGCCGCCGAAAAAGCCCTGCTCGCTGCCGGTGGCGAGAAGGCTGGCGTTGCCGATGGTTTCCAGCCCGAACATCACGATGAGAAGCATGAACCTGAAGATGTGCCAGGGTCCCTCGTGCAGCCGCGCGGCCCGGACAAGTCCGTGCTTCTCCTTGAACCAGGTATGTTCGGTTTCCGCCGTGTTGAGCGCCCTGCGCAGCCCGTGCAGCATGTCCAGGCCGACGGCGATCTCGCCCTTGAAATCCGCCAGTCCCGACGCGTTCGCCTGCCGTAGAGCGCTGAACTGTTCGTCGAACTCGAGGCTGCCGAGCCTTCCCGAGAAGGACTGCAGCTGGTCCTCGATCGTCTGGTGGGATTTCCGCTTTTCTTCCTCGACCAGCTCGATGACCGTGTGCTCCAGGTCGTCCGGGTTCCTGGATGCCTTGGCGGGCTGATTGCTCTCGCCGCGGCGTTTCCCTGCGGCGACGAGATCGAGATCCCGAGCGACCTTGTCGACGTTAAGGCTCGAGAAGATTTCGGTTCCTCCGCGGAAGTCGTGGTCGGACTCCCGAAGTCTTTCCCTCAGCTTTTCAAGCGCCTCGAATTTTACTGCCAAGTCCCACCCCCACAGCGAGATTCACAATGTTCTTGATGCGGCCGCTACTTGCGGGCCGGCCGCCAGCCTGCGGCAACCGCTTCGGCATCGCTGCAGAACCAGCGTTCGCCCTTGCCTTCAGAAATCCTGGTGCGGGCGTAGTGCTCCTGTCCGGGGACATGGAAGATGCGCTCGCCCTTCGCGCTGATGTTTCCCTTGATTTTGCAGCCGCTTGCGGCTGAAACTTCGGCCAGCGGGGTAAGCAGCGGGAGGGCTGTGGCAGGCTCGCTCCTGCTTGCCCGCCATTCCCAGGGAAGGTCGAAGGATCCGGACCACAGGCCGCGCTTTGAGGCGCGCGCTTCCTTCTGCTTCCCGGCATAGGTTCCGTTGCTGTAGCGCGGCCAGTCGAGAGCGTGACCGTTCGCTACGAGCCATTCCTGCACGCTGGCACCGTCTGCCCTGAAGCAGTTGCCGACAAACCGCCCGTAGCGGTCCCGTTCAACGAATTCGCAAGCGGTCGGCGAAGATTTCGAGAGATACGAGGCAAGTGCGTCGGCTGACTTCGCGCCGCAGCCGTATTTCTTCCCTTTGCCGTTCAGGCAGACCTGCGCCGATTCGGGCGCGTCGACCCCGTTGAAGCGGATGCTTTCGCCGTGGATTTCGATCGTGTCCCCGTCAACGACGGAAGCCTTGCCCTTCAGCACCTGCCCGGCGGAGGCAGCCGGCCACGCGCACGAAACCGCGCACGCCGCTGCCAGCAATGCATTCCGGACGCCCGAAAGAGGGAATCCCCCCTCACTAAAAGATTTCATTTAGCCCCCGCAGGCTGTTATGCGGCTACCTAAACGACAGCCGCCAATTATGCAATCCTTGATGTTCCAAATCGGCGAAGATCAGAAAGTCCGGTTTCTCTCCCGCTCTTCCGTCTATCTCAAAGACTAGGTTGTTCCCAACTTACAAGGACGTGCTGCCCGGTCGAGCGTGGCGGCCATCAAGGCGAGCTTTGATCACCCCCATCGACAGTTCTTCGATATGGTGGTTCATGGATTTGCCCCGTTGACCGACTGCTGCTTCATGCTCGAACATAAGCACTCTCATTCGATTATCCATCTCGATGCAGCAAGCAGTCACCCCCGCTTTTCCTTTCTTGGTTTCTCTTTGCCACACCGGCGGCTTTGGCCCAAGTAACCGCCTGCTACGGCGATCAGTGCACTATCGAAGAAAATGGCACCAAGAGAGTACTGACTGTCAAAGAGGTCGGAAAAGTCAAAAGGCAAAACGCCCGGACAGCGCTGGGAAATGTCGAATGCAAAGCTGCCACTGACCCCGCTGTCTACGAAAAAATGATGACCGAGCTTTCGCCCAATTCCCTATTAGCCCGATCGGTACGGTTCAGATGGCCCGCTCGACGCGCTCGCGCCTCAACCCACCACTCCCACGGACGAGGAGTGGGCGGACGGGCGGACGGCCATGCGCGCGGTCCTGACCGACGCGGCAGACGCGCGCGTGGTTCTCGGCGGGCGCGTGAGCGGCTACAAGGGGCGCATGCCGGGTATCGCCTGAGGAGACGCTCTTTGCGCTCCAGGCCGGACAGCCAGTTTTCCTCCTCGGAGGCTTTGGCGGATGCGCGCGCGACATCGCGCAAAAATTGAAGCTGCTTGCGCCCAAAGCCGCGCCGCTGGCTTGGCCCGGCCGAAATGCTGGGTTCGATCCTTCCAGCTTGAACAATGGCCTGACGGAGGAGGAGAACCGCAAATTGGTACGGACAGTTCACGCTGACGAAGCGGTCGCCTTGATCCTGCGCGGTCTGCTGAGGCTGGCCGGCCGCTCGGCTGGGAGCGCCTGACATGCGCTGCTGACCGAAGCGTAGATGACGCAGAAGGCGGCCACCGCGATGGCCGGAACCTCGATGGCTAGAGCGATCAGAGGTCGGGAAATCGGAGGCAGCGGACCTGCGATTTGCTCACGCACCATGGAATGCGATCGAGAGGACTTATCTGGACCAAGCTCGAGTAACGACAGCAATGGGCTTTTGAGATAAGGTTGGGACGCGATGGCATTGAGCAAATAGAGCTATATCCGGGAACCGAAACAATCCACAGAAATATTTTGTTGGTATTTTTGTTGGCTAGTCCTGCTATAGCGTGAGTCCTAACGATTTGGAAACAGAGAGAGTTTTCCATCGTTTGGATTCCGCCTCTGGGCACCATCCCCTCTTCGGAAATCCCTATTTCTCAACGATTTCAAGGCTTAGCCTTTCCTCGCGGTCCACATTCCGGTACACCGGAGGTCCACAATGGGGCTTGTTTTGAAGCACGTAGTCCAAACGAAAGCCGGCACTTGGCATTACAGGAGAAGGCTGCCTCGAAACGTAGCGCCACTCGTCGGCAAGGGAGAGTTCAAGCGCCTTCTCGGCGAAACAGAGCGTGAGGCGCTGCGCAACTACCCGAAGGTTCATGCCGAATTTGAGAGAGTGGTGGCGGCTGCGCGTAGGGAGGAGTCTACGGCTTCGCTTGCCAGCTTGACACCCATGGAACTGCACCGGATGGCAGAGCTGCGGGCGAAAGAGCTGGCGGCCATGACCGTCCACATCGGAGGCCGTACGTTGCCCGGTAGTGACCCCGATGCCGCTGACGTGATCCGGGAAAGCTACCTGTCGAGACAGAATGATGCGGCGGGGGATGAAGTCGAGGGCCGCGCGGTGGCTATTCTCTCCAGCGGCGGGAAGCTGTCCCGTCCCGCCCCCACGGTCGAGGACGCCCGAAAGCTATACCTGAAAGAGCGCGTAGACGGCGACATCAACGAAACTGCGAAGACGGCGCGGGTAAACCGCAACATGGAGCACCTATCTGCGGCGGGCGTCGGTAAGGAGAGGGCATTGACCAGCCTCGCCAGAGAGGATGCCCGAAAAGTCCGGGACTACCTTGTGCGCGATCTTGGTATGAAGGCCGCGACCGTGCGGCGCTACATGAATGATATCCGCGCCGTGATCAATCTCGGCATGACGGAGTTCGGCCTTCGGGACACGATGGCGAACCCTTTCCAGAACCTTCCTATCAGAGGGGCGGAAGCATCGACCACAGCGGCCAGCGACGAGCGCAAGCCGATCCCGGAGACGATGATGGCCCCCCTCCGGCAACGCATAGAGGCCCATGCAGGGGAAGACCTGTGGCGCATATGGCGGATGGTCGAGGGGACCGGATGCCGTCTCGGCGAGGTGGCAGGGCTTCTCCTCTCTGACGTGATGCTCGATGCCACCATTCCCTACATCAACCTCGTCCCCCACCCCCACAGGCGTCTCAAGACGGCGGGCTCTGTGAGGAGGGTCCCGCTGATCGGTGACGCGCTCAAGGCCGCGCGAGAGGCCGTTAAGGCGGCCGGAAAGGGTCCCGCGCTGTTCTCCAGCTACGGGAGGCTGCGCGGTGCTGATACCGCGTCGGCTTCTCTCATGAAGCACGTTGGGCGATCACCGATGACCCGAAGATCGTTGTCCACTCTCTCCGCCACCGCATGGAGGACCGCCTGACGCTTGCCGGCGTGAGCGAGTTTGACCGAAACCTCATATTGGGCCATTCAAGCGGCGGGATGAGCGAGCGGTATGGCGGCCCAGACGCTCGGCTGGAGGTGGCCGAACGGGGACTTAGGGCTGCGTTGGGCGCCGGCAAGCGGCCCCGGCAAAGGACCTAGAGGGTAGTGGAAGGGCGGTGTGGCGAAGCCAACTGCGAAACGTGATAGCTCCGCACCCACCGTATTGAATGCTTATCTTGTTGCCTTGATGAGACAAACCGCGAGTTGACCATGCAATATGCCATCGTTGAGGGCAGCCGCGCGGCGGCCGCTCCCGGCCTACGTGGGGAATGCCCGCACTGCGGCTCTCCTGTCTTATCGAAATGCGGAAAGCATAAGATTTGGCACTGGTCCCACTTGGGCAAGAGACAATGTGACCCGTGGTGGGAACCGGAAACGGAATGGCATCGCCGGTGGAAGGCACATTTTCCTCCCGATTGGCATGAAGTCGGGCACCGCGCACCTGACGGGGAAAGACACATAGCGGACCTCAAGGCCCCCCATGGTCTTGTTATTGAATTCCAGCACTCGGCAATTACGGAGATTGAGCGCAGCGCGCGAACCGGCTTCTACGGTAATATGACGTGGGTCGTAGACGGTATGCGGCGTAGCCGGGATAGGCCCCGCTTCTCGAAATCGACTTTCGATTGGCGAAACCTGCGCCCGAATATGTGGGCGCTGGATTATACCGATGAAGCTCTGCCAAAGGACTGGCTTGAATGCAGAGTCCCCGTGTTCTTTGACTTTGGACCAGAAGATATTCGAGCGCCCGAAGACCCTGTACCGAGGCCCCCTACGCTATGGTGCCTCTTCCCCGAACACCTCGAAAGTGAGGGGATTCGTGGTCGGCTCATAATGGAGATACCTGTACCGGACTTCATAGCCAATGCCCTAACAGGTCATCCGCTACCCGAGTGGGAAAAAATCCTTCGTCAACGGGAGGACGAGTATAGAGAAAAGCAGCTCGCCCTGCTCAAGCGAGAAGTCGAGGAACGGAATCGCCTGCGCCGGTATCGCTGGGCAAGGCGCACCGGGCTGAGTTGATAGGCCGCACCGGAGATAAAAGAATAGGAACACCGGCCCGATTTGACCGCGTAAGCGTTCCGTTAGCAAGCGCTTATGGAACGCCCAGCGTGTGCCCCGGCACGTCACTGCACCGGGGCCGATACATCTATTCTTGAGCTGTTAGGCGACTTGGGATTGCTGTAATGCTTCTGCCGCAGCGGCGTTGGCAAGTGCATCCACCTCCTCGTTATGAGGGTCACCCGCATGGCCTTTCACCCAATGCCAAGTGATCGTGCGGGCAGTCGCAAGCGCGGAAAGCTCCTGCCATAGGTCTACGTTTTTGACTGGCTTCTTGCCTGCCGTTCGCCAGCCTCGGGCAATCCAACCCGAGAGCCATTCGTTCATTCCCCTGCTTACCAGCTCGTTGTCGCAGAATACCGCGACCGGCGTGTCATCGTCCTCCGGAAGGGCGCGGAGGGCTCCGATGGCTCCGCTCATTTCCATTCGGACGTTGGTTGTCTGCGCCGGCTCAGAGCCGACGACTTGTGTCCGGCTGATCTCTTGGTCGCCGTCCATGACTTTGATGGTTGCAGCCCAGCCGCCGGGACCGGGGTTGCCAATACAGGCGCCGTCGCAATGGACGACGGCCGGAGGTCCGAAGACCCCTCGGTGAAAGCATTCATTGGTTTTTCCTTGTTTTCAGTCGTGTTTGGCGGACCGCTCCGCCTGTGCAAATTGCACATCTAAAGGGTGCATAGGTGGTCCCCAGGCCTGGGGTCAGAAATCCGTGTCTTCGTCCTCGGACGGAGCCAGCCAAGAAGCGACTGCTCCAGCGAACTGACTACCCGCCCACTTCTCCACCGCCTCTGCGAACTCCTCGGCATGAGTAGGTGTTCGTGGTCCGAACTGTTTCACGAAACCCTTGACGTAGCGGTCTATCTGAGCCTCTCGCATGGCGTCCGTGTAGTCGATGTCGTTCTCTCCCGCTTTGGCCCATCGTAGGGCCTCCATATAGCTTCCCACCTCCAACCCTTGTTCCGCCAGTTGACGGTAGAACGACCGCATTGAGGCGACAGTTCGCTCACTCACGCCCGACGCCTCCGCAGTCCTCCGCTTGGAGTGTGCGCCCAAGAGCACTAGACGCCACGCGGCCTCAAGACGCTCCGCCTGGGTCATCGGAAGCTTCACCTTCTGGTTCCGCTTGGCGGCCTCTGCAATGGCCTCGGCAAGGCTCCCTTCAAACCACTCGACAGGCACCGGCCCGTTCACCTTCGCAGCCCTATAGGCGGCCAAGCGGTGGTGCCCATCGATACAGTAGGCGCCGCTGCCGATCGCATAGACTGTGACAGGATCAAGGACGCGCCCATCCTCGGGCTTCGCCTCCAATGCATGCTGGAGAGCCTTGACATGGATAGGCTCCGTAACGCCGCCGGCAGCTGCTCCTGTGCGCACTTGGAACACCGTGGGGGCCACGAGAATGCGCCCAAGTGGTAGCCGGCGTGGCTTGGTAGTCAGTGGTTCCTGTCCGGCTTTGGCGCGTAGCCAATCAACGGCCTCGCGGAACGTTGCGGGCATAGTTTCGGGGCTTGTCGTCACACCAACTCCCGAAGGGCTGGTTGATTTCGTCGGTCATTGCTTGTTTCCTTTCTTGGTCACGTTTTTCGAGTTCGGCGAATTGTAGCCCGGCACCCCCAAAGGCAGCTGTCAGGTCACGCGCGACAATCATCCCTGCCTTGGGACTAAGCTCCCGGTAAACGCGCTCCTGCTTCCCCGTTCGGTGGTCGTAGCGAAGCCCCGAGTGCCTACTGGAGAGTGCCCGCACTCGCTTCACGAGCTGGAGGCGAAAGGCGGCATCGGACAGGAACCGCTCCGGCCTCTCGCTCCAGAACATGAACATCGCCATTGCAGTCACGGCTATGTCCCTTGCGGAGCATTCGGCATCGAGGTTCAGAACCTCATGCGCCGCCTGTCGCTGGTATCGGCTCTGCACTCGGTTGCCGGCAGAATCCCTTGCCGAGCTTGCCAGAGTGGCCCACCGGGCGTCCAAGTGGCCCCAAAGGGGACTATGGGCGTTCTTGGCGATACGCTCGCGGACGCGGGCAACATATGGCGCAAGCTCGCTGCGCCTGATGGCGGACTGCTCGACATCGCCCTGGCGCCGTAATTGGCTCTTGTGGCGCCGACAGTGCGGGCTGAAGCGGGAAGACGTAGGTGCGCCGCAGTGTGCAGCGCGACATGTTCGCATTCATTTCTCCTAATATTTGTATCCGCCCCCAAGTTCACAGGGACGGAAGGTTGAAAAAAGGCCGAGTTTCCCCGACCATGATTTGTTGGTTTTCAGTCGCCGCCGGGTGTCGTCCTGACCTGCCCGGTTCACGGTTCCCCCTCGGGATGTAAGCCCTTGGTTCCGCTCCCGCTCCGGAGGCTAATCCGGATTGGCGGCAAACGCGGCACTCGCATGTCTGGCAAAGTTGCCAGTCCCGAATACTAGCCCGCTTCCATTTTATGGTTCGGCCGGGGATCATCGTCTTGCCCCGTACGGTCCCGCTGACGGCCCCTAAAGGCACGTCAGGCATGGCTGCAATCGACCGGGCTGTTCGCAGTACAGCCAAACTGGTTTTGGATTGGGGCTCTTGGGCCGGGGCCGCTTGAGCGGGTTGGACTTCGGGGTGGTTCAGCGGTCAGGACTAGCCCACCGCTCGGGTATGCGTGGCGCCAATATGGGGCCATCCGGACACAATGTCAATCTTTAAGTAGCTGAATTCGTTAGATTATTCTGCACAGGAAACCTAATCCAGTGCGGAGCCTTGCAGCACAAGGCATTGGCGGGCTCGTTGTGCCCCAAGGGTGCCTGAAAAAAGTTGATGGCGCCGACATCATTGCCCATAGTTGTCTTTCGGAGGAGGACGATTTGCGAGCGGTCTTGGGAATAGATGCGGCCTGGACGTCGACCCAGCCGAGCGGCGTTGCACTGGCGGTTGAGGTCCCCGGCGGCTGGCATTTACGAGCAGCGGCGTCCTCTTACAGCGCCTTCTGTGCGCTTCCAGAGAGCACGACGACGCGACCCGGCTTGATCGGAGGTGCTTCCGAAGCGTTAGAGGCAGCCCACGCCTTGGCGGGACGCCCGGTCGATCTGGTCGCGGTCGACATGCCGCTTTCGCGAACGCCCATCGTATCTCGCCGCGCAAGCGACGATGCTGTCTCT
Source organism: Mesorhizobium sp. WSM4815 (assembly GCF_055811575.1). Classification (NCBI taxonomy): domain Bacteria; kingdom Pseudomonadati; phylum Pseudomonadota; class Alphaproteobacteria; order Hyphomicrobiales; family Phyllobacteriaceae; genus Mesorhizobium; species Mesorhizobium sp. WSM4815. The sequence continues at coordinate 825,104 of NZ_JBVVQS010000102.1, read as the reverse complement.
CGGGCGTACGGAGGGCGATGGGCCGGAACGCATACGCCGAGCGCCGTCCGCCCCGGCGCCGTAAGTGACACTCTGCGGGCCGCCCTTGAGCACATAGGCTACCAGCTGCGCACCTCTGGGCTCGTCTCTCACGGCCTAATTGAGGTCTATCCCCACCCAGCTCTCATCGAGTTCGCTTCTGCCGAGCGGCGTCTTCCGTACAAGTTTGGCAACCGACGCAGCTACTGGCCCGACCAGCCCTCGACGGTCCGCAGCCTCAACATCTTTCGCGAGATGAAGGGTATTGCGTCCCTGATGGAAAACGAAATCTCGGGCGTGGAAGCGGCGATGCCAGAACTCGACTATGCGAAAGCGAGCGGGCGAGAGTGGAAAGCCTACGAAGACATGCTTGACGCCGTGGTCTGCGCGGCGGTCGCGATTTGCGTGTTGGAGGGACGCGCGGTGCCCTTCGGCGATGACAAGTCTGCGATTTGGATACCAAAGCCGGGGAGTGCCAGATCGCGCGTGAAACGGGCCACCCCCGAAGCATTCTCTACCGGCCCACGATCATCCTGATAACCGCAACTGCTCCGCAAATTCCGTAGAGGACCATGAAGGTCATTGCTAGTGTGTAGGCCATTGCTGTGCTCTCCTTCACATGCCCCAAGCCGCGAGCGCCTTCTCGGCCGCCGCAGGGTCTTCCTTGATCCGCAGCACGGTCTGCCGCGTAAGCCCTGACGACTTGGCAACGGCGGACGTGCCGTGTCCCTGCGCGAGCATGTCAGTGACAGCCCGTAGCGCGGCCCTGTCGTAGCTGGGCTTGCGGCCTCTATAGCGGTCCTCCTGCGCCCGAGCGGCCTCTATGCCTGCCCGCTGGGCCTCCTTCGTGGCCTCGGCCTGTGCTTGGGCGGTCGCGGCCATGAAGGCAATGAGTGCGTCCCTCACGGCTTGCTGCATCGGGTCTGTAGTTGCCCCGTCGAAGGTCATGGAATTGATCACCGTGCGGACAACCACGCCCTTGCGCATGAACTCCCGGATTGTGTCGCAAACGTCCTGATAGTTGCGGCCAAGCCGGTCCACCCAGCGCACCACAAGCGTATCGCCCCGGCGCAGCATGTCCCGCAGCCTTCGGCCCTCGGGGCGCTCGGCAAGCGTAGTGCTCACCCCGGACACCCCATGGTCGGCCACTACCTCGTCAATGGTGAACCCGGCGGCCTCCGCATGGGTCCGTTGGTGATCGAGCGCCTGGTCGGCAGTCGATACGCGGGCATAAAGAATGGTCTTGGACATGTGCTACTCGGTGTCCGTTAGCGTGATGTACGCTGACTAACTTGTCCGTTGAGCTATGTCAACCCTAACGGACAGCGTTCCGGACACTGCCATGTCTGTACGCTGGGCTATACCCTAGTGGACAGCCGCGGATTTCTTGGTCTTTACATGCTTGCCCCCCTGGCGGCACAGTCGGAAATGGGAGGGGCCGACATGCTGGTGCTGTGTCACGAATGCCAACAAAAGCTAAGTCTGAAGGCAGCAACTTGCCCACACTGCGGCTATCCTTATCGCAATGAGCGCACGGAGCGGATAGACGGGCAACGTGTTCGCCTGTCGAATGAGGACGCCGCTTGCTTGGACAAAAAGGATGCGGAGGAAGCACAAGTCGCTAGGCAGGAGAAAGAGACAAGAGAGCAGGAGAGAAAGGCTAGCGAGCAGGCAGAAACGGCCGAGCGCAACAAACATTCGGCAGATCGTGAGACTTATGCTCTGTATGCACAACGCTCTAGTCCTGAAGGGCGCCGAAGCGCGGCCGTCAATATCATGATCATGATACTTCTGCCTGCTCTCGTTATTGCGTTGGCGTGGTTAGTTGGGCGGCCAACCGGAGGATAGGTGCATGCTAATCACTTGGCCCTTGCCAGTTGTGCCTGACAAAGCGCCTAGTAGGCGTGTGTCTAATTCCAACGTTCGTTGTGCTGACAAATAGAGCGTGGCTGGAGCGCCGTTCGGGTCCGGACGGTACATTCTACCTTCCGGACCCTTGAAGCCACTCCAGCCGCTACCGGGCATGAAAGAGGCCTATTGGTGGCCGAAGGTGCGAGCGCGGAACGACCCCCACCGGGGGTATCGCGCCGCTGCAACTGTCGAGTTCGACCCCTCGGATTTTTCCTTCATTTTGAGACGCCCCCTTCAGGGCCACTTCTGGTCAATCGGCGGGCAGCACTAGACGCCTTCTTCCTTCGCTACCTTTGCCAACACGCGCCCCAGTTCATCCGGCGTGATCTTGCCCTGCAGGTGCCCATACAGCCGGCCACGGCCTTCGGAGGGCGCAGAAGTCAGCGCTGTATTCTCCGTGAGGCCCCTGCCAAAGGCCGCCGGCAAAGTCGGTGACCACAAAACGTGTGCAGAGGCGACATTGGGCGGTTGCAGCCGAAACCGCGCATGTGCACTATGTCCTCAGGGGGAGAAGCCGTGGCACGAAATAATCACCTTATAACGAGAGACATTCGTGTTGGAAAAAACGCGGCCGAAGAAGACGAAGATCTTCTCTATGAGTGTTTCGTCGGCAACTCTGCCTTATCGGAGACGCTTGATGTCACGAGAAATGCGTCGATACTGTCCGGCCGGACGGGCTCCGGAAAAAGCGCCATTATCCAGTATATAACGCGGACCAAAAATGCTGCATTTATATCACCAAGCGAGATGGCGATGACGCATATCGCGAATTCTGACATATTGCGGTTTCTCCACGACATTGGCGCTGATTTAAACCTTTTCTTCCAAGCAGTTTGGAAGCACGCGCTGCTGGTGGAGTTCATTCGGTTACGATACAAAATTCGCGATGAGCAACAGTCTCAGAATTGGTTCTCTTCGATCTATGATCGCGTCAAAGGCGACAAAAGCAAAAGCCGGGCGATAGAATATCTGCGTGATTACGCGGGAAGCCTATGGATTGAGATGGATGAAAATCTTCGACAATTCACTCAGTCATACGAAAAGAAGTTTCAGGCGGAGCTCGGCATTGACGTGTCTAAGTTCGCCACGAAGGCAGGGTACGGCGCTAACTTAAGCCAACAAAACAAGAGTGAATTTATAGCTCGGGTTAGAAAGGTGATGAATTCTGAGCAATTGCAGGACCTTTCCAGAGTTATCGCGCTGCTTGCCGAACGAACTGATAACGAAAAATACTACATGTTGGTCGATCATCTGGATGAGCGGTGGATAGATGATAGTTTGAAGTACCGGATGATCAACTCCCTTGTCGAAGCTCTTACGAAATTCCGGACAATTCGCAATCTAAAGGTCATAGTAGCTCTTAGGTCTGACGTAATCGAACGATCAATCCAAGAAAACGCAGACAGCGGTTTTCAGAGGGAGAAGTTCCGAGACTATGTGGTCGCCATAGAATGGGATGAAAAGAAACTTAAGGAACTCATAGACAAACGAATAGGCTTGTCGTTCCGCAGAAAATATTCCCCACAACGACAAGTGCTTTTTGAGGACGTTTTTGCTGATAAAATTCGCAACCAGATGCCGTTCGATTATCTACTGGAGAGAACCCTGCTGCGCCCAAGAGACTTGATCTCTTTTGTAAACGAATGCTTTAAACTTGCGGAGAATAAGAGCAGCATATCGCCGAGCGATGTCTACGCCGCCGAGACAAGTTATTCCCAGTTTAGGTATGAGGCGCTGGTAGACGAATGGAGGGTCGCTTTCCCTTCTCTAGCGGCGGCGCTTGAAATTCTCCGCACCAAAGAGGTGTCATTTAAGCTCTCTGGCCTAGACGATGGGGAGGTTGACCACATCGCGCTGGAGGCGGTGGGCCAAGGAAAAGCGGCTACTGACCCGCTAACAAGGTCGGCGGTTGCACACTGTGACACCAACACCGACTACAGCCGGAAGCAGTTTGTGAGAACCGCAGCAGCGGTCTTATACAGGGTGGGTGCCGTAGGTCTGAAGCTTTCACCGGATGAGCCCTTTATGTACTCTCATCGTGGCCGCCCGATAGTTGGCGTGCAAGAGGTCGGTGACGAGGCCAGCGCCAGGGTGGTCAAAATGTTGCACTCCTTCTTCCGGATCAACGAGAAGCCTCGATCAAAGCTTCGGGCTTAGCACGGGCTTGTTTATCTTTCTCGATCAGCTAGCATCCTAAGGCGCGGTACACATTCGCACCGCGAGAGGTCCACAATAGCGGAATGAGGCCACAACGTCGGTTCAGGCTAAGCACCTGTAAATCAAAGAGAAATCAGGCTTTCGCCTACGGTTTGATTTTGGTTCCCTAATCCGCCTCTGGGCACCATTTTTCCAAGGCAATTTCAGCAAGTTGCGCATAACGCCCGCTTGGCTGAAATCGGTTGGGGGAATTCAGGTCGCCGTGTTGCGGCAGGTTGCGTAGCGGTTCTCGGCGACCTCCAATCATTTTTCCCGCGCCCGACCGGGCCGGCACTGCCGAAACTGTTTGCTCGCATTGGGCGAATGACGGATTTGATTTGCTTGGTGATCCCCTATCCTTAGGGCAAACTGCCCGCTGGGGCTCCAGGAGGCGAAATGAGAGCACGCGCAGCAACGGTTGGAGATCTGGAAAGTGTTTTCCGTGATCTGTCGAAGCGGATATCGGACGAGTACGTCGCGGCCGGCAAGGACAGCAAGATCGCCTACGACAATCTGATGATGAACTTGAAGGAAGGCCGTGCTCATGCGCTCGTGCAGGGCGAAAAAACCGTAGCGCTCATCGCCTGGCACGAGAATAGCGACGCTGCCGATACGCTGTTCGCCGCGCAGGAAGATTTCTTCAGCGCCGCGACCGTTCGCTTCTGCAAGCGGCACATTCGCCATATCCAGGCGCTTGCAGGCAACCTCCCCATTCACTCGCGCAGCTGGCTGCAGAGACCGGACGTCGCAAAATGGTTCCGGATAATCGGTTATGTCGAGCGGGGCCAGGAGAATGGCGCCCATCTGTTCGAACTGCCGCCGGCTCCCGCCGCCTGACAAATCTCGGCGGGCTGCGAAACGCTGCCGCAACCGGTAGCCACGTTCGGGGCCGATGCTCTAGCCAAAAAGGCCCGCCGCTCCATTTGCGAAGCGGCGAGGCCCGATATTCGGGAACGACTTCCGGGCCGTTGCCCCGGCATTGGTTACTGTGCAATTCAGGTGCCAGACGGGTTGACCGATAATGGGACACCGCACCGGGAAAGCGCGAACCATCTTCCGCGATCACACCACTGCCATACCGCGCCATTCCTTGCTATGTTTGCTCGCGGCGGACCTGATTTCCGCTTGGCCGGCGCCCATCAGGCAATCTACCCCAACGCCCCCCCAAGGTGGCGCCGGCCACTCTTCACCACCAACCCAATCTTCGCCGCCGGCCCAATCTTGGCCACCGGCCCAATCTTCGCCACCGGCAACGTCACGCGCGGCCAGGCCGAAGCCAGGACAGCGGTTCTGCTCCAGAGCGGCGGCCTTTCATGTCAAAACGCCCTGACTGGCGATTCCAGTGCGACAGATCGCCTAGAGCGGCAGCACGATCCGACCTGAAGCGCGTCGCGTTTGACCGGCGACGCGCTTCAGGTTGTTGTTTTTTTGCATGTCGTTACCGCAAAACCGCTGCACACCCTCGGGTCAGGCCCGAGGGCATGCTTGTGCGCGACATGCATTAAATCCAAAAAGACGGTAGCAAGCCGCGGCCAGAAAGTGTTGAAGACCGTGCCGATGGCATTGAACGCGTCGCGATCCGGTTGCACTCGGCAAGGCTTGATGATTTGTTGCCGCTTCAAGGAGAATGAATGATGCACGAGCCTGCCGGTCAAGACGAATATGGGTCGGCCAGCCCCTTCGACCCGGACGACCTGACGACGTTGAACGTGATGGGTCCGGGTGTGGCCAGCAACGATTTCGAGAAATACGCGGTCGCCGTGATCATCGTGTTCGGCGCCCTCATCATTGGCGGCTTGATGGCCGCAAACCTTGCCCTGGGGCACCGCAACGGCTTCCTGTACGCGCTTGGCGGCGCCACCGCGGCGTGGATATCGGGAAATGCGCTGCTGCTCGATCGGCCGCGTATCTATGCCTTGTTCGTCGGCATCGCGGCGGTGATGCTGATTGCGTCCACCATCACGCTGGTCATCTGACCGAAAGAAATTAATATCCGATCGCCTCGCCGGACGCGGCGCGGCTGTCGATGGCGCCATTGTAGCGGGCGCCGCCGCCCTTTTCGATCTCGGCCAGGCTCTTGCCGCCGACCAGGATACCGGCCGCCTGACCCCAGGTCGCATCGGTGACGTCGAGGCGGTAGCCCATCCCGGCAAGCAGTTTTTCGGTATCGGGCGACAGGCCGAACGGTTCGACATAGACCGTGTCGGGCAGCCATTGGTGATGGATGCGCGGCGCGTCGATCGCCTCCTGGATGTTCATGCCGTGATCGACGACATTGACGATCGCTGCCAGCGTGATGGTGATGATGCGCGATCCGCCGGGGCTGCCGATAACCATGAACGGCTTGCCTTCCTTGGCGACGATGGTCGGGCTCATCGACGACAGCGGCGTCTTCCTCGGGGCGATCGCATTCGCCTCGCCCTGGACGAGGCCGTAGAGATTGGGCACGCCCGGCTTCTGGGTGAAATCGTCCATCTCGTTGTTGAGCAGGATGCCGGTGCCGTCGGCGACGACGGCGGCGCCGAACGAGCCGTTCAGCGTATAGGTCACCGCGACGGCGTTGCCTTCATTGTCGACGATCGAATAATGCGTCGTCTCCTGGCTCTCGCCAAAACCCTTCGGCATCAGATCCTGCGACACGCCGGCCCGGAACGGATCGATCTTTTCGCGGATTTCTTTCGCATAGTTCTTGTCGAGCAGCTTTTCGACCGGATTGTCGACGAAGTCGGGATCGCCGAGCGCCGAATTGCGGTCGACATAGGCATGGCGCATCGCCTCGACCATGACTTTGACGGTTTCGGCAGAACCCGCGCCGAGATAGGACAGCGGATAGAATTCCAACACGTTGAGGATCTCGCAGATGATGACGCCGCCCGAGCTCGGCGGCGGCGAGGAGGTGATCTCATAGCCGCGGTAATTGCAGGTCACCGGCTCGAGTTCGCGGATCGCGTAGGTCTCGAAATCCGCCTTGGCCAGAATGCCGCCCTTCTGCGCGCTCGCCTTGACGATGCCGTCGGCGATCGGTCCTTTGTAGAAGGCATCACGACCTCGTTCCGAGATGGCCGAGAGCGAGGCGGCGAGATCGGCCTGGACAAGGCGCTCGCCGACGGCATAGGGCTTGCCGTCAGGCTTCAGGAAGATGGCGGCCGCGGCCGGGTCCTTGGCCAGCCGCGCGGCGCCGCCTTCGAGCGAGGCGACATCGCCCTGCTCCAGCACAAAACCATCCCGGGCATAGCGGATGGCCGGCGCCATCAAGTCCTGCCGCGTCAGCGTGCCGTATTTTTCCCGTGCGGTCTCGAAGCCTGCCACCGAGCCCGGCACGCCGACAGCGAGATAGCCGTCGAGGCTGGCGCCTTTCACCGGCTTGCCGTCCTTGTCGAGATACATGGTTTTCGTCGAGGCGAGCGGCGCGCGCTCGCGGAAATCGAGGAACGTCGAGCGGCCGTCCTTGAAGCGGATGGTCATGAAGCCGCCACCGCCGATATTGCCGGCGTTTGGATAGACCACAGCCAGTGCGTAGCCGACGGCGACCGCGGCATCGACGGCGTTGCCGCCCTTCTTCAGCACCTCGACGCCGACTTCAGACGCCAGATGCTGGGCGGTCACCACCATGCCATGCTCGCCCTTCGCCGGCTGCGGCGAGGCGGCTAATGCGGCCGCCAGCGGCGCAAAGGTCAAGGTGAGGGAAAGACTGAGTGCGATTAGGGTGCGGCGGTGCATGGCCGTTCTCCGATGCGTGGGATGCGCCTAGAAAAGCCGTTTGGAGCGGGCGAGTCTACTGACAATAAGGAAGATTTCGGCGGGCTTGCACGCCTGCGCCGGTTCGGTTCGTAACCACAGTTGCGATCTTCGGCTGATGTAACGGCATGGATCCTAGGATCTCCGCGACGTCGCTTCGCTCCTGCTCCGCCCTAGGATGACGAAGGCGTGTTGGCTTGTAGCTAATCGCAGATGGCGGAGATTTGGCAGTTGCGTCGCAGCGTAGGTAGGCTGATGACAAGCGAAGGCTTTCGAAATTAGCCGACGCCTCTCGCATCGCGCCGCGACCCGCCTCAGGCGGGTTTTTTTGTTTCAAGCCGACATCAAACAATCCCACCGCTGCCGCCGGCAACCGGCGGCCGTTCCGCCGCGATTTTGGCTCGGTAGCCGGCGGCACGATAGGTGGCGACCGGATCGATGGCGCCGCCCGTGTTCACCCGCGCCATGGCGAGGATCGGCTCGACGTCGGTGCGATAGGCGGACTTCAGCGTCTGCGTCGCCATCAGCGCGTCGTTGGCATCCTGATAGCCTTCCAGCGCCTGGCGATCGACCAGCAGCGCCTGCGCATAGGCGCGCTGCACCTCGACCGCCGACAACATCAGGCTTTCGATCGGGTCGGTGACATTGTGGCTCTGGTCGAGCATGTGAGCCGGATCAAAACCTTCGGCACCGGCAAGCTCGGCATCGACCAGCTCGTTAAAGACGAGGAACAGCCGGTAGGGATCGATCGAGCCGGCATCGAGATCGTCGTCGCCATATTTCGAATCGTTGAAATGGAAGCCGCCGAGTTTCTTGAACTGGATCAGCCGCGACACGATCATCTCGATATTGACGTTGGGCGCATGATGGCCGAGGTCGACCAGGCAAAAGGCCTTGTCGCCGAGCTCTTTGGCGATGATGTAGTTGGTGCCCCAATCCTGCACGACCGTCGAATAGAAGGCCGGCTCGTACATTTTGTGCTCGGTGAACAGCTTCCAGTCGTCAGGCAGCGCGGCGTAGATCTCCTTCATTGCGTCGAGATAACGCTCGAACGCCTTGGCGAAATTGACCTGGCCCGGGAAATTCGAGCCGTCGCCGATCCACACCGTCAGCGCCTTGGAGCCCAGCTTCTTGCCGATCTCGATGCATTCGAGATTGTGCTCGACCGCCTGCCGGCGGGTGCCGGCGTCGGCATGCGACAGCGAGCCGAATTTATAGGACAGTTTTTGGTCCTTGGCGTCGGAGAAGGTGTTGGAGTTCATGGCGTCGAAGCCGAGGCCGAAGCGCGAGGCCGCCTGTTTCAGCCGGTTCGGGTCGGCCGTGTCCCAGGGAATGTGCAGCGAGACGGTGGGTGTCGCCTGCGTCAACTGCCGGATGACGGCGCAGTCCTCGATCTTGTCGAAGATATCGCGCGGCTCGCCGGCGCCGGGAAAGCGGGCAAAGCGGGTGCCACCGGTGCCGACGCCCCAGGACGGGATCGCCACGGCGAATTTTTCGACCTTGCCGCGGATGGCGTCGACGGCGATGCCGCGGCGGTCGAGGCGTTCGCCGAGCGCATCGTAATCGCGCTTGAGCTCGGCCGCGCGCGCGAGATTGCCCTTGTCGACGATGTCGGCGGAGATGATGGTTTCGGACATGGTGCTTCCTCCCAAATGCGTTCGGTTGGCGCTGCCCCTCATCCGCCTGCCGGCACCTTCTCCCCGTATAGCGACGGGGAGAAGGACAAGCGTGTCCGGCATTGGCGACCCCCTCTCCCCGTTCTTCACGGGGAGAGGGTAAGGGTGAGGGGCAGCGCCACCCTCAAAAAATGATCGCCTAGCGCGTAAAACTCTGGGCGTTGCCGGCGTCGACATTGACGATATTGCCGGTCGACTTGGCCGACATGTCGGAGGCGAAGAAATAGATCGCCTCGGCGATGTCTTCGGGGAACACCGAACGCTTCAGCATCGAGCGTGAGCGGTAGTGTTCCTCGAGGTCGTCAGTCGACATCTTGTAGGCGGCGGCGCGCTGTTCCTTCCACTCGCCGGTCCAGATCTTCGAGCCGCGCAGCACGGCGTCGGGATTGACGACATTGACCCTGATCTGGGCCTCCGCGCCTTCCAGCGCCAGGCAGCGCGCCAGATGGATTTCGGCGGCCTTGGCCGTGCAATAGGCGGCGGCATTGGGCGATGCGGCAAGCCCGTTCTTGGAGGCGACGAAGACGACATTGCCGCCGATCTTCTGCGCCCGAAACAGCCGGAATGCTTCGCGCGACGCGAGGAAATAGCCGGTCGACAAGATGTCCATGTTCTTGTTCCACAGCGCCAGCGTCGTCTCCTCGATCGGCGCCGAGGTTGCCAGGCCGGCATTCGACACCAGGATGTCGATGCCGCCGAACTCGACCGCCGTCTCGGCGAAACCGGAGATCACCTGGTCCTCTGACGTGACGTCGATCACCACCGGCCGCACGAAATCCTTGCCATGGGCCTTGGTCAATTCGTCATTGGCGCTGGCAAGGGCGGTCTCGTCGATGTCGGCCAGCACGACGCAGGCGCCCTCGCGCAGCAACCGGTTGGCCGTCGCCCGGCCGATGCCGCCGGCGCCGCCGGTGACCAGCGCGATCTGGCCGGCAAGCGATTTCGGCTTGGGCAGGCGCTGCAGCTTTGCCTCTTCGAGCAGCCAGTATTCGATGTCGAAGGCTTCCTGCTCGGGCAGGCCGACATAGGTCGACACTGTCGAGGCACCGCGCATGACATTGATGGCATTGACGTAGAATTCGCCCGAAATGCGCGCCGTCGCCTTGTCGCCGGCGAAGGTGAACATGCCGACGCCGGGCATCAGATAGACCACGGCGTTCGGATCACGCACCGGCGGCGAATCCGCATGCTTGCACCTGTCATAATAGGCCTGGTAGCCAACGCGATACTCCGCCAGATCGTCGGCGAGACGGGCGATGACGGCGTCGACATCAGAATTTTTGGGGTCGAATTCGATGACCAGCGGCCGGATCTTGGTGCGCAGGAAATGATCCGGGCAGGAGGTGCCGAGCGCCGCCAGCGGGCGCAAATCCTTCGAGTTGACGAATTCGAGCACGGCCGGCGAATCGTCGAAATGGCCGAGCTTGTGGCTTTTCTCCGAGATCAGGCCGCGGATCCTCGGCATCAGCCTTGCCGCCACGGCGCGACGCGCCGGCGCATCGAGCGATTTGACGACTTCGCCGCCGAAGATCGGCTTGCCTTCAGACTTGCGCTCGAACCAGCCGATCGCCTGGTTGATCACCGAGATCGTCGTCTCGTAGCATTCCTTTGGAGTGTCGCCCCAGGTGAACAGGCCATGGCTTGCCAGCACAACGCCCTTGGCCTCAGGGTTTTCGGAGCAGAATTTTTCCAGCCACAGGCCGAGCTCGAAGCCCGGACGCTTCCATGGCAGCCAGCCGATCGCGTCACCGAAGATCTCCCTGGTCAGCGCCTGCGAATCCTTGGCGGCGGCAATCGCGATGATGGCGTCGGGATGCATGTGGTCGACATGCGGCTTCGGCACGAAGGCGTGCAGCGGCGTGTCGATCGAGGCCGCGCGAGGGTTAAGATTGAAGGTGCAATGGGGCAGATAGGCGACCATCTCGTCCTCATGCTCGAGGCCGCGATAGAGACCCTTCAGCGCGCGCAACTTGTCCATGTAGAGGGTGGCGAAACCGTCTGTTTTAATCGAGGCGCTGTCGCCGCCCGAGCCCTTCACCCACAGCACTTCCACGCTTTCGCCGGTGAGCGGATCCTTTTGCCAGATCTTGGAAGAGGTGTTGCCGCCGCCATAGTTGGTGACGCGCTTGTCGGAGCCAAGAACATTCGAGCGATAGACGAGACGTTCCGGCTCGCTCATTCCCAGGGCTGTCGCCTCATCCCAAAGATTGGCGAGGCGCGTGCCGGAGCGCTTGTCAAGCATAGGTAATCCTCCCGTGACGTGAGACGCGCAAACGGTGCGGTCCCTTTGGGCCGAATTTCTACGCAAGCGGCGGCGTTGTCAATCACAAACGATCAACATCGATCATATTGCACTGCACAATGAATTTATCTGATCGGAAATGATTGACACTGCGCGTTTTGAGTGCCTAGATGTGCTGGCAGGGAGGAACCATGCACGAAAAAGAGCGCCACAGGATCATTTTGTCCGCCGTCCAGGAAAAGCCTGTGGTGACGGTGCAGGAGATGGTCGACCTGACGGACTCGTCCGAGGCGACGATCCGGCGCGACATCGCCGCACTGCATGTGCAAAAGCGCCTGCGCCGGGTGCGTGGCGGCGCCGAGGCGATCACCCCGCCGCAATTCATCGGCCTTGCCGGCCGGCCTTTTTCCGTCAACGAGACGATCAACGCTGCGCAGAAGCGGGCGATCGCGCGGGACGCCGTGGAACTGTGCAAGGACGGCGAGCCGATCATCATCAATGGCGGCACCACCACCTTCCAGATGGTGCATTTCCTGACCGGTCGCCGCATGCCGATCTTCACCAATTCCTTTCCGATCGCCGAGCACCTGCTCAAGCACTCCAAGAACACGGTGATGCTGTCGGGCGGCACCATCTACCGCGAGCAGAACATCATCCTGTCGCCCTTCGACAATGACGTGACGCGCAATTTCTATGCGCGCCGCATGTTCATGGGCGCGCAAGGGCTCGGGCCACTCGGCCTGATGGAAGGCGATCCGCTGCTGATCCAGGCCGAGCAGAAACTGATCGATCAGGCCGACGAACTGGTGGTGCTGGTCGACTCGTCAAAATTCCGCAAACGCTCGAGCCTGATCCTGTGCGGCCTGTCGCGCATTGCCACGGTCATCACCGACGACGGCATCGAGGATCGCGAGGCCAAGATGTTGGAGGAGGCCGGTGTGACGCTGGTCGTCGCCCGCATAACGGCAGGCAATAGGGAAGAATCTTCGCTGCAGGCCTGAGGGTTCGCAGCGGCGATGGAATGCAACGCTCAAGGGAGGATATTCGATGAGCTTTCTGAAGAAATTGATGGTTACGGCGGCGTTCTCCGCCGCCATCTTCGTGAATGCGGCCTATGCCGAGAACGTCAAGATCGCGCTGGTGGTGAAGTCGCTCGGCAACGGCTTCTTCGATGCCGCCAACAAGGGCGCCGAAGAGGCGGCCAAGGAACTCGGCGACGTCGATATCATCTACACCGGCCCGACCAAGGCGACCGCCGAAGCGCAGATCGAGGTGATCAATTCGCTGATCGCCCAAAAGGTCAACGCGATCGCCATTTCGGCCAATGACGCCGACGCGCTGGTGCCGGCGCTGAAGAAGGCGATGGATCGCGGCATCACCGTCATTTCGTGGGATTCCGGCGTCGCTCCGGAAGGCCGCCAACTCCACCTCAACCCCTCGGACACCAACCTGATCGGCGAGACCATCATCAAGCTTGCCGCCGACTATCTGCCGGAAGGCGGCGATGTCGCCATACTGTCGGCTTCGTCGACCGCGACCAACCAGAACGCCTGGATCGAAGCGGCCAAGAAGGTGCTGCCGGAGAAATTCCCCAAGATCAATCTCGTCGCCACCGTCTATGGCGACGACGACTCGGCCAAGAGCACGGACGAGGCCAAGGGCCTGCTGAAATCCTATCCGAACCTCAAGGCGATCATCGCACCGACCACCGTCGGCGTCGTGGCCGCCGCCCAGGTGGTGACCGACCAGGGCCTGATCGGCAAGGTCAATGTCACCGGCCTGGCGCTGCCGTCGGAGTTCAAGAAGTTCATCGACAACGGCGCCAGCCAGGCTGTCGCACTGTGGAACCCGATCGATCTCGGCTACTCGGCCGTCTACCTCGCCCATGATCTGGCGGTGAAGAAGGAAGAAGCCAAGCCGGGTGCGACGCTGTCGATCGGCCGTGTCGGCAAGGTCACCCTCGACGACACCAACTCGGCCGCGATGGCTCCGCCCTTCAAGTTCGACAAGTCGAACATCGAAGAGTTCTCCAAGATCTATTGATCCTGGAGCCCTTCAAGCCGGCGCGGCGGAGCTCAAGTTCCGCCGCGTCCTCAAACGGACCTGCTTAAGGGCTTGATACGACTATGGACACGACAGCCCAACTCGACCCGACCACTGAGCAGCCTTTGGCTGCGGCTCCGCGCCTGACCCTGGCCGGCATCTCGAAGAGTTTTCCCGGCGTGCGCGCGCTGCATGATGTCAGCCTGTCGCTCTACCCCGGCCAGGTGACCGCGCTGATCGGTGAGAACGGCGCCGGCAAGTCGACGCTGGTCAAGATCATGACAGGCATCTACCAGCCTGATACAGGCACGATCAGCATCGATGGCCAGGCCGTGACCTTGCCCAGCGCGCATGCCGCCTTCGGGCACGGCATCACCGCCATCCACCAGGAAACCGTGCTGTTCGACGACCTGACGGTGGCCGAGAACATCTTTCTCGGCCATGCGCCGCGATCGCGCCTCGGCACCATCGACTGGCGCACCATGCGCAAGAATGCCCGTGAAGTACTGAACACCATGGGCGCCGGCCACATCGACGCCGATGCGCGGCTGAAGGATCTCGGCATCGCCAACAAGCACCTCGTCGCAGTCGCCCGCGCCATGTCGATCGACGCCCAGATCGTCATTATGGACGAGCCGACCGCAGCGCTGTCGCTGAAGGAGATCGAGGAGCTGTTTTTGCTGGTCGAGTTCCTGAAGAGCGAAGGCAAGGCGATCCTGTTCATCAGCCACAAGTTCGACGAGATCTATCGCATCGCCGATCGTTACACGGTGTTCCGCGACGGCGAGATGGTCGGCGAAGGCCTGATCAGGGATGCCGGCCAGAGCCAGATCGTGCGCATGATGGTCGGCCGCGCCGTCGATCACATCTTTCCGCAACGCAAGGCCGAGATCGGCGCGCCGGTGCTTGCCGTCTCCGGCCTGTCGCACCCGACCGAGTTCGACGACATCGGCTTCGAGCTGCACAGAGGCGAGATCCTCGGCTTCTACGGCCTTGTCGGCGCCGGGCGCAGCGAGGTGATGCAGGCGATATCAGGCATCACCCGCACCAGCAGCGGCACCATCACGCTGGAAGGCAAGACGATCATGCCGAAATCGGCGGCGGATTCGATCGACGCCGGCATCGTCTACGTGCCGGAAGAGCGCGGCAAGCAAGGCGTGGTGATCGGCCTGCCGATCTTCCAGAATATCTCGCTGCCCTCGCTCAAGCGGACGTCCAAATCAGGTGTGTTGCAGCTGGCCGAAGAGTTCGCGCTAGCCCGTGCCTACACCGAGCGGCTCGACCTGCGCGCCGCCTCGCTCAGCCAGGATGTCGGCACGCTGTCGGGCGGCAACCAGCAGAAGATCGTCATCGCCAAATGGCTGGCGACCGCGCCCAAGGTGATCATCCTCGACGAGCCCACCAAAGGCATCGACATCGGCTCGAAGGCCGCCGTGCACGGCTTCATGGCTGAGCTGGTCGCTCAAGGGTTGTCGGTGATCATGGTGTCTTCCGAACTGCCCGAGATCCTCGGTATGTCCGACCGGGTCGTCGTCATGCGCGAGGGCCGCATCGCCTCGGTCTATGACAACAAGGGGCTCGACGCCGAAACGCTGGTCAAGACGGCAGCAGGGATCGCGGCATGAAGGTTTTTCTCAAATATCGCGAAGTCTGGCTGCTCGCGGCAATCGTCGTGCTGATCGGGCTGATCTCGATGCGCTTTCCGGGCTTTGCCACCTTCGGCAATCTGCGCCAGGTGTTCAACGACACCTCGATCCTGATGATCCTGGCGCTGGGGCAGATGGTGGTGATCCTGACCCGCTCGATCGACCTGTCGATGGCGTCGAACCTGTGCTTCACCGGCATGGTGGTGGCGATGCTGAACGCCGCGCATCCGGCAATCCCAATCCCGCTGCTGATCGTCATCGCACTTCTGATCGGTCTGGTGCTCGGCGCGATCAACGGCCTGCTGGTATGGCGGCTGAACATTCCCTCGATCGTGGTGACGCTCGGCACGCTCACCATCTATCGCGGCGCCACCTTCGTCATTTCAGGCGGCGCCTGGGTCAATGCCGATCAGATGAGCCCTGATTTCATCGGCCTGCAGCGCGCGGCCTTTCTCGGCATTCCAGTGCTGTCGTGGATCGCCATACTGGTCATCGCCTTGTTCTTCCTGTTGATGACGCGCACCGCGCTCGGCCGCTCGATCTATGCCATCGGCGTCAATCCGACAGCATCGATCTACGCCGGCATCGATGTCGGCCGCACCAAGTTCATCGTCTTCTGCATCTCGGGGATGGCCGCCGGTCTGTGCGGCTATCTCTGGATCTCGCGCTATGTCATCGCCTCGGTCGAGGTCGCCAATGGCTACGAGCTCAACATCATCGCCGCCTGCGTCATCGGCGGCATCTCGATCGCCGGCGGCATCGGCTCGGTCGGTGGCGCGGTGCTTGGTGCGCTGTTCCTCGGCATCATCTCCAACGCGCTGCCGGTCATCAACATCTCGCCGTTCTGGCAGATGGCGATTTCGGGCAGCGCTATCATCCTGGCCGTTGTGCTCAACGCGCGCGGCGAACGCCGGCAAGGCCGCATTATTCTCAAGAAGGCGGAAGCGGCATGACCGACACCCCAGCCCCGCGCCACATTCCCGACCGGCTCGACACGCCGCTCAACTCGGCGATCTTCTCGTGGGAGGCGCTGCTGGTCGCGGTGGCGGTCGCCATCTTCGCCGTCAACAGCTTCGCCTCGCCCTATTTCCTCGACGCGTGGTCGCTGTCGGACCTGACCTTCAACTTCACCGAGAAGGCGCTGATCGCGCTTGCCATGGCGTTGCTGATCATTTCCGGCGAGATCGACCTGTCGGTCGCCGCCATCATTGCGCTTGCCTCGACGATGATGGGCATGGCGGTGCAGGCCGGCGCCGGCACGCCGGTGCTGGTGGCGATCGGCATCCTGGTCGGGCTCGGCTGCGGCGCCTTCAACGGGCTGCTCGTCACCAGGCTCGGCCTCCCGTCGATCGTCGTCACCATCGGCACGATGAGCCTGTTTCGCGGCATCGCCTTCATCGTCCTCGGCGACCAGGCCTACAAAGGCTATCCCTCCAGCTTCGCCTTCTTCGGCCAGGGCTATGTCTGGTGGGTGGTGTCGTTCGAGCTGACGCTGTTCCTCGTCGCGGCGGTCATCTACTGGTTCCTTCTGCACCGGACCAGCTTCGGCCGCCGCGTCTTCGCAATCGGCAACAACCCGGTCGCGGCACAGTTTTCCGGCGTGCGTGTCGGCCGCATCAAGTTCATCCTGTTCTGCCTGACCGGGCTGATGGCGGGCATCGCCTCGGTGCTGATCACCTCGCGGCTCGGCTCGACCCGGCCATCGATCGCGCAAGGCTATGAATTGGAAGTCATCACCATGGTGGTGCTGGGTGGTGTCAGCATCCTGGGCGGCGCCGGCAGCATTTTGGGCGTGGTGCTCGCCGCCTTCATCATGGGGCTGGTGACTTTCGGCCTCGGGCTGCTCAATGTGCCGGGCATCGTCATGTCGATCTTCATCGGCCTGCTGCTGATCATCGTCATCGCGCTGCCGATCGTCTGGCGGCGGGTGCGGCGGGAGCGTTTTACCTGATGGCCGAGAAATACGCGTTCAAGATGAAGCTCAATCCCGGCATGAGGGCCGAATACAAAAGGCGTCATGACGACATCTCGCCGTCGCTGGCCGCACTGCTGAAACAGGCCGGCGTTTCCGACTATTCGATCCATCTCGACGATGAGACCAACACCTTGTTCGGCGTGCTGTGGCGGCGCGACGGCCACGGCATGGACGACCTGCCGAAGCACAAGGTGATGCAGCGCTGGTGGGCTGAAATGGCCGACATCATGGAGACCGGGCCTGATAACGAGCCGGTGGCAGTGCCGCTGGAAACAATGTTCCATATGGAATGACCCGCTACGTCGCCGTCATCGATATCGGCAAGACCAACGCCAAGGTGGCGCTGGTCGATCTCGCCGATGTACGCGAAATCGCGCTGCGCCGCATGGCGAACGCGCCTGTCCTTGACGGTCCCTACCCGCACCACGATGTTGAGCTTCTGTGGTCGTTCATCCTCGACAGCCTCGCCGAGATCAATCGCGAACAGCGCATCGACGCGATATCGATCACCACCCATGGCGCGACGGGCGTGCTGGTGGACACTGCCGGCGAGTTGGCGCTGCCGGTGCTCGACTATGAATTTGCCGGGCCCGACACCCTTGCCGAGGACTATGACACGAACCGTCCGGCCTTCGCCGAGACGGGCACGCCGCGCCTGCCGGTCGGCCTCAATCTCGGCGCGCAGCTGTTCTGGCAGCAGAAGCGCTTCCCGGCGGAGTTCGCCAAGTCCGCCGCGATACTGATGTACCCGCAATACTGGGCCTTGCGCCTGACCGGCGTCGCCGCCAACGAAGTGACTTCGCTTGGCTGCCACACCGATCTGTGGAACCCGTGGAAGGCCGATTTTTCGTCGCTGGTCGACAAGATGCAATGGCGTCATCTGATGGCGCCGGTGCGGCCGGCGAAAGATCGCCTTGGCCCGATCCTGCCCGCGCTTGCGATACGGACCGGGCTTGATCCGCAAACGCCGGTGTTTTGCGGCTTGCACGATTCCAACGCCTCGCTGCTGCCGCACCTCCTGTCCGATACGCCGCCGTTCTCGGTCGTCTCGACCGGCACCTGGGTGGTGTCGATGGCGGTTGGCGGCAACAAGATCGCGCTCGACCCGGCCCGCGACACGCTCGTCAACGTCAACGCGCTCGGTGATCCGGTGCCGTCGGCGCGTTTCATGGGCGGCCGTGAGTTTTCGCTGCTGAGGGAAGGCCAATCGGAAGACTGGACCGAAGCGGATATCGCCACAGTGCTCGCGCGGAAGACGTCCCTGCTGCCTTCGACCCAACAGGGTTCGGGGCCGTTCCCGCATCACAGGGCAGCATGGCTCGACGCCGACGGCATCAACGGCGGCCAGCGCTTTGCCGCCATCTCTTTCCACCTGGCGCTGATGACCGCGACCTGCCTCGAACTGATCGACGCCGGCGGCCCGACGACCGTCGAGGGGCCGTTCGCCCGCAACCGGCTTTTCACGCGCATGCTCGCTGCAGCGACGGCGCGTGCCGTCATCGCGTCCGATGCGGCCACCGGCACCAGCATCGGCGCTGCCTTGCTGGCGTCGGACCAAAGAAAAATCCAAGGCAAAGGCGAAAGGGTCGAACTGCCAGCCGACCCGGCCTGGGCGGATTATGCACGTTCATGGCGCGCGGCGGTCGACGCACAGGGCTGATCACAAAATCCGCTTGCCAAACGCCGACATGACGAAATTGACCGTTTCCGCCGCCAATCGCCGTTCCAGACCTGATGTCAGGCCGGAAACGTCCATCGACAACAGCCCGCCGGACAACGCGATCGCCTCCATCGCCTGATGCGTTTCGCGCACCGTGATGCCGCCGGAGCCCGCCGCCCAGCCGGCGAATTCGGTCACCTCAGGCGAATAGCTGACATGAAAGCCTTGCGTGCCGGAGGAGGCGATGCGGATCGCCTCGTGCATCACATCGCGCATGCCCATGGCGTCGATGTCGGTCATGGTGAAGGCGCAGACGCGCGAATCCTTCAGCACCCGGGCCTCGGCCGGATCTGCATGGCGGAGCCCGATGATGACGACATTTTCCGGCGAGAGCTGCGGCTGCAGCGCGCCGGGCTTGTGATCGAGACCCAGCGCCCGCGCCAGCACCGAACGTTCCGGCAGGTCGATGCCATCCTCTTCCTCGGGCATGAGCGCGGCGATGGAATCGATCCAGATCAGGCCAAACGAGTGCGTCGCCCGCGCGGTCGCCGTCAGCGCCTTGTGGGCGATGCGCCGGTCGCTGCCGGCGGTGAGCCGGACCAGGCCGGACGGCGGCCGCTCGATATCGGCCAGTTCGACGACATCGAAATTCATCGCCTCCAGCCGGGCGCCGGTCACCTCCCTGGCGAGGATGCCGGCGGCCGCCGGTTCGGCTGAAATCGACACCATCTTGCGGCCGGAGAAATCCTCGACATCGTGCATCGGGGCCTTTTCGACATATTCCGAGGTCATTGCCAGCAGCATGGCGCCATAGCTCATGCGGAAGGCGACACGATCGCCGACGGCGGGTGGCGGCTCGGCATCGGTCACGTCGAGAAGCAGATGGTCGCTGGAGGCGCCAAGCACCCGCACGCCCTTGACAATCGGCGTCAAACCTTCGATCAAGACATCCTCGCGGCCGATATTGGCGATGGCGCGCAACCGGTCGCCATCGTCGGCAAACACCGGCTGGTTGCCGAAAGCGTCGTAGCCGGATTGGCCGATCGGCCGCGACGGCTTCAACTTGACCTCGATGATGTCGCTGGTCAGCCGGCAGGCATCGGGTTCGAGTTCGGCCCACGGCGTCTCGCGGAAGGTTTCGACGCCACCCTGAAGGATCGCCTCGCCGACCCGCAGATTGTTGATGCCGGCGGGCAGCCTGCCTTCGAGCAGCAGCGTCAGCGACGATGACGCGCCGCCCGAGATCCAGTCGAGCCTTGCGCCGGACAGGCGCTCGGTCTTGTAGGCATGGGCGACGAGCTGTCCAAGATTTTCCTGCGTCGGCATGATGGCGCCGAAGCAGCCGAGATTGGTGCCGATGCCGGCGATGCGCACGCCGCTGAGCGCCAGTATCTGTTCGACCGTCGGAATGAGGTCGTTCGGCCAGATGCCTTCCCTGAGGTCGCCAAGATCGATCATCAGCATGATGTCGTGGACGCGGTCCATACGCTCGGCGATGCGCGATAGTTCGCGGATGGTGGCGAGTTCGGATTGCAGGCTGATGTCGACGGTGCGCACAACCTCCTCGATGCGTGCCATCGGCGGACTGCGCAGCAGCATGATCGGGGCATTGATACCGCTTTCGCGCAGCCGGCGGATGTTTTCGAACCGCGATTCGGCGATGCCGGCGACGCCGCCGCGCAGCATGGCGCGCGCCACCTGCGGCATGCCGCAGGTGCCCTTGGTAACGCCGAATACCCTGATGCCGGACAGGGCGCAGCGGTCGACGACGGTGCGCGCATTGCGCTCGATGCGGCCAAGGTCGATGGCGACTTGCGGTCCCGACATTTTTCTACTCAGAATTTGTGCACGGTATTAGACGCATTTATCTTCCCGGTGCCGACACGACGGTTAATTCTCCCTCAATTGACATAGACCAGCCCTTGCGGATCGATCTCCGGCTTGCGGCCGGCGACCACATCGGCAAGGAATTTTCCCGAGCCGCAGGCCATGGTCCAGCCGACATGGCCGTGGCCGGTATCGAGATAGAGATTGCTGTAGCGCGCCCGGCCGATGACCGGGACCGAGTTCGGCATCATCGGCCGCAGACCGGCCCAGAGCTCGGCCTTGTTCTCGTCGAAGGCGCCCGGGAAAAGCTCCTTGCCGGTCCTGAACATGGCGGCGAAATCGCTCGGCTTGTGGCTGCGGTCGAAGCCGGTGAACTCGGCGGTCGAAGCAAGCCGCAGCCGGTTGCCGAGCCTGGAATAGCCGATAAGCTGATCCTCGTCGGCGCCGCCCATGGTCGGGCCCTTGCTCTCGTCCTCCAGCGGCACGGTCGCGGTATAGCCCTTGACCGGATAGACCGGCAGGTCGACGCCGTAGCGGCGGCCGAGCAGCCCGCTCTCCGGCCCCATCGAGATGACCACGGCGTCGCCTGTTATTGGGCCGGCCGAGGTCATCACCGCGCGCACCCGATCACCTTCGATGTCGAGGCCTTCGACCGTCGTGGCGTAGAGGAATTGAACGCCGAGTTTCTCGGCGGCATAGGCAGCGAGGTTTCGGGTGAACTGGCTGGAGTCGCCGGTCTGGTCGATCGGTGAATAGACGCCGCCGGCTATTCTGTCCCTGGCGCCGGCAAGGCCGGGCTCGAGCTCGACCAGCCGCTCGCGGCCGAC
Organism: Mesorhizobium sp. WSM4815; assembly: GCF_055811575.1. Lineage (NCBI taxonomy): Bacteria > Pseudomonadati > Pseudomonadota > Alphaproteobacteria > Hyphomicrobiales > Phyllobacteriaceae > Mesorhizobium > Mesorhizobium sp. WSM4815. The sequence goes on along the minus strand of NZ_JBVVQS010000102.1, from coordinate 803,345 downwards.
GATCTCGATCGGCAGACCGTGCTCGGCGAGATAGCGGTAATTGTCGGTGCCGGTATCAAAACTCTGCTGCGAGCGGAAGAAATAGAGAATGCCCTTCTTGCGCTCGTCATAGTGAATACCGGTGTCGGCCGAGATGGCGTTGATGCAGTCGCGCGAATAAAGCGCCAGGCGCAGCTTGATGTCGGTGTTGGCGCGCAGTCGCGCATGCGTGCATTGGCGCAGGAAGCGCAGACTCCAGGCGAAGAAATAAGGATCGAAGCGCAGCCGCACCTTGATGCCGAGATCGTGGTTGTAGAGCGCGCGCAAAAACGTCCTCAGCGCAGCGGGCGAGGCCCAAGCGGTGGCGTCGCCGGGCGACACCAGGCCGGCATTCGATTGGCTGGTGCCTCGCGCCGCCATCGGATGGCGCTCGATCACGGTCACCTCGTGGCCGTCGCTCGCCAGATAGTAGGCCGCCGCCGTGCCGACGACGCCAGCGCCAAGGACCAATATCTTCATGCAACCCCCAAAGGATCAGACGCGGCCGAAACGCCTCCACGTTTCAGCCGCGCAGCTCCTTCAATAGCGCTTCCACGCTCGATCTACGAGCCCACGGAGGAAAAACCGGGACTTCAGCTCCGCGCCGAATTCTTGCCGGTCAGGATACGCTCCCAAGCCAGCGCGTCGGCGACGATCTGGTCGAGGTCATCGCGTTGCGGGGTCCAGCCGAGCTCGCGGCGCGCCAGCTCCGAATTGGCGACCACCGCCGCCGCGTCGCCCGCACGGCGCTCGCCGATCCGCACGTCGAAATCATGGCCAAAGACGCGGCGCACGCTGTCGATAACTTCGAGCACCGAATAGCCGTGGCTGTAGCCGCAATTGGCGACGAGGCTTGGTCCCCCGGCGCGCAGCCGTTCCAGCGCCAGCCGATGCGCCGCCGCCAGATCGCTGACATGGATGTAGTCGCGCATGCAAGTGCCGTCGGGCGTCGGATAGTCGGTGCCGAACACCTCCATGAAGGGCCGCTTGCCGAGCGCCGTCTCGCAGGCGACCTTGATCAGATGCGTGGCGCCCGGCGTCGACTGGCCGGTGCGGCCCCTCGGATCGGCGCCGGCGACGTTGAAGTAGCGCAACGCCGTATAGCGCAAGCCGTGGGCGATTGCGGCGTCGCGCAGCATCCATTCGCTCATCAGCTTGGACAGGCCATAGGGCGATTCCGGTGCAAGGCGCGCATCCTCGCGCACCGGCTCCAGCCCGGCGCCGCCATAGACGGCGGCGGTCGAGGAAAAGATGAAATTGGGCACGCCTTCGCGCACCGCGGTCTCGATCAGCGTGCGCGTCTTGCAGGTGTTGTTCTCGTAATAGCCGAGCGGGTCGGCGACCGATTCGGGAACCACGATGGAGCCGGCAAAATGGATGATCGCATCGACATGATTGTCGCGGATGACCCCGCCGACCAGCTCCTTGTCGGCGACATCGCCGACGACAAGCCTTGCCTCCGGCGCCACCGCCCATTCGAAGCCGGTCGAAAGCCGGTCGAGAACGACAACGCTCTCGCCCGCGTCCAGCAGTTCCCAGACCATATGGCTGCCGATATAGCCGGCGCCGCCTGTCACCAAAACCGTCATCCGTGTCCTCGCTGCTCAAGATTTGTCGGAAGCTGTCTCAACACCCGCCTTACTGGAAAGTCTGCCGCCAGGCCATTAGTCCATGTCCATCAGTGCCTGCGGTAACCAGTCTCATCGGCGCATGGCATCGTCCTGAAACAAAATTGATCTACATCAAGGGAATAGGCCATGATCCGTGGCCGTTAGGAACAGGCTTGGGGCGTGGCATTTTGACCAAAAAGGCCAAGTAGACGGCGAATAGGGCAATGATTATGATCCCACGGAAAAATTGGGAAGCCGAAATGAACTATCAGCGGTTCTTCGAAGACGCGATCGACCAGCTCCACGCCGAGCGTCGCTATCGCATCTTCGCCGACCTCGAGCGCATCGTGGGGAACTTCCCACGCGCCATCTGGCGCGCCAACGGCCGCGCCCAGGAAATCACCGTCTGGTGCTCCAACGACTATCTCGGCATGGGCCAGCATCCCGACGTCATCGCCGCGATGCAGAACGCCGCCGGCAAGATGGGATCCGGCGCCGGTGGCACCCGCAACATCTCCGGCACCAGCAATCCGCTGGTCGAGCTCGAACTGGAACTGGCCGACCTGCACGACAAGGAAGCCGCGCTCGTCTTTACCTCCGGCTTCGTCTCCAACGAAGCTTCGATCTCGACCATTGCGCGGCTGCTGCCCAACTGCCTGATCGTCTCGGACGAGTTGAACCACGCCTCGATGATCGAGGGCGTGCGGCGTTCGGGCGCCGAGAAGAAGATCTTCCGCCACAACGACGTTGCGCATCTCGAAAGCCTGCTGCAGGCGGCGGGCCGCGAGCGCGCCAAGTTGATCGTCTTCGAGAGCGTCTATTCGATGGATGGCGATATCGCGCCGATCAAACAGATCGTCGAACTTGCCGAGCGCTACAACGCCATGACCTATATCGACGAGGTGCATGCCGTCGGCATGTACGGACCGCGCGGCGGCGGCATCACCGAGCGCGAAGGGCTGGCCGACCGTATCGACATCATCGAAGGCACGCTGGCCAAGGCGTTCGGCACGCTCGGCGGCTATATCACCGGCACAAGTGCGGTGATCGATGCCGTGCGCTCCTATGCGCCGGGCTTCATCTTCACCACGGCACTGCCGCCGGCCATTGCCGCCGCGGCGACCACGTCGATCCGCCATCTCAAGCGCTCACAGGCCGAACGCGCCGCGCAGCAGCGCCAGGCGACGCGGACGAAGCAGGTTCTTACCGCCGCGGGCCTGCCGGTGATGGACTCCGCTACCCACATCGTGCCGCTGCTCGTCGGCGATCCCGAACTGTGCAAGATGGCCAGCGACCGCCTGCTCGGCGTCCACGGCATCTACATCCAGCCGATCAACTACCCGACCGTGCCGCGCGGCACCGAACGGCTGCGCATCACCCCGACGCCATTCCATTCGGATCAGCTGATCGCGGCGCTTCAGGACGCGCTGGTCGAGACCTGGGATGCCTTGGGCATCTCTTACGGTTCTGCGGGCCGGCCGGCGGTGAGGGAAAGCGACCGCGTCATTCCGCTGCTGGTGCCGAAGTCCGGCGGCTGAGCTTCCGCTACCTTCGTCTTCCTAGGGCGTAGCAAGGAGCGAAGCGACGCGGCGCAGACCCCTAGGACCCATGCCGTTACGTTGGCCAAGGAGTGCAACGGTTCGCAGCTGTCCGGCTTGGCGCGGACCTCAACAACCTCACACACTTTTCATCCACTTCGCCAGCCGGTGCGCGGCCTCCTCGAGCTGGTCGAGGCGGCGGTGGAAGCATAGCCTGAGGAAGGTTTCGCCGCCAGGACCGAACGCGGTTCCGGGCGCCAGGCCGACATTGGCGCGGTCGACGATGTCGAAGGCGGCGGCGCGTGAATCGGTGATGCCGTCGACTGCGAAGAACAGATAGAACGCGCCCTGCGGCACGGTAAAGCGTGCCCTGCCGGTCGCAGCCAGGATGCCGCAGACCAGGTCACGCGCCGCCCTCGCCCGCTCCACCTGCTCGACGATGAAGGCGTCGCCTTCGTCGAGGGCGACGACCGCGCCGCGCTGCATGAACTGGGCAACGCCGGAGGTCGAATACTGGACCAGGTTCTCGAACACCTGCTGCAGGCAGGGATGGGCCTTGATCCAGCCGACCCGCCAGCCGGTCATCGACCAGTTCTTGGAAAAACTGTTGACGAACAGGATGCGATCCTCGTCGGCCATGATGTCGATGAAGGACGGCGCGCGGCTGTCGCCGTAGTGGAACAGCGAATAGATCTCGTCGGCGATGATCCACAGCCCCCGTTCGCGGGCAAGGTCGAGGATCGCCTGCAGCGTCTGCCTGTCGGCGGTCCAACCGGTCGGGTTGGACGGTGTGTTGACAAACAGCGCCTTTGTCCTTGGCGTGATCGCCGCCTCGATCTTGCCGATGTCGCAGGACCAGCCATTGCCGGACTGGTCAAGCGTGACTGCGACCGGGACGGCGCCCGCCACGCCGGCGGCTGCGGCGAAGTTCGGCCAGGCCGGCGACAGATAGACGACCTCGTCGCCATTGCCGGCGACAGCGTCGAGCGCCAGCTGGATGGCATGCATGCCAGAGCCGGTGACGATGAATTCTTGCTCGGCGAAGCTCTTGCCGAAATGCCTGATATAATAGCGGGCGAGCGCCTGCCGCAGTTCGGGGATGCCTTTCTGCCAGGTATAAAAGGTTTCACCGCCGGCCAGCGCCCGGGCAGCGGCATCGGTGATGAAGGCGGGCGTCGGTAGGTCGCCCTCGCCGGCCCAGAGCGGGATCATGCCGTCGCGGTCGCGGCCGCGGTTCATGACGGCGACAATGCCGCTTTCGGGCGCAGCCCGGGCCGCGGCGCGCAAATTCTCGATCAGGGTCATGGATGGATCCGTTTTTCGCCTTCCGGACAGCTAGCGTGTTTTGCGACAGGCGAAAATAGAAAACCCCGGCCGAAATCGACCGGGGTTTTGGTCCAGAGATCTTGCCCCTGCGCTATTTCCTGGCGAGGAGATCGCGAATTTCGGTGAGCAGCGCGACATCGGCCGGCGGAGCGGCAGCAGGCGCAACGGGCTTCTCACGCTCCAGCCGCCTGCGCAGATCGTTCACCGCTTTGACCATCAGGAAGATGATGAAGGCGAGGATGATGAAGTTCAGCGCCACGGTGATGAAACTGCCATAGGCGAAGACTGCGCCCTGCCTCTTGGCTTCCGCCAGCGATGTGGCGTTGACCGCTGAGGACAAGGGCAGGAAATAATTGTTGAAGTCGAGTCCGCCGAAAATCGCCCCGATTATCGGCATGATGATGTCGTTGACTAGGGATTCGACGATCTTGCCGAAGGCGGCGCCGATGATGACGCCGACGGCCAGGTCCATGACATTGCCCCTGGAAATGAATTCCTGGAATTCTTTCAGCATCCGACCCTCCTTGTCCTGACGGGCCAGGCCGCCGCCTCTGCCCGCTTCGTTCGGCGCCGCTTCGTTCCCCCCACTGGCACAATAGCAAAAACCTGCGGTTGCAGCATCGGCAATAGACCGGTTCCGGCCAAAATTTCCCGAAGCCGCAGCCATCCTGCGCCGAAAGCCGCGATGGACTTGATCGCCAAGCTGTGATTGCGTCTCAGCAGGCCGGATGCAAAAACCGGCAAGGGAGGATTTTTGGGCCGTGCAGGGCTGGTTCATCGTCATCATCGCGATCGCCTATGTGACGTTGCTGTTCGTCATCGCCAGCCTCGGCGACCAACGCTCGACGACATCCGGGCCTGACCGGGCCCGGCCCTTCATCTATGCGCTCAGCCTGGCGATCTACTGCACCTCCTGGACCTTCTTCGGTTCGGTCGGCCTTTCCTCCGAGCGCGGCCTCGAATTCCTCGGCATCTATATCGGCCCGGTGCTGGTGTTCGTGTTCGGCTTTCCGCTGCTTCGGCGCATCGTCAGGCTGGCCAAGACAGAGAAGATCACTTCGATCGCCGACTTCCTCGGCGCCCGCTACGGCAAGAGTTTTGCCGTGGCAGCGATCGCCACGCTGATCGCGACGATCGGCGCGGTGCCTTACATGGCACTGCAGTTGAAGGCGATTTCCGGCTCGGTCAGCCTGATGGTCGAGCATTATACCGGCTCGCCGCCTTCGTTCGATCCATTCGTCAGCGACATCTCGCTGGTCGTCGCCATGCTGCTTGCGCTATTTGCGGTGCTGTTCGGCACGCGACACGCCGACGCCACCGAACACCAGGACGGGCTGGTGCTGGCGGTAGCGGTCGAAACTGTGGTCAAGCTCGCCGCCTTCCTGGCGATCGGCCTGATGGTGACCTTCCTGATCTTCGGCGGCCCGGGCGATATGGTCGACAAGCTCGCCGAGAATTCGCAAGTTCAGCAAGCGATGAGCTACAGCACCTCGCTCGCAACCTGGCTGGTGCTGACGTGTTTGAGCGGTTTCGCCATCATCATGCTGCCGCGCCAGTTCTATGTCACCATCGTCGAGAACCGCAGCGAGGCCGAACTGCGCACCGCGACATGGGTGTTTCCGCTCTATCTGGTGGCGATCAACCTTTTCGTGCTGCCGATCGCGCTCGCCGGCCTGGCGCTGGTCGGCACCAGGACCAGCAGCGACCTCTATGTCCTGTCGCTGCCGCTGCTCAGCGGTCACGATGTGTTGGCCATGGCGGCGTTCATCGGCGGCCTGTCGGCGGCGACCGCGATGGTGATCGTCGAAAGCGTCGCGCTGTCGATCATGATCTCCAACGATCTCGTCATTCCACTGTTTGTGCGTCGCCTGCTCAAGACCACGACATCCGAGAACGAGGACTGGTCAGCGCTCATCCTCAACGTGCGACGGGCGGCGATCTTCATCATGCTGTTCGTCGCATTCCTCTATTATCGCGAGAGCACCAACAGCGCGCGGCTCTCCTCGATCGGCCTGATGTCGTTCGCCGCGATCGCGCAGTTCGCGCCGGCCTTGATCGGCGGACTGATCTGGCGCGGCGCCAACGGCAGGGGGGCGGCGCTCGGCATGGTCGCCGGCATCGTCGTCTGGAGCTATACGCTGCTGCTTCCTTCGCTCGCCGCGTCCGATACCGGCATCGTCGTCCACGGCCTGTTCGGTTTCGAAGCGTTGCGGCCGCAAGCACTGTTCGGCACCGTCGCCGAGCCGCTGAACCACGGTGTCCTGTGGAGCCTGTCGGTCAACACGCTGTTCTTCGTGCTAGGCTCGCTGTCGCGCGCGTCGGTGCCGCTGGAGCGCATCCAGGCGTCGATTTTCGTGCCGCGCGAGGCGAGCCCGATGCCGAGCCTGCGCCGCTTCCGCACCACCGTCACCGTCAACGACCTCAAGGACACCATCGCGCGCTATCTCGGCGTCGAACGCACTGAACGGTCGTTTCAGTCGTTCGAAAAGAGCAACGGCGCTTCGCTGCACGGCAACGAGCAGGCCAGCATGGACGTCATCCGTTTCTCCGAGCAGCTTCTGGCAAGTGCCGTCGGCTCCTCTTCGGCGCGGCTGATCCTGTCGCTGCTGCTGCGCCGCAATGATCGAGAGGCCAAGGACGCCTTTCGCCTGCTCGACGACGCCACCGAAGCGCTGCAGCACAACCGCGACCTGCTGCAGATCGCGCTCGACCAGATGGAACAGGGCATCACCGTCTTCGACAGGGATTTCCGGCTGATCTGCTGGAACCGCCAATATCGGGCGCTGTTCGACCTGCCCGACGAGATGGGCCAGGTCGGCGTCTCGCTCGACCGCATCCTGCGCCACCTTGCCGAGCGCGGCGACATTCCGGCCGACCAGCGGGTGGCGATGCTCAACCGCCTCACCAGCTTCGTCAGCCCTTGGCAGATGGAGCTGAAGACCAGCGGCCGCATCCTGGAATTGCGCTCCAACCCGATGCCGGATGGCGGCATCGTTGCCACCTATGCCGACATTTCCGGGCGCGTTGAACAGGACCTGGCGCTGAAGCGCGCCAATGAAACGCTCGAACAGCGCGTCAAGAACCGCACCGTCGAACTGACCCGCGTCAACGAGGAGCTGGCACAGGCGCAGATGCTGGCGGAGGAGGCCAATCTCGGCAAGACCCGCTTCCTCGCTGCCGCCGGCCATGACATCCTGCAACCGCTGAACGCTGCTCGTCTCTATTGCTCGTCGCTGATCGAAAAGGCCGGCAAGGGACCTGCGGGCAAGGCCGCGATCAACATCGAATCCTCGCTGGAATCGGTCGAGACCATTCTCGGCGCAGTCCTCGACATTTCCCGTCTCGACGCCGGCGCGATGAAACCGGACGACACGGCCTTCAGCCTGGACGGACTGCTGCGCCAGATCGGCAACGACTTTCAGCCGCTTGCCGCCGAGAAGAAACTCAGCCTGACGATCATGCCATCGTCGCTCAGCGTGACGACTGACCGCAATCTGTTGCGCCGCCTGATCCAGAACCTCGTATCCAATGCCATCAAATACACCCGCCATGGCCGCATCCTGGTCGGCGTGCGGCGGCGCGGCGAACTGGCCGAGATACAGGTGATCGACACCGGCATCGGCATTGCCGCCGACAAGCTGAACACGGTCTTTCACGAATTCACCCGGCTCGATGAGGGCGCCCGCGAAGCCGAAGGCCTGGGGCTCGGCCTTTCGATCGTCGACCGCATCGCTCGTGTCTTGCGCCTCGAACTCCAGATATTTTCAAGCCCGAGCAAGGGCACACGCTTTTCCGTCGTCCTGCCGGTCGCGGCAGTGCAGGAGCCGCGGCGCGAGATCGAGGCCAAGGCGCCGGTCCGCACGGCTGCTTCGCTTGCCGGGCTCCGCGTGCTCTGCATCGACAACGACGCCCGCATCCTCGACGGCATGCGGCTGCTGCTCGAAGGCTGGGGCTGCAGCGTCGACACGTTTGCCGGCTCGAGGGATCTCGAGGGGTCCGGCATGCGTCGGCCCGACATCGTGCTTGCCGACTATCATCTCGACGGCGAGACCGGCCTTGACGCCATCGCCAAACTGCGCGCTATCCATGGCCATGATATGCCGGCGGTGCTGGTCACCGCCGACCGCTCGAGCGAGGTGCGCGCCAGCGCCGGCAGGATCGACGTGCCGGTGATCAACAAGCCGCTCAAACCAGCGGTGCTGCGCTCGATGATGGCGAGGGTCAGACCGCTGGCGTCGGCAGCCGAGTAGCGCCGGAGGTCAGCCGGCCGCCGCCAGCGGGTCGCTGCCGATCTTGGACAGCAGGATCACCGCCTGGGTGCGGCTGTCGACGCCAAGCTTCTGCAGAATGGCCGAGACATGCGCCTTGATCGTCGCTTCGGAGACACCGAGCTCGTAGGCGATCTGCTTGTTGAGCAGACCTTCGGCCAGCATGCCGAGCACGCGCGTCTGCTGCGGCGTCAGCGTCTGCAGCCGCTTGATCAGATCGGATATCTCGGGATCGCGCTCGACGCCGAGATCGATGCCGGTGGGCGCAGCGATGTCGCCGGCAAGCACCGACTGCACGGCGCTGCGGATCTCCTCCATGCTGGCCGATTTGGAGATGAAACCCGAAGCGCCGAGGTCGAGCGCGCGCCGGATGGTCACCGGATCGTCATGCGCCGACACCACCACCAGCGGCACCGTCGGATGGATGCCGCGCAGCGAGATCAGGCCGGAAAGGCCGCTCGCGCCCGGCATCGACAGGTCGAGCAGCACCAGATCGACGTCCTCATTGGCCACGACCAGCGCCTTGGCGCTTTCGAAATCGCCGGCCTCATGAATGCCGGCGACGTCGCCGATGCCGGCAAGCGCCTCTCTCAGCGCGCCGCGAAAAAGCGGATGATCGTCAGCGACGACGAAAGTATAGCCCGACGGCACATGGCCCTCCCCGAATCCCATTGGTGATTGTCTGCTTCTTACGGGATCAGTCGAACGATTATGCGGCGATATCAGCCGTTTTCAAGCGGCAAGCCGGTGCGCCGGGCTTCCCCGGTGAACGGTGCTCAGGTTTTTTGCGAATTGGGCTTGGCGCCATCCTCGCCGCTGTCCTTTTCCATGTCCTTGACGATGCCCATGAAGCCGCGCAGGAAGCGCTCCATGTAGCTCATCGTCTTGTTGAAATCCTCCTCGCTGGGCAATGTCGACTCAAAGCGGGCGGCAAGCGAGTTCTCGAGCTTGACGACGCGCTGGTCGAGCGCCTTCACCGAATTTTGCAGCCGGTCGATCTCGTCCTGGAATGCGGCGCGTTCATCGGCCGCCATCTTGCAGACGAGCTGGCCGGAACGCTCCTCACAGATCGACATCGCACCGGTCTGCGTGTCCATGCGGACATAGCCGGTGGCCGACTTTTCCAACCGGTAGCGGTCGGCTTCCTCGGAAAAGGCTGATGCCGCGACGAGCGAGACGAGGGCTGCAGGGATCAAGACGTGCTGCGGACGCATATTGTTTGTCCTCCATAGGCCAGTAAGCGCAATCTTATCGCATGTTTGCGCCGGAAATGGGGAAGAACCCTGGCCTTTACCTTGACGCAGGTTCCTGTCGGAAAACCGTGTGACACTTTTCCGGAACCTGCTTGCCTCTTCCCCGTACGATTGGTTCGGACTATAGCGCAACCATGTCTCAGCTTATCTACAAGATAGTACCTGAACCGCTGTGGCGCGAGGCCGAAAGAAATCGCCGCTTCACCGGCGCGCCGATCGATGTCGCCGACGGCTTCATTCATTTTTCCACCGCCGGCCAGGCTAGGGAAACCGCGGCAAAACACTTTGCCGGCCGGACCGGGCTGCTGCTGGTCGCCGTCGATGGCGCCAGACTGGGTGATGCGCTGAAATACGAGGTCTCGCGCGGTGGTGCGCGGTTCCCGCATCTTTACGGCCCGCTCGACCTCAACGCCGTCGTCTGGGTGCAACCATTGCCGCTCGGCACCGATGGCCGGCACCAATTCCCGACGCTGGAGGCCGAATGAGCGTGCTCGACCGGCTCGGCCAGAGGTTCCTGTTCGCATTCGATCCGGAAGCCGCCCACGGCCTGTCGATCGCGGCGCTGAAATGCGGGCTGCCGATAGGCGGGAGACCCGTGCGCGACGACAGGCTGAAAGTCAGCGTCTGCGGCATCGATTTCCCCAATCCGCTCGGCATGGCCGCCGGCTACGACAAGAACGCCGAGGTTCCCGATGCGCTGCTTGGCCTTGGCTTCGGCTTTGCCGAGGTCGGCACGATCACGCCGCTGCCGCAGGCCGGCAACCCGAAGCCGCGCATTTTCCGGCTGACATCCGACGACGCGGTGATCAACCGGCTGGGCTTCAACAACGAGGGTCACGCGGCCGCCGAACAACGGCTTGCCGCCCGCAAGGGCCGCGCCGGCATCGTCGGCGTCAATATCGGCGCCAACAAGGACAGCACAGACCGCGTCGGTGACTATGAACGCGGCGTTGCCAGGTTTGCGCCCTACGCCAGCTATCTGACGGTCAACATCTCCTCGCCGAACACGCCGGGCCTGCGCAACATGCAGGCGCGTGAACAGCTTGGCGAGTTGCTGTCGCGCGTCGTGGCCGCACGTGCGGCAGCGGCCGCGCAGCCGGCCATCTTTCTGAAGATCGCGCCGGATCTGGTTGAGGCCGAACTGGAGGACATCGCCGCCGAGGTCACCGAGAAAGCAATAGACGGCGTCATCGTCTCCAACACCACCATCGCGCGGCCGCGGCTGCGCAGCGCCGATCTTGCCGGCGAGACCGGCGGGCTTTCGGGAAAACCGCTGTTCGAGCGCTCGACCATCGTGCTGGCAAAGATGCGCAAACTGCTTGGCCCGGACCCCGCCATCATCGGCGTCGGCGGCGTCGATTCCGCGGAGACGGCACTCGAAAAGATCCGCGCCGGCGCCGATCTCGTCCAGCTCTACACCGGCATGATCTATGCCGGGCCGGCACTGCCGGGCCGCATTGTTGCGGGTATGGTCCGGTTCGCCGACATGCAACGGCTCAAATCACTGCGCGAGTTGCGCGACACCAGCCTCGACCGATGGGCATCCAAGCCGCTCTAACCCGAAGTCGCTCTAAAAAGCACCTGCCGCTCATGCCCCTGCAGATCGTTCATCATCCCGACTACGACGCCGGTTTTGCCGTCAACCATCGTTTTCCGATGAGCAAATACAAGCTGCTGATGGAAGCCTTGGGCGCGCGCGGACTGGCCGGCCACGCCGCGCTCAACATGCCCGAGCCGGCCCCGGCATCATGGCTGAAGCTTGCCCATGCCGCCGGCTATGTCGACCAGGTGCTGACCTGCGAAGTGCCAGAAAAAATCGAACGCGAGATCGGCTTTCCGGTGGGCCCGCGCGTCTCGCTCAGGGCGCAGCTCGCAACGGGTGGCACCGTGCTGGCGGCGCGGCTGGCGTTGCTGAACGGCATCGCCTGCAATACCGCCGGCGGCAGCCATCATGCGCGGCGCGCGCAAGGCGCCGGCTTCTGCACCTTCAACGATGTTGCGGTGGCTTCACTGGTGCTGCTTGCCGAAGCCGCCGCCGACAATATCCTGATCGTCGATCTCGACGTGCATCAGGGCGACGGCACGGCCGACATTTTGGGCGATGAACGGCGCGTTTTCACCTTTTCCATGCATGGCGATCGTAACTATCCGACGCGCAAGATCGCTTCCGACCTCGATATCGCCCTGCCCGACGGCATCGGCGATGCGGCCTATCTCGAAAGGTTGGGCGGCATGCTGCCGGAACTCACCGCCAGGGCGCGCTGGGATATCGTTTTCTACAATGCCGGCGTCGACGTTCATGCCGAGGACCGGCTCGGCAGGTTGTCGCTGTCGAACAACGGGCTGCGTGCGCGCGACGACATGGTGATCCGTCATTTCCGCGCGCTCGGCATCCCGGTCTGCGGCGTTATCGGCGGCGGCTATTCGACTGACGTGGCGGCTTTGGCCGCGCGCCACGCCATCCTGTTCGAAACGGCCTCAGGCTTCGCCTAACCGCCTTACGGTTTTGGCCTCGAATCCGGCTTCCGTTATCGCACGCTAACCTTCGGTTCGGCGTCTGCTCTATTTCCGGTAGTTGGCGATCCTGAGCAGGATGAAGGCTGGAATGACGATCGCCGCGCCGAGAAGGATGTAGCCGAGGAAACGGTCAATAGCGCGGAAGCCCAGGTTCCAGAGATCGACGAAGACATTGCGGATGCCGTAGAGCACATCCATCGGCGACCAGCCGAAAGCGTTCATGACAAGGCCGACGAGGAACGACAGCACCAGCAGTTTCAGGAGCACCCGGAGCGGCGTGTCGCCGAGAAAGCGCGTCAGTGCGGACAAGGCGTGTCTCCAGATTCGGTTGCCCCGATTCGGGCACAACTCCAGAAATACGCACTTGGCCGCCCGGCATCAAGGCGATCGCTCAGTTGCTACTCAGTTGCTCTGGGCGGCGCTTTGCCGAATTGTGCTCTTGACACTTATGTTGCAGTGCAGCAAAATTGGGCGACAGAGGGTAACCAGTTGATATCGAACTGCCAGACTCATCGCCCGGTGATGGACGGACTGCGCCGTCTTACCCTGGCTCGCCAACACAGGGCTTCTTGAATGAAGTACAGGCGCGATATCGATGGTCTTCGGGCCGTTGCGGTACTGCCGGTCGTACTCTTCCATTTCGGCATCTCGGCAATTCCAGGCGGTTTTACCGGCGTCGATATCTTCTTCGTCATATCTGGTTACCTGATCACCGGAAGCCTTCTGGACGACCTTGAACGCGGCCAGTTTTCGATCGTCAGCTTCTACTGGCGCCGCGCCCGGCGCATTCTGCCGGCGCTGATCTTTGTCACGCTTCTCACCTGCGTTGCGGCCTTGTTCATTCTTCTGCCGTCGGATCTGCATGAATTCAGTCTCAGCGTCATAGCGGCTTCGACTTTCTGGTCGAACATCTATTTCTGGAAAACGTCAAATTACTTCTCGATCGATGCCGAGCTCCGACCGCTGTTGCATACGTGGTCGCTTTCGGTCGAGGAGCAGTACTATATCTTTGCCCCGATCCTGATGTTCCTGATCTACCGCTTTTTTGCCAAACGCTGGCTGACGATACTCCTGCCGATCATCCTCGGCAGTTTCGTGCTGGCGGTCATGGCGACGTGGCTGGCGCCAAACGCGGGATTCTACCTGCTGCCGACACGGATCTGGGAGCTCATGCTGGGCGCCGTGCTCATGCTGAAACGCCCCCCGCCCCTGAGCAGCCGGTTTCTTATGGAACTGCTCGGGTTGGCCGGATTTGGCCTTCTCGCTATCGGGTTCTTTGCGATCTCGGAGAGCGATCCGTTCCCGGGCTACAACGCCTTGTATCCCTGCGTCGGAACGGTCCTGCTTATCTATGTTGGCCAAAACAGCCCCTCGACGATCGCCAGCCGCATACTAGAAGTCCGGCCGCTGGTCTGGATCGGCCTCATCTCCTATTCGCTGTATCTTGTTCACTGGCCGATCAATGCGTTCGCGCACTATCTCTCACTAGAAGAATTCGACCCGTCGATGACCGTTGCGTTGACGGTAGCAAGCCTCGCGCTGGCTGCGTTTTCCTGGAAGTACGTCGAGCAGCCGTTTCGGCAGAAAAGGAGCTTCACCGCCCCGGCGCCCATCTTCGCCTTTTCAGCGGGCGCAATCGCTGTTCTTTGCCTTGGCGGGGCGGCGGGGGCGCTCGGCAACGGCTTTCCGCAACGCTTTCCAGACTATGTCCAACAGCGGATTCCTGTCGGGGACTGGGGCAATGGCACCTGTTTCAACGAGGGCTTCAGCCGGATCGAAAACTGGAATATCGAGGATTGCACGCGCACACGCGGCTTCCCTACAACCGTTTTGTTGTGGGGTGACTCGTTCGCCGCCCACTATGTTCCTGGCCTGGACGCCAACATAAATCAACTCCGGGCCAATATCGTGGAATACACCTACGCGGGCTGTCCCCCGATTCTCTCCTACTTCTCCTATGGACGCCCGGATTGCATGCGGTTCAATCAGCAAGCCCTGAAGATTATCCAGGACGCTGGCATCAAGACGGTCGTGCTCAGCGGTCGGTGGACCGATTATGAGGCCAGAAGTTTCGACGGTCTCCAGCAAACGATCGATACCGTTCGTGGTCTGGGTGTGCGTGTGTTTGTCATCGGCCAGTCCCCGCAGTTCATAACCGATGTTCGGAAAATCGCGTTCTTCGCAAAGCGCGAAAATCTCGATGATACGTCGTGGCCAATGGCCATGGATCCCGACATCAACAACCGTGTGCGCGCATTTACCAAAGGCGCCACCTTTATCGATCCGCTGAATTTCCTCTGTAGCGCCGGACGCTGCTCTTACGCCGACGCAGGCCAGTTCCTCTATTTCGACTATGGCCATTTTTCTACCATCGGGGCCACTCTGGCCATTTCGAAATACTGGCCGGCCTTTGCCACAGACGATGCCGTTGCCACGACGGAGTAACAGTCGGCCCGCTGGCAAGGCACGAGTGCACACGAGTATACGCATAACGATTGCCCGAATGCCGGCTTGCGTGGTAACGAGGCTGCTGCGCGGGTATGATGTAATGGTAGCTTGTCAGCTTCCCAAGCTGAACGCGCGGGTTCGATTCCCGCTACCCGCTCCAGCTTGCCCAGTCGGGCCGGCCGGCGCCGCACCTCACAGGACCACATGATCAGGTGAGCGGCAAACATCAGCCGGATAGAACATAACGTGATTCTAATAAGAGGCGGCAACAAAAGATGCCGATCCGCGTTGCGTTTGATCTGAAGGCCAGCCAGGGAGGAACCAAAATGGCCGACGACAAGGGCAATAGAGGTTCTGGCGACGGAAACCGCGTCGCGCGCGACCAAGACTATGAATTCCGCTATTTCGCTACCAAGTTCGGCCTCTCAATACCGCAGATCCGCGAGCTTTTTGGCAAGCACGGCAATGATCGCGAGACCCTGTATCGGGAGGCTCGGAAGCTCGGAAACGCCGTGACCACACAAGAACGGATCTCGAACGACGACCGAACTTTTCACAACCAGAGCCGCCCATGACCGGCAAGCGACATAGCGAAGAAGTCGAACATGAGAGCGACCTTTTCTGTCTGTGTCCGACAGGCGGCCAAGTCGTAGATGCTCGGGACCTGCGGCATGTCAATTGGCACGAGCCGCTGGAACTCGATGCCTGATCTGCTCAAAAGGCACCGCGATGTTCGGCAAAGACCTCCTGGTTCACATGCTCGACCGCCGCGACACCCTGCCGCCAGACGAGATCGCGCTCATTGAGGCTCTTCCGGTTCGGCCGGTAACTTTCGGACCCGATGAGGAGATCGTCAGGGAGGGATCCCGACCCACCGAAAGCTGCCTTGTCGCGAATGGGTTCGCAGTTCGAAACCAGGCTATTCGGGAAGGAAAGCGTCAAATAACGGCAATTCACGTGCCGGGTGACTTTGTCGATCTGCATAGTTTACTGCTAAAAGTGATGGACCACAGCGTGAGCGCGCTGGGTTCGTGCGATGTAGTTTTCATTCGACACAAAGACCTGCTTACAGCAATGGGTGGAAGTCCACATCTCACCCGGATGCTCTGGCTTTCGACGACTATCGACGCCTCGATCCAAAGGACCTGGATAACCTGCCTCGGGCGTCGCTCCGCCAAACAGCATCTCGCACATATAATTTGCGAGTTGTATGTCCGATTAGAGATAGTCGGATTGGCCTCTGACCAGAAGTTCGCTATTCCACTGACGCAAGCGGAAATGGGGGACGTGCTTGGTCTATCTGTAGTTCACGTGAATCGGACACTGCAGGAGCTTCGAGCGAAGGACCTGGTTATCTGGAAAGACCGGAGGATTGTTATCCTTGATTTCCAGCGATTGGCCTTACTGGCCGACTTTGATACGACTTACCTAAATCTCTTCCATGAGCCACGGTGACCGCCCTCGGCCAAGACGCGTCGGCGCACTGATGCGGCATCAAGATTTCTCGTCAAATAAACAATGTGAATGAGCCCTCGCTCCGGATCGATTACGGCTGGATTCAATTGGCACAGTTGACGTCAAAGAAGGATTGCACATGCGTGAGCTCGAAAATCTCATCGAACAGTATGTAAATAGTCGGAGGCGGCGCCATAGTTTCATATCGACGGGGCTCGCCGTTAAGGCGCTCAAACAGATCGTACCGGCATGTTCGGTCTCAGATTCCGACCTGGCGAACATGATTGCCAATCGTGCAATAGACTACAACCTTCCGGTGAGCTTTGACCTTAATGAGAGCTAGGCGTGGCACGTCATTATGCAGTCCGACCATGAGCCTTCCGAGGCCTACGAAACGGTCAAGGAAGAGGCCGACCGGCAAGGCTCGGGTGGAGATGCCGGCACCCTAGCAGGCAAGGTCGGCAAAGTTGTGGAATCGACCGCAAACAGAACTGAGGAAGCCATTCGCGATCGTTTGCCGGGGTCGTCGGACGGGTCTTCAGCCACCTCGTAGCTCGCCACCGGCCTGAAGGCCAGGTCCATAGGACGTCATCCGGCATCGTCTCCGGCGCGCGCCCGGGCCTTGCGAGAGCATCCGGCTGGCCAGTCCGCTTTGCTACGGGGCAAGCTCGTCGACGGCGCGGGCGATCTCGTCCTTGAACTCGACTTTCGTGCCCGGCTGCACGATGGAGCCGAGATCTTCGACATCCCAGTTGGTCAATCGGATGCAGCCATGCGAGAAGGTTGTGCCGATCTTGCCAGGTTCGGGCGAGCCGTGGATGCCGTAGCTTTCGATGGAGAGATCGATCCACACCGATCCCACGGGATTGTTCGGCCCGGCGGCGATGGTGAAGGGACGCTTGGTCTTGACTCCCTTAAAGGCAAAATCCGGATCGTAGTGATAGGTCGGATTGCGCACCACGCGCTTGACCTGCGCCGTGCCGCTTGGTGCCGGCTTTTCATCGCTGCCGATCGAGGCGGGGTAGACTGCGAGCCATTTGCCGGAAGCATCGAGCACGCGCACCAGGCGAGCGCCCTTGTCGACCTCAATGCCGGCAACGGCCGCGGGAGGATCGCCGCGGCCAACATCAGGCACGATCAAGGTCTTGCCGGGCTTCCTGAAGCCGGCGCCCGGATTGAGCATCCTGAGCAACTTTTCGCTGACATGGAAGCGCTCCGCCAGCCTCTCCAACGCGTTGCGATAGGCGAGCCGCCGCAGACGGGCCATCCTCTCCATGCGAGCCGGAATACGCCTGGTGAAAGGTCCGCGCAAATCCTTGCGCGTCACCTCATGGGTGACCAGCACCGGGTCGGCGGAGGTCGCCGTGAGCTTGCGCCAGGTCTCCGCAGTGAGCTTGCCATCGGATCGGAGTCCGTTCGCCTGCTGAAAGGCGGCGAGTGCCTTGGCGAAGTTCTCTGAGAGGCGACCGTCGATCAGCCCCGGCGAGAAGCGGGCGCGATCCAAAAGAATCTGCGCCTTGAGCACCGTCGGATCGACCTCCTTCGGTTCGCCAGCGCTGAATTGGGCCTGATTGACGGTCGCCAGGTCCAGCGTGGCCGAACGCGCCCCGCCGCACGCGACGGCAAGCATCGCGGCGAAGACGAGGAGAAGCCTGATCATCGATAGCTCCCTGGGCCCTGCAACAGGAGCCCGCTTCTATGACGCGGCACGGCCCGGTGTGGTTCCTTCGCTCGAGCGATATTCTGATTGAAGCGACCCGGGATTGAAGCGACATGGCCGAAGAGTGGATTGGCAATGGATCGCTTGATTTAACGCCGTCAGCCCACCTCGCGCAAAATGAAGTCGTGCAGCATCTTGGCCGCCGGCGAAAGCACGCGATTTTTTACGGTGATCAGACTGTATGGCCTGACCTCGATGTCGAATTCGGTCTGGACGACGTCGATGGCGCCGGCCAGCCCCTCGGGGTTCTGGATGAACTTCGCCACCTGGATCGACACCGGCGCGATGGCGTCCGACTGCGCGACCATGACCAGGGTGAGCAGCAGCGAGCTGGTGTTGAGGATGCGGTCCGGCAGCGCGATGTTGCGGTTCAGGAAATTGCTCTCCATCGCCTGGCGCAGCGGCGAGCCGCCCGACTGGAAAACCCAGTCATAGGCGGCGGTCTCCTCCAGCCGCACCGCCTTGCCCTTGGCCAGCGGGTGGCCGCGGCGCACGATGAGGCAGGCTTTCTCGACGCCGATGACGCGGGCCTCGAACAGCCGCGGATTGAGGTCCTCGGGGATGCGCGCGATGATGAAATCGTGACGTGTGGCGATCAGTTCGCGCGCCAGCACATTGGAGGTCTCGACCTGCATGGTGATCTCGATACGCGGATAGATGCGCCGGATCTCGCGGATCGCCGGCACGGCGAGCTCGATTGCAGGGGCCGTCACCGCGCCCAGGAACACCGAGCCGCCCTTGCCTGCCTTGAGCTCGGATATCTCGCGGTCGACTTCGCGCATCTCGAGCAGGATCGAACGCGCGCGCCTCGCCAACGCCTTGCCATAGGGCGTCAGCGTGATGCCGCGCGGCAGCCTCTCGCACAGCTTGACGTCGAGCACCGCCTCCATCTCGGCGATCATGCGCGAGGCGGCGGGCTGGGAGATGTTCATGACCTGGGCTGCCGCGCTGACCCGGCCATGTTCGTCGAGGGCTGCGATCATGCGCATGTGGCGCAGACTGAGGCCGCTGCGCAGCAAGGTCTCACTCCTGCCGGGACGTTCCCCATAACCCTCTGAAAGTCCGCCAGAATCCCGTAGCGCCGCCATGATGTCTGTTTGCTCCTCGCTGGTGGCCGGCCGGCAATCCCGGCCCGATCTTTTGGCCACTTTCAATTCTTTTGGCCACTTTCAGTATACCAGTTTGGGTATAGCAACTACCAAAGATCGCATTTGACAGTTATGGCAAAGCGCCACACCTTTGCGCGTCCTGAAACCTGACCGTCGCCAGCGAGAAAAATCGCATCGACCGGAACCAGAGTCTCAGGGCCGATTGGGAGGATACCGGAGATCGATATGGCGGCAGCGGCGCGTTTTGGCGCTCCTGCACGATCGCGCGGCCCACGAAACCCAGGGTGCGCGTCCATCAACCAGGGAGAGTTAATGTGAAGATCATCAAGACACTGGCCGCCGTCGCGGCCCTTAGCATCGCGGCCATGACGGTCCCGGCGCAGGCAGGCGAAGGCCTCATCGGCGTGCTGATGCCGACCAAGACCTCGCAGCGCTGGATCAACGACGGCGACGCCGTCAAGTCCCAGCTCGAGGCTCTGGGCTACACTGTCGACCTGCAATATGCGCAGGACGATATCCCCAATCAGCTCAGCCAGCTCGAAAACGAAATCACCAAGGGCCCAAAGGCGCTGATCATCGCCTCGATCGACGGCACCACCTTGTCGGACGCGCTGCAGAAGGCGGCTGACGCCGGCGTCGTCGTCGTCGCCTATGACCGGCTGATCAAGAAAACCCCGAATGTCGACTACTACACCACGTTCGACAATTTCGGCGTCGGCGTCATCCAGGCGAAATCGCTGCTCAAGGGCCTCGGCTATCCCGAGAACAAGGGGCCGTTCAACGTCGAACTGTTCGGCGGCTCGCCTGACGACAACAACGCCTTCTTCTTCTACGACGGCGCCATGTCCGTTCTGCAGCCGCTGATCGACGACAAGACCCTCGTCGTGAAGTCCGGCCAGATGGGCATGGACAAGGTCGGCACGCTCCGCTGGCTGGCAGCCACCGCCCAGGCCCGCATGGACAATCTGCTCTCCGCCCACTACTCGGATGGCAGCCGCGTCGATGGCGTGCTCTCGCCATATGACGGCCTGTCGCGCGGCATCATCGCCTCGCTGCGCGCCGTTGGTTACGGCACGGCCGATCAGCCATGGCCAATCGTCACCGGCCAGGACGCCGAAACCGCTTCGGTCAAGGCGATCATCGCCGGCGAGCAGTACTCGACCGTGTTCAAGGACACCCGCGAACTCGCCAAGGCGACGGTCGAGCTCGTCGACAAGGTGCTCTCGGGCGGCAAGCCGGAGGGCCTCGACACCAAGACCTACAACAACGACGTCAAGGTCGTCCCCTCGATCCTGCTGACGCCGCATGATGTCGACAAGTCGAACTACCAGGCCCTGGTGGTCGATTCCGGCTACATCAAGGCCGAAGAGCTGAAGTAACCGCAGACGTAAAACCCGGGGTCCTGCGCAACGCAGGGCCCCGCTTCGCCAGTGAACGACCCGGTATGTTTCCGGACCTCGCAGGAGTGGTATTCCCGATGGCCCAGACGATTTTGGAGATGCGTGACATCACCAAGACGTTTCCCGGCGTCAAGGCGCTTTCGAATGTCAACCTCAGCGTCGAGGAAGGCGAGATCCACGCCGTTGTCGGCGAGAACGGCGCCGGCAAGTCGACTCTGATGAAGGTGCTGTCGGGCGTCTATCCAGCCGGCACCTATGATGGCGAAATCGTCTATCGCGGCGATGAGTGCCATTTCAAAGGCATCCACGACAGCGAGCGCCGCGGCATCGTCATCATCCACCAGGAACTCGCGCTGGTGCCGATGCTGTCGATCGCCGAAAACATCTTCCTCGGCAACGAACACGCCAGCTACGGCATCATCGACTGGAATTCCAACGAGACGCGCACCAGCGCTCTGCTCAAGAAGGTGGGCCTCAAGGAAGACCCCAAGACGCTGATTACCAATATCGGCGTCGGCAAGCAGCAACTGGTCGAGATCGCCAAAGCGCTCAGCAAGGAAGTGCAGTTGCTGATCCTCGACGAGCCGACGGCGAGCCTGTCCGAAAAGGACAGCCAGGCGCTGCTCGACCTGCTGCTCGAATTCAAGCGGCAGGGCATCACCTCGATCCTGATCTCGCACAAGCTCAACGAAATCAACCGGGTCGCCGACAAGGTCACGATCATCCGCGACGGGCGGACGATCGAGACGCTGCCCAAGAAGGACATCTCGGAAGACCGCATCATCACCTCGATGGTCGGCCGCTCGCTGGACGACCGCTATCCGTCGCGCGAGCCTGACATCGGTGAGGTCGTGCTCCAGGTGAAGAACTGGTCGGTCTATCATCCGATCCATGCCGAGCGGCAAGTGATCAAGGGTATCGATATCGACGTCCGCAAGGGCGAGGTGGTAGGTATCGCCGGGCTGATGGGCGCCGGACGCACCGAATTCGCGATGAGCCTGTTCGGCCGCTCCTATGGCCGCCGCATCACCGGCGAGGTGCTGCTTAAGGGCAAGCCCATCGATGTCTCCTCTGTCAGCAAGGCAGTCGAACACGGCATTGCTTACGTCACCGAAGACCGCAAGACCTACGGTCTCAATCTGATCGATCATATCAAGCACAACATCACGCTGGCCAATCTTCCCGGCGTGTCGCGCCACAGCGTGATCGACGACATGCGCGAGCTCGCCGTCGCCAACGACTACAAGGCCAAGACCAACATCCGCTCGTCCAGCGTTTATCAGATGACCGGCAATCTATCGGGCGGCAATCAACAGAAGGTGGTGCTGTCGAAATGGCTGTTCGCCAATCCGGAGGTGCTGATCCTCGACGAGCCGACGCGCGGCATCGACGTTGGCGCCAAGTATGAAATCTACACGATCATCGCGCGGCTCGCCTCGGAGGGTAAGGCGATCATCGTCATCTCGTCCGAGATGCCCGAACTGCTCGGCATCACCGACCGTATCTATGTCATGAACGAAGGACGTATCGTCGGCGAAATGGCGGCGAGTGATGCCAGCCAGGAAAAGATCATGCGCGCCATCGTTCGCGGAGAAGGAAAAGCATCATGAGCACCGAAAGCGGTCCCGTCCCGAAAAGCGGCGTCGCCGAAGATGTGCAGCAAGGGCCGCGCATCGCTGTCTCGGCGCTGGTCACCAACCTGCGCGAATACGGCCTGATCCTGGCGCTTATCGCCATCATGGTGTTCTTCCAGTACACGACGTCCGGAACGCTGTTCAAGCCGGTGAACTTGAGCAACCTGGTGCAGCAGAACAGCTTCATCATCGTGATGGCGCTGGGCATGCTTCTGGTGATCGTCTCCGGCCATATCGATCTCAGCGTCGGCTCCGTCGCCGGTTTCATCGGCGCGCTGGCGGCGATGATGATGGTCATCTGGCCTCTCGGCCCTTTCAGCAATCCGCTGGTGGTGTCGATCATCTGCCTGATCGTCGGGGGTGCAATCGGCGCGGCACAAGGCTACTGGATTGCCTATCACCGAATACCGAGCTTCATCGTCACGCTGGCGGGGATGCTGATCTTCCGCGGCATCTGCCAGGCGCTGCTGGGTGGGGGGTCTTCCGTGGGGCCGCTTCCGGTCGGCTTCAAGGCGCTCAGTTCCGGCTTCATTCCCGACGTGATCGGCTCATTGACGCTGATACCGCCGGTGGTGAACGCCGCCGGCAAGACAATCGTCGGCAGCGGCCTGACGCTGCACATGACGACGATCGTGCTCGGCATCGTCGCCGTGGTCGCCTATGCTTATTTCGGGCTCAGGGCACGGCGCAGCCGCGAGCGGCATGGCTACGAAGCCGAGCCCTTCTCGCTGTTCGTCGTCAAGACCTTGGTGACCAGCGCCCTGGCGCTGTTCCTGGTCTACCAATTCGCCACCTACAGGGGTCTGCCAATCGTTCTCGTGGTGATGGGCGTGCTGATCGCGCTGTTCGTGTTCGTCACCAAACGCATGACGGTCGGCCGCCGCATCTACGCAATGGGCGGCAATGCCAAGGCGGCGCAGCTATCGGGTATCAAGACCGAGCGGCTGACCCTGATGGTGTTCATCAATATGGGCGTGCTCTCGGCGCTCGGCGGGCTGATTATTGCGGCGCGCCTTGGCCAGGCGGTGCCGGCGGCCGGCCTCGGCAGCGAGCTCGACGTCATCGCCGCCGTGTTCATCGGCGGCGCTTCGGCGATGGGCGGCGTCGGTCAGGTTGTTGGCGCGGTGGTCGGCGGTTTCATCATGGGCGTCATGAACAACGGCATGTCGATCATGGGCGTCAATGTCGATTGGCAGCAGGTGGTCAAAGGCCTGGTGCTGCTCGGCGCCGTGGTCTTCGACGTCTACAACAAGAACAAGGCTTGAGGGAACTCATGCATGTCGCCAAACGTGTGCAGCGTGTTGGGACAACGGCATGCATGAAAGCAAGGATTAAAGTGGGCCGCTTTTCAAAGGCGGCGCGCTTTTAGGAGGCACGGGTCACATCGCGGCGCTGCCGGGCGGCGCAAGGAAGTCCCCCAGGGGACCGGGCCCGCGAGCAATCCGGACGAAGAATTTCACCCGTGGCGCGGACACCGTCCGAGCTGCGCCAGGAAAAGCTTGCCAGACCGGCAGGCCGGCCAAGGCAATTGAGAGAGGGTACGTCATGCTGATTTCCCAGATCCTCGACGAGGCGGAGACCATCCGCGTCGTCGCCCGCAACGGCGGCAAGACCAGAATCATCAACGGCGCCCGCAGCGTCTATTCGCTGGCAATGGAGGCCGCGCGCACTGGCACCGGGCTCGTCGCCCTCATCGAGCGCAAGGGTTTTGGTGAAGCGGTCGACCTCGATGCCGCCTACAAGAAGGGGCGGCTGCTGTCGCCGATCAACCATCCCGACCCGGCGCATCTCCACCTCACCGGCACCGGGCTGACACATCTCGGCTCCGCCGCGACCCGCGATTCCATGCACAAGAAGCTCAGCAGCGACGGCGAGAAGCAGCTCACCGATTCCATGAAGATGTTCCGCATGGGGCTGGAGGGCGGCAAGCCGGCCAAGGGCCAGACCGGCGTGCAGCCGGAATGGTTCTACAAGGGCAACGGCACCATGGCAGTGGCGCCCGGTGCGGCACTTCTGTCGCCCGCCTTCGCCGAGGATGCCGGCGAAGAGCCGGAAGTCGCCGGCATCTATATCATCGGCGACGACGGCGTCCCGTTCCGCGTCGGCTTCACGCTGTCAAATGAGTTTTCCGATCACGTCACCGAGCGCGTGAACTATCTTTTCCTCGCGCATTCCAAGCTGCGCAACGCTTCGTTCGGGCCGGAAATCCTGATCGGCGAGCTGCCGTCCGACGTCAGGGGTTCATCGCGCATCCTCCGCGACGGCCAGGTGCTGTGGGAAAAGCCTTTCCTGTCGGGCGAGGCGAACATGTCACACACCATCGCCAATCTCGAACATCACCACTTCAAATATTCGGCCTTCCGCCAGCCGGGCGACGTGCATGTGCACATGTTCGGCACCGCGACACTGTCCTTCGCCGACGGCGTCAGGACCGAGGCCGGCGACGTCTTCGAGATCGAGGCCAAGGATTTTGGCCTGCCGCTGCGCAACCCGCTTGAAATCGAGCAGCCGGTGAAGGTGGCGGTCAAGGCGCTTTAGGCGCCAACCTTCTCCTTCTACCCTTGTGGGAGAAGGTGGATCGGCGCGCAGCGCCGAGACGGATGAGGGGTGCTGGAAGGAATGAGACGTTGGTGTTCCCTGGAACACCCCTCATCCGACCGAGCTTCGCTCGGCCACCTTCTCCCACAAGGGGAGAAGGAAGAACGCGCAGCTTCAGCGCCTCAATAAATATCGAAGTCGAAATATTTGGCCTGGATCTTCTTGTAGGTGCCGTCTGCGACGATCGCGTCGATTGCGGCGTTGAGCTTTTCGCGCAGCGCATTGTCTTCCTGGCGCACGGCGATACCGGCTTCGGTCTCCGTGCCCTTGACGTCGCCGACCATCTTGCAGCAGTCGTCGCTCGACTTCTTCATCCAGTCCATCAGCACGAATTTGTCTGAAAGGACGGCATCGAGACGGCCGTTCATCAGGTCGGCGA
Organism: Mesorhizobium sp. WSM4815; assembly: GCF_055811575.1. Classification (NCBI taxonomy): domain Bacteria; kingdom Pseudomonadati; phylum Pseudomonadota; class Alphaproteobacteria; order Hyphomicrobiales; family Phyllobacteriaceae; genus Mesorhizobium; species Mesorhizobium sp. WSM4815. The sequence goes on along the minus strand of NZ_JBVVQS010000102.1, from coordinate 778,072 downwards.
CCGCCTCCTCCTGGGTTGGATAGAGCTTCGCCTCGGCGCCGGCCTTGCCATAGACATCCTGGGCATAGTCGGCCTGGGTGGTCGAAGCCTGGGCGCCGACTGTCTTGCCGGCGAGTGCCGCCGGTTCGGTCGAGGCAATATCGCTGTCCTTCAAGGCCACCAGCGAAAGCGGCGTCGTATAGTATTTGTTGGTGAAGGAGACCTGCTTCTTGCGCTCCTCGGTAATGCTCATGGACGCGATGATGGCGTCGAACTTTTTGGCCTGGAGCGCCGGGATCATGCCGTCCCAGTCCTGCGTGACAAGTTCGCATTCGACCTTCATCTGAGCGCAAAGCGCTTTGGTGATGTCGATGTCGAAGCCGACGAGCTTGCCATCCGCGGTGATGGTGTTGAACGGCGGATAGGCGCCTTCAGTGGCGATCTTCAACTTTTCCTGTGCTTGCGCCGACAGCGACCCGGCTGACATCGCCAGCATGACGGCTGTTGCTGCCGATGCGATCCATCTTGAAATCTGCATTTTCTGTTCCCCTTGTTCCAACCGTATTGACGGCTAAGACAGCCAAGCACGACCCGTAAGGTCAGGCAAGCATGGTCTGATCATAGCGGGCGATCAGCGCGCGGCGCGAAAATGCTTGGACAGTTTCAGGCCCTGCGCCTGATAGTTCGAGCCGAGATCTGTGCCGTAGAGCGCCTGCGGCCGCTTCAGCATGTGCTCGTAGACCAGCCGTCCGACGATCTGGCCGTGATCGAGGATGAACGGCACTTCGTGGCTGCGCACTTCGAGCACGGCCCGGCTGCCGGTGCCGCCCGAGGCCGAATGGCCGAAACCCGGATCGAAGAAACCGGCATAGTGGACGCGGAATTCGCCGACCAGCGGATCGAAGGGCGTCATCTCGGCGGCATAGAGCGGCGGCACATGCACCGCTTCCTGGCTGACGAGGATATAAAATTCGTCCGGGTCGAGCACCAGTTCGCCGGCACCGCTCTTGTAGAGCGGGTCCCAGAAATCGACGACATCCTGCGCGGCGCGCTTGTCGACATCGACCAGGCCGGTGTGGTGCTTGCCGCGGTAGCCGACCAGCCCGTCCTTGTCACCATCGAGGTCGATCGACAGTGCGATGCCGCCGCCGGAAATGTTCGGCGGCTCGGTGGCGACGAGCGTCTCGGCACGGTGCAATTCGTGCAGCTCGCTTTCCGACAAAAGCGCGTTGCCGGTGCGGAACCGGATCTGCGACAGCCGCGAGCCGGTGCGGACGACGATCGGAAAGGTGCGCGGGCTGACTTCGAGATAGAGCGGGCCGTTGTAGCCGGCAGCGATCTTGTCGAACTCGTGGCCGCGATCGGTCATCACGCGGGTGAAGATGTCGAGCCGCCCGGTCGAGCTTTTTGGGTTGGCCGAGGCGGAAATGTTTGCCGGAAGCGCCAGGCTCTCGAGCAGCGGCACGATATAGACGCAGCCCGTCTCCAGCACCGCACCATCGGTGAGATTGATTTCGTGCAGCTTCAGGCGGTCGAGTTTTTCAGCAACCCTGTGGTTGGGGCCGGGCAGGAAGGAGGCGCGCACCCGCCAGGCCTTGTCGCCAAGCCTGAGGTCCAGGCTGGCCGGCTGGACCTGGTCGGCGTCGAGCGCGCGCGGCGACTTCAGCGCGCCCGACTGGTACAGCGCGGAAATATCCTGATCCGGAAGAATGCCTGTCTGCCGCAAAGTCTGGCTCCGCTCGAAGGCCGGGCGTGGTCTCGTCTTGTCGCAGGTTCTTGCCGTGGAACCCGCTGGTACAAACCTCTTAATCATGCCGGCAATTGACGCAAGCGCGGTGCAGGTCTAAAGGATCGTTATCCCGTGGTGATTTGGCCGGTCGGCTTGCAGCCACGTTAAACAAGTCGCTAAAGGACCGTCGGGCCGAAAGGCCGTACGACCGGTTGCGACTTTCGCGGCCGGTTTTTTTGTGTTTGGACCATTTTTTGTGTTTGGAACAAGGTGATGACGAGCAAAACGCGCAACTGGAAGCCTCAGACCGCCCTCGTGCATGCAGGAACGCTGCGTTCCGGCTTCGGCGAAACCTCCGAGGCGATGTATCTCACGCAAGGCTATGTCTACGACACGGCGCAGGCGGCGGAAGCCCGCTTCAAGGGCGAGGAACCGGGCTTCATCTATTCGCGCTATGCCAATCCGACGGTCGACATGTTCGAGAAGCGCATGTGTGCGCTGGAAGGTGCCGAAGATGCCCGCGCCACCGCATCCGGCATGGCGGCGGTGACGGCGGCGTTGCTGTGCAGCGCCCGGGCCGGCGACCACATCGTGGCGGCGCGCGCGCTGTTCGGCTCCTGCCGCTGGGTGGTCGAGACGCTGGCGCCGAAATACGGCATCGAGGCGACGCTGGTCGACGGCACCGACATCGCCAATTGGGAAAAGGCGGTCAGGCCCAACACCAAGTTGTTCTTCCTTGAAAGCCCGACCAATCCAACGCTGGAGGTCGTCGACATCGCAGCCGTAGCCTCGCTTGCCGATTCGATCGGCGCGCGGCTGATCGTCGACAACGTCTTTGCCACGCCCTTGCAGCAGAAGCCGTTGCAGCTCGGCGCCCATATCGTCGTCTATTCGGCGACCAAGCACATCGACGGCCAGGGACGCTGCCTCGGCGGCATCATCCTGTCGGACAAGAAGTGGATCGACGAGAATTTGCACGACTACTTCCGCCACACCGGTCCCAGCCTCTCGCCCTTCAATGCCTGGACGCTGCTGAAGGGGCTGGAGACGCTGCCGCTGCGCGTTCGCCAGCAGACGGAAAGTGCCGGCCGGATCGCTGACTTCCTCGCCGAGCGATCGGAAATTGTCCGCGTCATCTATCCCGGCCGCGCCGATCACCCGCAGGCGGCGATCGTCAAGAAGCAGATGTCGGGCGGCTCGACGCTGATCTGCCTCGACGTCAAGGGGGGCAAGCAGGCGGCCTTCGCCTTCCAGAACGCGCTCGATGTCGTGCTGATCTCCAACAATCTCGGTGACGCCAAGAGCCTGATCACCCATCCGGCGACGACGACACACAAGAATCTGAGCGACGAGGCGCGGGCCGAACTTGGCATCGGGCCAGGCACGCTCAGGCTGTCCGTCGGACTAGAGGACACTGACGACTTGCTCGAAGACATCGAGCAGGCCTTAGCCGCCAGATAGGGATACGCGCCGAACTGCTGCGCTCTGATCTGCAAAGCGGCGCGGTCAGGCGCCCGACGGCGACTCTTCCAATTCCGCAACGGCGCTGGTTTGGATGGTCATCGTGTTGCCGCGCCAGTCGACGGCACCGCTGAGCCAGCCGCGCACCCAGATGGCGGGAAGCATCACGTCCCGCGCAACCATCGCCGGGATCATGCGCAGCGACAGGTGCCAGCCCTTGGCCGAGGCGAGAGCGCATTCCGGCAGATAGGCGACTATCAGCACGGCGACGGCGGTAGCCGGCAGGCTGAAACCGGCGCCTGCTGCCGCAACCAGCGCCAGCACCAGCGGCGGCGCCGCTCCGATCAGGATCTCGGGCGCGAAGAACAGTGGGAATGTGACGCGACGCAGGCGTGCCCAGCGGGCCTGGCGCGACCAGATTTCGCCAAATGTGCGCAAGCCGAGCGGCTGCTCGAACGGCGAGGCAACGAGATTGACGCGCAGTCCGAGCCCGTTGACAAGCTTGGTCGCAGCGGCATCCTCGGCAATCTCCGCAGCAAGCGCACGGATGCCGCCATTGGCGTCGAGCAATGGCTTGTTCCACAGCATGCTCTTGCCCTGGGCAAAACCGAGGCCGAGCGCCTCGCCGGTATATTGCCAGCGCGCCTGCAGCGTATTGAGGAAAGCGCATTCGACCTCCGCCCAGATCCCGTCCGGCCGCGAGCCGATCGGCGTCGAGCAGACGAGGCCGGTGTCCTGCCGCCATGCCGTCATCAGATGCTGGACATAGTCCCTCCGCATCAGGACGTTGGAATCGGCAAGGACGACCCAGTGGTGGCGCGCGGCCTCCCAGCCCTTCACGCAATTGTTGAGTTTCGGATTGCCGCTGATGCGGTCGTCGCCGACGAGCAGCCGGGCCGGCACGGCCGGAAAGCGGGCGATCGCATCGGTGATCCGCCCGACCACCGGGTCGTCGGCATGGGCGACGCAGAAGATGAGCTCATAGTGCGGCCAGTCGAGCGAGAAGGCGCGCTCGAGCGTCTCCTCGGTAAACGGCTCGACGCCGCGCGACGGCACGACGATCGACACCGGCGGCGCCTTGGCGGCTGGCGGCGTGATCCTGCCAGGCCGCTTCAGCTTCAACGAAGCGAGCAGGATGCTGGCGAGATTGACAACAAGCAGAACTATGGAAAGCAAGGCGGCTGTGACTGTCAATTCCATCAATATCTGGTCGCTCCAGAAAAAACCGGCCGCATGAAGCCGTTTTCAACAGTTCGACAGAATGCTGAGTCGCCCGGCCCTGCACACCATCCCCGGCCCTGCACACCATCATTGTCACGTGTCACTTAAATGACATTGTTGTTCGGCACCTGCGCTTAACAAATTCGGGCAACGATGGCAGACACCGAGGCGACGCACCCCGTTGACCGAACTGCGGAGAGGGTCGAATGTTCCGTCTGCATAGTGTGGAGTGATTTATGTACAGCGCCGTCACGCGCGACATCGAAGTGCAGGTCAGGCCGTTCTATCTGGAAGATCGCTCCGACCCTTCGGAGAACCGCTATGTCTGGGGCTACCAGGTGACCATCGACAACCAGTCGGATGAATTCGTGCAGCTTCTGTCGCGCTACTGGCAGATCACCGACGGCACCGGCCGGGTCGAGGAGGTGCGCGGCGCCGGCGTTGTCGGCGACCAGCCTGAACTCAATCCAGGCGACAGTTATCAGTATACGTCTGGCTGCCCACTCTCGACGCCATCCGGCATCATGGTCGGCCACTACACGATGCGCAACAAGCGGGGCGAAACGTTCGACGTCGCCATCCCCGCCTTTTCGCTCGACCTGCCGGGCACGCGGCGGACGGTGAACTGAGAGAGATAGATGGCCGGAAGGTCGTGCTGCCCCTCATCCGCCTGCCGGCACCTTCTCCCCGTATAGTGAACGGGGAAAAGGGAACCCATCTATCTATCAACTGGACAACCTGTCGCAACGCTGGCGCCCCCTCTCCCCGTTCTTCACGGGGAGACGGTAAGGGTGAGGGGCAGCGCCAACGCTTCGTCGGTGATTTCAATTCTATTGAGCCGCAGCAAATTCCGCCGGGTCGAAGTCATATTGCTTCGAGCAGAATTCGCAGGCGACGTGAATGCCGCCATCCTCGGTGCTGTCCCTGATCTCGTCGGCGGAGAAGCCTCCGAGAATGCCGCGGATCTTCTCCCTGGAGCATGAGCACTGGTCGGCTACCGGCACGCCGCCGAAGACGCGCACGCCGTGCTCGTGGAACAGCCGGTAAAGCAACCGCTCGGCGCCGATCGTCGGGTCGATCAGTTCCGTCGGCTCGATGGTGCCAAGCAACGCGAGCAGTTCCTGCCAGGAATTGTCGGCCGGATCATGGATCTCCTCGCGCGGATCGCCGTCGCCACCCGGAAGGTCGGGCACGCGCATGCGTTCGGGCGATTGCGGCAGGAACTGCGCCAGGATGCCGCCGGCGCGCCATTGCTCGCGGGCACCGCCGATGCCGGGCGTCAACAGCTTGGCCACCGAAAGCCTGAGATCGGTCGGGATCTGCTCCGACTGCCGGAAATAGGTGCGCGCGGCCTCCTCGAGCGTCTCGCCGTCGAGCTGGACGATCCCCTGATAGCGCTGCGTGTGGGCGCCCTGGTCGATGGTCAGCGCCAGGACACCGCTGCCAAGCAGCGTCCGCTGCGAGGTCTCGCCGGCAGACGTCAGTGCCTCCAGCCGGTCGGCGTCGAAGCGGGCATAGGCACGCAGCGCATGCGGCGTGGAAAAATCCGCCACCAGCATGTCGACCGGCCCGTCGGTGCGGGTCTGCAGGATGAACTTGCCTTCGAATTTGAGCGAGGTGCCGAGCAGCACCGTCAGCACGCAAGCTTCCGCCAGCAGGCGGGCGACCGGCTCGGGATAGTCATGCCGACCGAGGATCGCGTCGAGCATCGGCCCGAGCTGGACGGTACGGCCGCGCACGTCGAGCGGGCCGACCTCGAAAGGCACGACATGATCGTCGCCGGCGTAGCCGAATTCGCCGAGTTTGGGTTGATGTTCAGCCAATTGACGGGTTTCCAACATGACAAAGCTCCGGGGCGCGGCGATGCCGCCCTCCGGGGCGCATGCGTCGAAACGCGCTCGATTTGCGTGATGCGCCTGAGATAGGCATCACGCACTCCCGGATCAAGGCGGCTGGGATAACGGCGGCCCGGATCACGGTGACCCGGATCAAGCGCCGAGGCACCAGGCCAAAACCGCCTTCTGCGCGTGGAGCCGGTTCTCGGCCTCGTCGAACACCACCGAATGCGGGCCGTCGATGACTTCGTCGGTGACCTCCTCGCCGCGATGCGCCGGCAGGCAGTGCATGAACAAGGCGTCGGACTTTGCCTTCGCCATCAGTGCCGCATTGACCTGATAGGGTGAGAAGACATTGTGGCCGCGAGCACGGTGCTCCTGGCCCATCGACACCCAGCAATCGGTAACGACACAGTCGGCCTCGTGGACGGCCTCCTCGGGCGAGCGGGTGAAGTTCAACTTGCCGCCATGCGCCCTCGACCAGTCGACATGCTTCTGCGCCGGCTCGCTGCCTTCCGGCACGGCGACGTTGAGGTTGAAGCGGAACCGCGCCGAGGCCTCCAGCAGTGAATGCAGCACGTTGTTGCCGTCGCCGGTCCAGGCGATGGTCTTGCCGGCGACCGGGCCGCGATGCTCCTCGAAGGTCATGATGTCGGCCATCAGCTGGCAGGGATGGGTATCGTCGGTCAGCCCGTTGATGACGGGGACGGTGGCGTTCTCGGTCAGTTCCAGCAGCCGGTCATGCGATGTGGTGCGGATCATGATCGCGTCGACATAGCGCGACAGCACCTTGGCCGTGTCGGCGATGGTTTCGGAGCGGCCGAGTTGCATCTCGGCGCCGGTCAGCATGATGGTCTCGCCGCCGAGCTGACGCATGCCGACGTCGAAGGACACGCGCGTGCGCGTCGACGGCTTGTCGAAGATCATCGCCAGCACCTTGCCTTCAAGCGGTTTTGTCCGCTCGCCAGCCTTGAGCCTTGCCTTTCGCACGACGGCATCGTCCAGCATAAGGCGCAGATCGCCCTCGGAAACGGCGGAAAGATCGGTGAAATGGCGAAGGCTCATGTGGGTCTTCCGACTGTTATTTCGCCGCAGCCGCGGCGATGGCGTCCGACAGGCCCCGGGCGCCGGCGCGGATGCGGTCGAGCGCCGCATGGATCTCGGCGTCGGTGACGGTGAGCGGCGGCAGCAGGCGAAGAACGTTGTCGCCGGCAGGAACCGCCAGCAGATGCTGGTCGCGCAATGCCATGTTCACCTTGGTGTTGGGCGCGGCGCATTTCAGGCCGAGCATCAGGCCGCTGCCTCTGATGTCTTCGATGACATCGGGAAATTCGTCGGCGACGCCCGCCAGCCCCTGCTTCAGCAGCAACGCCTTGCGCTGCACATCCTCCAGAAAACCGTCTGCCAGCACGACGTCGAGCACGGCGTTGCCGACCGCCATCGCCAGCGGATTGCCGCCGAAAGTGGTGCCGTGCACGCCGGCGGTCATGCCGACGGCGGCCTCGTCGGTGGCAAGGCAGGCGCCCACCGGGAAGCCGCCGCCGATGCCCTTGGCGACGGCCATGATGTCGGGCGTGACGCCAGCCCATTCATGCGCGAACAGTTTTCCAGTGCGGCCGATGCCGCACTGGACCTCGTCGAAGATCAGCAGCAGATCATGCTGTTCGCAGAGCTGCCTCAACCGCTTCAGCGACTGTGTCGGCACCGGGCGAATACCGCCCTCGCCCTGCACCGGCTCGATCAGGATCGCGGCGGTCTCTGATGTGATCGCCTTTTCGACGGCCTCGATGTCGTCGAAACCGACCTGGTCGAAACCTTCGACCTTGGGGCCGAAACCTTCCAGGTATTTGTACTGGCCGCCGGCGGCGATGGTCGCCAGCGTGCGGCCATGAAAAGCGCCTTCGAAGGTGACGATGCGAAAGCGCTCGGGATGGCCCTTGACGAAATGGTAGCGCCGCGCCGTCTTGATGGCGCATTCCAGCGCCTCGGCGCCGGAATTGGTGAAGAACACCTTGTCGGCGAAGGTTGCGTCGGCCAGCCGCTCGCCCAGACGGCTCTGCCCCGGAATCTCGTAGAGGTTGGAGACATGCCAGAGCTTGGCCGCCTGCTCGGTGAGTGCCGAGACCAGATGCGGATGGCTGTGGCCCAGCGAATTCACGGCAACGCCGCCGCCAAAATCGAGATATCGCTCGCCCTTGTCGGTGACCAGCCAAGTGCCTTCCCCATGGTCGAAGGCCAGGGGTGCGCGGGTAAAGGTCTCGAAAAGCGCCGAACCGCTCATTATATGCGTCTCCGGAACCGGAAAATCAAAAAGCCGCCAAAGCGGCGGCCTGTGCGGCTTATCGTGTTTTTCGGCCATGAAGTCAACGAAAACGTCGTGCAAGGACGCGCGGCAAGCTTTCCAGCGAGACGCCGGCTCATCAGCGACCGGGCAAGTTGGGGAAAACCGAAAAAACCGATTCGTGTTGGCCCTCGGACTCTTGTCACCGAGTCAGCGCATAAGGTAATTGTAGGTCGAGAAATAACTAGATTTCGTGCGGCGGACCTAATCACCCGATATATGTGGTGTCTGCCCGGCGGAAGCCGGATCGTGGAAGGATTCCGATCGCCGCACATTTCAGCAGGAGCGCGGTCTCATGAATTGGACTGACGAGCGGGTCGAACTTCTTAGAAAATTGTGGTCGGAGGGGCTGAGCGCCAGCCAGATCGCCGCACAGCTTGGGGGTGTCAGCCGCAATGCCGTCATCGGCAAGGTGCATCGGCTGAAACTGTCGGGCCGCGGACGCGCGACTGCCACGCCGGCACGCCAGAAGAAGAGCGTGCAGGGATCGACCGTGCAGAAATCGGTGTCGCGGGCCGCGAGCACTGCGCGGCATATCACCACGTCGATCGGCGCGACCGCGCTGCAGGCGCAATTCGACGCCGTACCGGTGACGCGTCATTATGTCCGTCCGGTCGAGAACGTCGTCGTACCGATCTCGCGGCATCTGCAGCTCGTCGAGTTGACCGAGCGGACATGCAAATGGCCGAATGGCGATCCGCTTTCGGAAGAGTTCCATTTCTGCGGCAACGACGCGGCCGAAACCGGACCCTATTGCAAGTATCACGCTCGCGTTGCGTTTCAGCCCGCTTCGGAGCGGCGGCGGAGCAGATAAGGGAATAAGGGAGTAGGGCAGTATGGGAGTAGGTAAAGATCAGGCTTAGTGAGTGCGACCTTGGCAAGGCAACGCACTACATACTCCCTTACTGCCCTACTCCCTTACTCCCTTCTCTTTCACAGCCAGCCGCTCTTGCGGAAGCGCCAGTAGAGAACCGAGCAGACCAAAATAATCGCTCCCAGAACGACCGGATATCCATATTCCATCCTAAGTTCCGGCATGTCGTTGAAGTTCATGCCGTAGATGCCTGCGAGCGCCGTCGGCACCGCCAGGATTGCAGCCCATGAGGCGAGCTTCTTGGTGATCGCCGTTTCCTGGCTCTGGCCAACCAGGAGGCTCGCCTCGAAGGCAAATGCGAGCACCTCCCGCAAGCTGTCGATCTTCTCCTGGACGGTGCGGATGTGGTCGGTGACGTCGCGGAACAGCGGGTGCATGGCCGCATGGATCTGCGGCAGGTCGGCGCTGGTCAACCGGCGGCAGACTTCCACCAGCGGCAGCGCGGCGTTGCGCAGGCGCAAGAGATCGCGGCGCAGCATGTAGAGCCGCTCTATGTCGGAGCCGGTCATCGGCTTCAGCAGAACCCTGTCCTCGATCGCCTCGACCTCGTCCTCGATCTGCTCGAGCACCGGCATGTAGTTGTCGACGATGAAATCGAGAATGGCATAGAGGACGAAATCCTCGCCTTTGGCTAGCGAATGCGGGCAGCTTTCCCAATGCTGGCGAACGGCGGCATAAGAAGTCGACGGACCGTGCCTGACGCTGACGATGTAGCCGGCGCCGACGAACAGATGCGTCTCGCCGAAGGTGACGCGCCTGTCGATCAGTTGAGCCGTGCGGGCAACGATGAACAACGCATCGCCATATTGCTCGATCTTCGGCCGCTGATGCGGATGCTCGGCGTCCTCGATCGCCAGATCGTGCAGGTGGAATTGCGCCTGGACACGAAGCAACAGGTCGCGGTCCGGCTCCAGCAGGCCGATCCAGACGACATGACCTGGCTTCTTGGCCCATTCGCCGGCTTCCTCGATCGGAATGTCGGCGACACGCCGGCCGGCGGTATAGACGCTGGAAGCGACGATGGCCGATGTCGGCGGGGCCGGCGTCAGGTTCCGAACGGTTTCCATCGCTACCTCCTGGAGGCATGGCCTCGGGTCAGGATCAGGAACGTTCGGTAAAGCTTAGCCTAAATCAGCAATGGGTTCGAGAGGCAGCCGCTCACTTCGCCGGTAGCGTTGCGGGAAGCACAATCTTGTCTGTCTTGTCGCCCTTCGGCCGCTCGGCCGGCATCTGGTCGCCGGTGACGATGTAGTAGATCGTCTCGGCGATATTGGTGGCGTGGTCGCCGATCCGCTCGATGTTCTTGGCGCAGAACAGCAGGTGCGTGCAGGGCGTGATGTTGCGCGGATCTTCCATCATGTAGGTCAGCAACTCGCGAAACAGCGAGGTGTACACGGCGTCGATCTGATCGTCGCGGTCACGCACGAAGCCGATCTTTTCCACCGAGCGCGACGCGTAGACGTCGAGCACTTCCTTGAGCTGCGTCAACGCCAGGTCCGCCAAAGCCTCGATGCCGCGGAACAGGCTGGTCGGCTGGCGCCCTTCTATGACGGCAACCACGCGCTTGGCGACATTCTTGCCGAGGTCGCCGACCCGTTCGAGATCCGCCGAGATGCGGATGGCGCCAACGATCTCGCGCAAATCCGTCGCCATCGGCTGGCGCTTGGCGATGATGATGATCGCCTTATCGTCGATCTCGCGCTGCCCCTGGTCAAGAACGGCATCGTCGCGGATGACCTTCTGGGCAAGGCCAGGGTCGGCGTTGACCAGAGCGGCAATCGCCTGTTCGACCATGCGTTCGGCATGCCCGCCCATCGCGGCAATGCGCTTCGACAGATATTTCAGCTCCTCGTCATAGGCGCTGACGATGTGCACGGACTGCATGGAGATGCCTTCCCGGGTCTTCTGGTCCGAGTCGTTCCTCGAATCCCCGCTGATACGCTAGCCGGATGACAGAAAAAAGAAACCGTTAGAGCGACGTGCGTCCACTAGGCCACAGAATAGGCTCTAAAGTCCTGTATCCACGCATCCGGCGGTCCTAAAGTCTTCCGGTACTCGGGCCGGCGCGTACTTAGATAGTGAGATGTCAGTGCGCCAGCAAATGCACCGTGAAAGCTGCGCCGTTGCCGACCTCCGATGTGATCGACAGCCTGGCATTGTGGCGCGTCAGGATATGCTTGACGATGGACAGGCCAAGGCCGGTGCCCTTCTGGGTCCGGCTGTTTTCGACGTCGACGCGGTAGAAACGTTCGGTGATGCGCGGGATGTGCTCCTCGGGAATGCCGGGGCCGAAGTCCCGGATGGTGACGTCGATGCCCGGTTCGGGACCGTCATCGCTGTGGGCAATCGTCACCACGACACGTCCACCCGACTGTCCATATTTGCAGGCGTTTTCCAGCAGATTTTCGAAAACCTGGAAAAGTTCATCGCGATCCCCCGGCACATTGAGTGGTCCTTTCGCGAAATCCCGCTCGATGGCAACGCCGTTTTCGCGGGCAAGCGGACCCAGCGAATCGATGACGCTGTCGAGGGTCTGGCGGAGATCGACCTCGGTTCCCGGCTTCAGATAGGGTTTCATCTCCAGCCGCGACAGCGACAGCAGGTCGTCGATCAGACGCGCCATGCGGCCGGTCTGGTTGTGCATGATCTGCAGGAACTGCTCGCGCGCCGCCGGGTCGTTGCGGGCCGGGCCGCGCAGCGTCTCGATGAAACCGGAGATCGAGGCGAGCGGAGTTCGCAGCTCATGGCTGGCATTGGCGATGAAGTCGGCCCGCATCCGGTCGATCCGGCGCGCCTCGCTCTGGTCCTTGAAGACCAGCACATAGAGGTCGGTGCCGTGGCCGACCGAAGAGGCACTCACCCGATAGGCCCGTTCGACCGGCAGCTTTTCGGTGTATTCGACGACGTCCGCAGCGGCGGCGCCCGACAGGATACTGTCCAGCAGGGCCTGCATCTCGGGCGCGCGGAATTTCAGCGACAGCGACATGCCCGGTGCGATGCCGGCGAAGGCAGCGAAGGCGGCGGCGTTGGCATGGACGATCGTCGCGGTGCGATCGAAGATGATCAGCGGATCGGCAACGGCGGCCGCCAGATATTCTCCCGACAGCTGTTGTAGCCCGCCCGCCTCGATCGCCGCGGCATCCTCCGCGGATTGGCGCGCTACGCCGGCCGGCAGCATCGCGGCGGCGAGCAGCAGCACAGCACATGCCAGCAGCACAACATGGAAGGACATGTCTGCGAAACCATAGACCGTCAAGATCGCGACGATGCCGGTCGCAAGCAGCCAGCGGCTGTTCCACAACCGGGTGGCGACGGCTTGCGCCGTGGTTCGCTGTTCTGCGCCGCCCATATCAGCCATTGTCAGCTACTGTCAGCCATTCGCGCGCACTGTGCCTCCGTCCCCACCCCGACCGGCAGGTTGGAAACTTCCCGCTGACCGGCGCTATTACTAAATCTGCTGCATCGTTCCTTTCGAAAATCGATTCCGATTTTCGGGCCGATGCAGTAAGGCTCCCAATAGCATGAGTCCGGAAGCTGGAAAGGTTCATCTCGATGAAAAACCCCAAGGAAGATGCCGCCGCGCCTGTTCCAGGTCCGCAAAAGATCCGGATCAACGGCAAGGAGTTCGAGTTCGACATAGAGGATCCCAAGCTTCCGGACTGGATCGAGGACAACAAGCTGACCGCCGGCGGCTACCCCTACGACAAGAAAATGAAAAGCGACGAGTATGACGAGACGCTCGAGCGGCTGCAGATCGAGTTGGTCAAGGCGCAGGCATGGCTGCAATCGACGGGCAAGCGGGTGATGTCGCTGTTCGAAGGACGCGATGCCGCCGGCAAGGGCGGCACAATCTTCGCGCTGCGCCAGTACATGAACCCCAGGACAGCGCGCAACGTGGCGCTGACCAAGCCTAGCCCAACCGAAATCGGGCAATGGTATTTCCAACGCTATGTCGCGCACTTTCCGACATCCGGCGAGTTCGTCACCTTCGACCGCTCCTGGTACAATCGCGCCGGCGTCGAGCCGGTTATGGGCTTCTGCACGCCGGAGCAGCATCAGAAATTCCTGGACGAGACGCCGTATTTTGAACGGATGATCTGTAACGAGGGCATCCATTTCTTCAAATTCTGGCTGAACATCGGTCGGGAAACACAGCTCGAGCGGTTTCACGATCGCCGCTGGAGTCCTTTGAAGAACTGGAAATTCTCGCCGATCGATATTGCCGGCATCGCCAAATGGGACGACTACACCAAAGCGCGCGATCTCATGTTCGAACGCACGCATAAGGAATTCGCGCCCTGGATCATCATACAGGCCAACGACAAGCGGCGCGCGCGACTTGCCATCATCCGGCGCATCCTGTTGTCGCTTCCCTATGACGGCCGCGATCTCGACGCCATCGGCAAGGAAGACAAGAAGATCATCGGGGAAGCGCCTTCCTTCCTGGGAAGACAGGCCTGAAGCGCTGCCGCGCGCCCCAAAGACGCGCGGCACGATTCCGGATATTCCTGTCATTCTGCCGAATGACGTCTCATGCCGCCAGCCGGGCAATCCGCTGCAGCCGCCGCAGTGTGGTATCGTCCTGCAAAGCCTGCTGAAACAGAGAAATCTCCTGGTCGATGCGATCGCAGAGTGCGCCTGTGTCGCCCTTGAGCAGGTCGCGCGTCTGCAGCAGTGCGGCAACCGGCTTCTTGGCGAGTTGCCTGGCTCTGCCAAGTGCGGCTTCCTCGACGTCGCCGACCACGATCTCCGTGACCAGGCCCAGCATCCTGGCGTCCGCGGCACTGAGCGTGTCGCCCAGGCAGAAGAAGCGGAAAGCGCCGGCATAACCGAGTTTCTGCGGCGCCAGGATGCTGGTCGCCGCGTCCGGCACGAGGCCGAAATCGACGAACGGCACCCGGAACGTGCTTTCGTCAGATGCGATCACCATGTCGCAATGGAACAGGATGGTGCAGCCGACACCGACGGCATCGCCGTCGACACAGGCAAGGACCGGTTTGGGGAACGTCGCCAACGTGCGGAACATGTCGGTGACGGCAGCGATCAACCGTTGATGCTTGGTGGCGTCGAGGAACTCGGAGAAATCGCCGCCGAGGCAGAAGCAGCCGGCGAGGCCGCGCAGCACCACGACGCGCACATCATCGTCGATTGCAGCTTCGTGGAAGATCCTGGCCAGGCTTTCATAGGCTCGCCCGTCCAGCACCGGCCGGCCGTCATCCGACGACACCGTGACGATCAACGAATGATTGCGGAACTCTGTTTGCGGGTGGATGTTCATGGCTGTCTCCAATTCTCACGAGGCCTGCCTCATTCCGAGCCTGTCGGGATATCCCCTGGCCAGAACCGGCGCGAAATGACTGCGACGCGACCGCACCACCTCAAGCGTGTGCTCGTTGAAGGTGAGCAGTGTGGCGACGACTTGCTGGTTGCCATAGGTGCGCTGGTAGCCAAGCGGCTTCGCCAGGAAGTGCAACTGCAGCGCCCGCAGGACCCACATCGGTTCGAACTCGATGATCACCTGGTTGACATTCCGCTTCAGCCCCCACTCGACGAAGCCGGCAATGAGCTCGGTGCCGACCGTCGAGACGCCGCGCTTGCCGTCACGAAAGCCCGGCGCGACCGCATAGCGGGTCAGTTCCCACACGTTCGGCCCGGATGGCGGCGTCCCTTCAAAGAGGTCCGCCAGCACCTCGGTCAGAAGATGCGCACGCGTTGTCGGCAACATCCGCTGATAGCCGGCGAGCTCGCCATTGCGGATGACGAGTTGGTGCACCGCCTCGTCATGATCGAACTGATCGATCTCAAGGCCGTCGGGGCGCTGCAGATCGGTCCACCCCATCTCCTCGACGAAAATCTTGTAGCGTAAGCGATGAACGGCCTCCCAAAGGTCGGGACGTTCCATAAGTTCCTGTGTTGTAAGGGAAAAAAGCATCTGCCGTCTCCTAGGTTCAATAGGAAGATACGGCCGGGCTGTCCCGAGGAAATTACGCGATCACGTAGGCAAGAATTTCTAGGCCGGCACGGCCGAGCTAGCTAATATAGCCGCGCCTTATCGCTTCCGCGACCGCCTGCACCCGGTTGACGGCACCGAGTTTGCTTTTGGCGTTAAGAAGGTGTTTCTCTGATGTGTGTTCCGAAATGCCGAGAATCTGTGAAATCTCCCATTCGGACTTGCCGACGGCGGCCCATTGCATGCATTCGCGCTCACGCGGCGTCAGTTCGACGTGGTGGTCGAGGGTCTTGGCCGCCATCGTGTGGATCTGCATGGCGCGGCCAATCGCATAGGTCGCCACCAGCGACACCAGCCCAAAATCGGCGCCCGACAATTCGACGGCCTCGCCGCCCAGCGACACCATGACGATCTGGCCATCGAGCGTGATCAGCGGGAAGGCCAATCCGTCGCGCAGCTTGAATTCGCCGGCGTCGCCCATCACTTCGCCGCTGCTCTTGTCGATGCGGATGCTCTGGGACGCTTCCCGCCACTGGAACGGCGCCTGCAGCTGCTTCATATGGCTGACGACGGGGTCATGGTCGACATAGTTGCGCGCCACATAGCGCTCCAGCCATTCTCCCGGCCACTCGCAAAGCAGCACATGGTCCTTTTGCTGGCCTCTTGGCGTGCCCGGCTGCGGAACCGTTCCGGCCATCAGCGCCGTCAGGCCGAACTCCGAGGTTATGCCAAGCAGCTTTTCGCAGACCGCGGCCGCCGTATCGGCGTGCTGCAGCTGATCTATGAATTCCAGTGTGCGATCGAAGTGGCCCATTGCAACATCTACCCCATGTTGCCTTCCCGCGTTGAGATCAACGGCCCAGTGCTTGACCCGCACTTTGCCCTCGACCCCGGATTACAAACCTGCTCCCCTCAGTTTGCAGCGGCTTGCGGCTACCCTCCAGCCGACCGCCACACATGTTTGCAAGCTCGCTGAAGCATAGCCCTAAATCGGCGTGATGAAATCAAAAACCGTTGTGCCTGTGGCATTTTCGTACCAAAAGCCACATTGGACAGGACAGGGCGGAGCTCGATCGTGACGATTCGGTGGATGACCATCGTCTTGATGCTGGCAATGACGGGGGCAGCGTGGCTCACGGGAGCGCGTGCCGCGGAGCCGCAAGTGCCGGTGCTGTGGGATGCCAAGGAGCGGCTGCCGAAGCCTGACCTGTCCGCGCTGCCGCGTCTGAGATTCCTGACCACCACCGATTTCCCGCCGTTCAACTTCCTCGACGGAGCGGGCCGCTTGTCCGGCTTCCATGTCGATCTGGCGCGCGCGATCTGCGCCGAGCTCGGCATCGCCGAAAAATGCCAGATCCAGGCGCTGCCTTGGGCCGAGCTCGAAGGGGCACTGCAGAAGGGCGAAGGGGAAGCGATCATTGCCGGCATTGCCGCCACGCCGGAGTCGCGGTCAAAATATGCCTTCTCGCGTTCCTACCTGCAGTTTCCGGCGCGCTTCATCATGCCGAAGGCAAAGGCGCTCACGGAGCCTATCTTCGACAGACTGCGTGGCAAGCGCGTCGGCGTCGTCGCAGGCTCCGCGCATGAGCGGATGCTGCGCGATTACTTCGGCACCGTCCAGGTCGTTCCTTTCGCGCAGCTGGAAGAGCTCTACGACGGTCTCAAGGCCGGCAAGGTCGATGCCGGCTTCGGCGACGGCATGCGCTTCGCCTTCTGGCTGGGCAGTTCGAATGCCGCAGCCTGCTGCCGCTTTGCCGGCGGTCCCTATCTGGCGCCCGAATATCTGGGGTCGGGTATGGCCATCGCCACCAGGGCCAACGATCCAGCGCTGGCCGCAGCGTTCGACTACGCACTGCAGGAGATTTCGGTGAAGGGCATCTTCGCCGAATTCTATCTGCGCTATTTCCCGGTCAGCTTTTTCTGATCCGGCCCGGTCAGCTTTTTGATCCGCGCGAACGGCGAACTGACGAGTTGTCCCCGCGCAGATGACGAGCCGATCCGCTTGGGCGATCCATCGGTGTTGCAACGGATCATGGCGAAGATCGAGGAACTTGGCCTTGTCGATCGGCAAAATGAAGGCCGCGAACTCCATTATCCGCGCATGGAAAAAGACGGCGCCGACGACGCAGCCATGATTGCGGTGATCGTCGCCCGGCCCCACCTTTCGGCAGAAGTGCCGGCACGCGGAGTCGTGCCGGCCGACCGGCAATGGAAACGCGGATTCGACACGGCGGGCAACCATGCAGGAATCCGTTCGCCCGCAGGGCGTCTGAAATCTCTTTCTCGGATGCTTAAGCGCGGAACGCAAAGCCAAAAGGTCGGGACACAGGCCGGGAGCCGTCGAGATCAAGGAAAATGCGGGGCTGGTGACCGCCGCCGATCTGCCTTTCGTAACGCTGCAGGGCTGGATACTGGGGCGCGACGGCAAGCAGCAAAAGAATTGAACGAGCAATCCCGCTCTTTCGAGCGGATCGATCCTGATAAGAATGGTGGCGCGCGCGCCACCCATCCTTGCTATTCTTACGTGAATTACCTACTATAGGTACTTCAAAAGGAAGTACGATCATGAAGCAATTCACATTCTCGGACATGAATCGCGTGTCAGGCGAAATCCTCGAAACGGCTTTGATCGAGCCGGTGGCCCTGACCAAGCGCGGCAAGGAAAAGCTCGTCATCCTGTCCGCTGCTCAGTACCATCAGCTCGTCGGCCAGCCGCATTCGGCCGCTTTTACGATCGAGGACGCACCGGATGAAGTCCACAATGAACTCATGACTGGACTGGATGCAATAATTTCCGGCGACACGCCCGATGCTTAAAGCCGGCGACCTGCTCCGATTTTATTACCTATGGGCGCGGGAAGCAGACGCCGGCGAGGAATCCGGACGCAAGGCGAGGCCGGTCTGTATCGTGGTTCGGACGCCCGCAACGCCAGCAGCCTTGTTTCTCTTTCCGCTGACTTCGCAAAACCCGACCGGTCGCGCCCGCACCTCGCCATCAGCGAAATCGAATGCCGCCGCGGCGGCCTCGACTATCCGTCATGGCTGGTCCTGGACGAATATAACCGGGTGCAGGTCGATAAAGCCTATGATCTGATGACGACGAGGCCGATCGGCGCGTTCAGTCCGGCATTTGTCCGCAAGATTGCTGGCGTGATTAAAGAGACGGCGGCGCAGCGTCGATTGCGTGGCATCGTTCGCAAATAGCCGGACTGTCCGCCTCGCGGCGCACCAGTCGCGTATCGACGAGATTCAACGTCTGCTCGCTGCCTACCGCGCCTGACAACTCTGCGAACCGTCCATGAGAAGCTTGCCCCGCTTGCCTCCCTGCCGGAGACCCCAGTCGGGATAGTAGAGGAAGTCGCAACGCTACAGAAAGATGAAAATCGAGCTGGCGGCGCGTTCGAAAAGCGCCTGGCTATCTGGGATCGGGTATGGCCATCGCCACCAGGGCCAACGATCCAGCGCTGGCCGCAGCGTTCGACTACGCACTGCAGCAGATTTCGGTGCAGGGCATCTTCGCCGAATTTTATCTGCGCTATTTCTCGGTCAGCTTTTTCTGATCACTTGAACGAGCAATGTTCAGCGAGTTTCGATCACTTTTGTGAGTAAGAGTTCTACCGCTCCGTACCCATACAGGGCATCACGCTCCAGCACCTGATCGGATCGAAACGGCTCCTCCTTCTCGACCACACTGGGGTCGAAATCAGAGTACGTGACTAGCCAACTGCGCTTCGAAAGCTCGTCCCGTCTGACAAACTGGGGCACGGGCCATTGGCTGCCATCCCAATCCGGCGATCTTCCAAGAATTCGCCAATCGCCATTGACGAGTCCCAGGTCACCAACGTGCAGACATCTCACCGAGTCTTTCGGCTGAAATCCGCGTATTTCGTCAAGGGTGGGGAGGCTATCGAGTCTCGGGCCGAAGAAATATGCCAATATTATCCTCCCTTTGGGCGCCATTCGACTAACGAGGCCTACGGCATAGCCACTGCTTCTCAGGGGAACAAGGAACCACGTTCCTTCCTGATAGTTGAGGCGTTTCATTTGAGAACAGCGCTCTAAGTCAGCGTGCGCAGGCGAGCCTTGGCAGCACGGGCGATGGCGGCGACGGTGAGCGTGTCGAGATCGAGCTGGCGACGGATAAGCTGCAGCACCCTCACCTCCTCCAGGCGCATTTCGAGGTCGACGGCCGCGACCTCGAAGGCTGCGGCATAGGCGGTGTCAAGCAGGCGCTCGGGCAGTGCTTCAGCGACGTGCGCCAAAACGCCTTCCAACCCGTCCTTTTCGTGCAGCAACTTCTGGCAGTCCTGGGCGACGCCGACCAGCCGGTTGTGGTCGAAGTCCTCGAACACCGGCCATGAGCGGACGACGTCGCCAATCCGCGCCAATTCGACATTGGTCATGTCACGATCGGACGCGGAAGTGATGACCATAAGATAGATCAGGGCTTCGTGCGGTGGCAATGGCATTTAAAAACTCCTCAAACGGGCTCCGAAGTTAGGAACGCGGCACCGGCGTCGCAAGGAAAAAGCGCCGCGATCGTTGACGCCCACGGCAGGCACGCCTAGAGACCGGTTGAAAAAATCATCCGGCCCCTTCTTGCGACGATGCCAGCGAATAATTTGGAAAACAGTGACATGGCGGGATCAAACATCATCGATCTCAATCCCGAGGTGCTTGCGGCAGCGGCCGAAAGCAAGGCGTGGCCGTTCGAGGAAGCCAGGAAGATCGTCGATCGCTACAAAGGGGCTGACTTTCCCGAGACTGTCCTGTTTGAGACCGGCTACGGTCCGTCGGGGCTGCCGCACATCGGTACTTTCGGCGAGGTCGCACGCACCTCGATGGTGCGCCACGCCTTCCGCGTCCTCACCCGGGACACCGTCAAGACCAAGATCTTGTGCTTTTCCGACGACATGGACGGCATGCGCAAGATTCCGGACAGCGTCCCCGATCGCGCCGCACTCGAGCCGCACCTGCACAAGCCGCTCTCGTCCGTTCCCAATCCTTTTGGCGGCGACTATGCGAGCTTCGCAGACCACAACAACGCAATGCTTTGCCGTTTCCTGGACACGTTCGGCTTCGACTATGAGTTCGCCAGCGCGACGGAATACTACAAGGCTGGCCATTTCGACGACGTTCTGCTGCGCGCTGCCGAACGTTTCGACAAAATCATGGACGTGATGCTGCCGACGCTCGGAGAGGAGCGTCAGGCGACCTACAGTCCGTTCTTGCCGATTTCCCCCAAAAGCGGCCGCGTGCTTTACGTCCCCATGAAGCATGTCGACGCCAAGGCCGGCACTATCACCTTCGACGATGACGGCACCGAAACCACGCTGCCCATAACCGGCGGCAGGGTGAAGCTGCAGTGGAAGCCGGATTTCGGCATGCGCTGGGCCGCGCTCGGCGTCGATTTCGAAATGTTCGGCAAAGACCACCAGACGAATGCGGTGATCTACGACCGTATCTGCAATATCCTGGGCGGGCGCGCTCCCGAGCATTTCGTCTATGAGCTGTTCCTGGACGAGAACGGCCAGAAGATTTCGAAGTCGAAGGGCAACGGACTGACCATCGACGAGTGGCTGACCTACGCGCCGACCGAAAGCCTCGAGCTCTATATGTACCAGCGGCCGCGGCAGGCCAAGAAGCTCTATTTCGACGTCATTCCGAAGGCGGTGGACGAGTATTACGCCTTTCTGTCCGCCTATCGCCGGCAGGAGTGGAAGGAGCGGCTGGGAAATCCCGTCTGGCACATGCATGACGGCAACCCGCCTGTCGTCGACCTGCCGGTATCGTTCGCGCTGCTGCTCAATCTGGTCAGCGCCTCGAACGCCCAGAACAAGGACGTGCTGTGGGGGTTCATTTTGCGCCACACGTCAGGCGTGACGCCGAAGACCCATCCCGAGCTCGACCGGCTGGCCGAGTATGCGATCCGCTATTTCGACGATTTCGTGAAGCCGGCCAAGGTGTACCGGGCCGCCGATGCGGTCGAGCGCGAGGCGCTGACGAAACTGTCCGAAGCGCTCGCCGCATTGCCGACAGATGCCGATGGCGAGGCGATCCAGAATGCCGCTCTCAACGTCGCGCGCAAGATCGAGCGCTATCAGGACCATTCGAAGCAGAGCCCGGAAGGCGGGCCGGGCGTCTCCGTCGCCTTCTTCCAGATGATCTACCAGATTTTGATCGGACAGGAGCGCGGCCCGCGCTTCGGTTCCTTCGCTGCGCTCTACGGAATAGCAGAAACCCGCGCGCTCATTCAGAAGGCGCTGGCTGGTCAGCTGGCGGCGTAGCCGCCGCCGAAGGATCGAGAATCGGCTGCGTCGGCTGCGCTGTGGCCGCAAAGGGGGCTGGTGCCGGAGGCAGGCCGGAGAGACTGGGCGCCGGCCCGAAAATGCCCGTCCTCGCCATACGGGCCTTCTCGCCGGCCTCGACGTAAGGGCCACCCTTGGCGGCGCGCGCCCAGCCGTTTTCGATCAACCACTGGCCGACATCCTGGTTGCCGACGCGGCATTCGGCGGTGATCAGGTCGCGGCCGCCCTCGGGTGGCACCGTGCAGACCACCGCCCGACCGCGCAGGAAGGCACGGAACGCCGTTCGCGCCCGGGTGCCACACGTCCACGACTTGCCGCCGTCGGTGCACGTTTCGTCCTGCCTGACGATGTCGACGCCGGAAATCGCGACGGAGTAGCCCTTGGCCTCGATCACACCGGCGGCCGATGCAACCGGCTGGAACAGTTTTGTCCCGTTCCAGTCGTCGGGCATTTTCGTTTTGGGCGGCTTGGGCGGTCCAGCCAGCGCCAACTCACTCAGCGGCGCGCGCGGCTCGACCCGCTCAAGCTCTTGCGGCTGAAGCTGCGGCGGCGCGACGACTTCGGGATCGATGGCCCTGGAACGCGCCTCTGGGCTCGCCGCCTTGGGTCGCGGATTTGCTGATGTAGCAGGCGCTTGGGATTGCGCCGCGATGCTGGCCTGCGCCCGAGCCGCGACGCGCCCATTTTCGTCCTGCAGCACGGCGCGGCCACCTGCGGCAATCGCAGCCCCCATTGCCAGGATCGTCAATACCGCGGCGGCGGCATGAAGCGGACTCACCGGCGGCCCCTACTGGCTTGCCCAGACAATCCGCGCCACCCATTCGACATCGCGCATCGGGATGTCGCGATCCGGGTGATCGGGATTGAGCGAGACCAGCATGATCGACTTCGCCGTCTGACGGTCCAGCACCTTGGCCATTACCTCGCCGGCATTGGTCTTGACGACGACGCGATCGCCCTTGCGGGTGGCGGCGCCCGGCTCGACGATCAGCACGTCGCCGTTGCGGTAGAGCGGCAGCATGGAATCGCCCTGGACCTGCAGCGCATAGGAGGTTTCGGTCGCCCGCGCTGGAAGCTCGATCAGGTCCCAGCCCTGCCCCACGGGAAAGCCGGCATCGTCGAAGAAGCCGCCGGCGCCGGCCTGGGCGAAGCCGAGCAGCGGCACCGAAGACGTCTGTGCCGGCAGAGATCCGGGGACGGTCTTGCCCCGGCCTTCGACCAGTCCGGTGAATTCGTCGAGCGAGGCGCCGGTCGCCTCGATGATTTTGGCCAGCGACTCGGTCGACGGCCAGCGCGGCCGCCCGTCCGAGGACAGCCGCTTCGACTTGTTGAAGGCGGTCGAATCGAGGCCCGCGCGTTTCGCCAGCCCCGACGCCGAGAGCGAATAGCGCTCGGCGAGAGCATCGATGGCGGCCCAAACGCGATCATGCGAGAGCACTTTTGCTCCCCTTCCGAACAGGAAAAAATACCTTCTCCGTTCTAACCGGTGGCCGTGATTTTGTCCACCACCGAAGGCGGCGTCACGCCGCCTTCTTGGCCTCGCTCCTGGCATAGGGATCAAAGCGTTCGTAGAAAGTCTCGCCCTTCTCTGCCATCTCGAGCAGGAGCTTCGGCGCTTTGAACTCGCCGCCATACTTCTTCTGAAGACCCTTGGCGATCTTGACGAATTTTTTTGCGCCGATGCCGTCGATGTAGGACAGCACGCCGCCGGTAAAGGGCGCGAAGCCGAAAGCGAGGATCGAGCCGACATCGGCCTCGCGCGGATCGGTGACGATGCCCTCCTCCATCACCCGGGCCGCCTCCAACGCGATGGTGACCAGGAGCCGCTGCTTCAGTTCCTCATAGTCGACCTCTTCAGGCGGCAACTGCCGATAGAGATCCTTCAGGCCCGGCCACAGCTTCTTCTTGGCAGGCTTTTGCGGATAGTCGTAAAAACCCTTGCCGTTCTTGCGGCCGAAGCGGCCATGCGTGTCGACCAGCGTGTTGATCAGCGTCATCTGCTTCGGGTCGACCGCCTTGTCGCCGAGATCGCGCATGGTCTGCTTCATGATCTTCTGCGCGAGGTCGATCGCCGTTTCGTCCGTCAGCGCCAAGGGGCCGACCGGCATGCCGGCGGCCTTCGCCGCGTTCTCGATCATCGGCGCCGGAATCCCCTCGATGAGCATCTTGTAGGCTTCCGACATGTAGCGCAGCACGCAGCGGTTGACGTAGAAGCCGCGCGTGTCGTTGACGACGATCGGCGTCTTCTTGATCGCGCGGACGAAGTCGATCGCAGTGGCCAGCGCCTTGTCGCCCGTCTTCTTGCCCAAAATGATTTCGACCAGCATCATCTTGTCGACCGGCGAGAAGAAATGGATGCCGATGAAATTCTTCGGCCGCGCCGAATTCTTCGCCAGCGACGTGATCGGGATGGTGGACGTGTTCGACGCAAAGACCGCCGCCGGCTTCAGCACGGCCTCCGCCTTTTCGGTGGCGTCCTTCTTGACGCCCGATTCCTCGAACACCGCCTCGACCACCAGGTCGCAGCCTGCGAGGTCGGCATAGTCCGCCGTCGGCGTGATCAGCGACAGCAGCCTGTCCTTATCCTCCGGCTTGGCGCGGCCCTTCCTGACCTGATCCGAGATCAGGCTGTCCGAATGCGCCTTGCCCTTGGCGGCAGCGTCCATGTCGCGGTCGAGCAGCACCACCGGAATGCCGGCCTTGGCCGTGACATAGGCGATGCCGGCGCCCATGAAGCCGGCGCCGATTACGCCGATCTTCTTGAACTTGGTTTCCGGCACGCCGGCCGGACGACGCGCGCCCTTGTTCAGTTCCTGCAGCGACACGAACAGCGAGCGGATCATCGCCGCCGCTTCCCTGGTCTGCATGATCTCGGTGAAATAACGCTGCTCGATGCGCAAGCCGGTATCGAACGGCACCAGTAGGCCTTCATAGACGCATTTCAGGATGGCTGCGGCAGCCGGATAGTTGCCATAGGTCTCGCGACGCAGGATGGCGATTGCCGGTGGCCACAGATTGGCGCCGGCCACCGAATAGACCGGGCCGCCGGGCAGCTTGAAGCCCTTCTCGTCCCACGGCGCCACTGGCTTCAAGCCATTTTTGATCATGGCTTTGGCGGTTTCGACCAACTTCGTCGGTTCGGCAATCTCATGGATCAGGCCCATCGACCTGGCCTTCTGCGGCGACAGCGTCTGGCCGGAAGTCAGCATCTGCAGCGCCTGCTGCTGGTCGGTCAGCCGCGGCACGCGCTGAGTGCCGCCGGCACCCGGGAAGATGCCGATCTTCACTTCGGGGAGCGCCATCTTGACCTTGTCGGAATCGGCCGCGACACGGCCATGGCAAGCGAGCGACAGCTCGAACGCACCGCCCATGCAGGTGCCGTTGATCGCCGATACCCACGGCTTGCCTGAGGTCTCCAGCTTGCGGAACAGGCCGGTCATGTAGCCGGCATTGTCGAACAATGCCTTGGTCGCCTTGTCCAGGTCCTTGGCTTTATCGGCTGCGAACTTCGACAGCATCTTCTGCAGCATGGTGATGTCTGCACCGCCGGAGAACGTGTCCTTGCCGGAGGTAATCACCGCCCCCTTTATCGACGCGTCGCTCGCCACCTTGTCCACGATGGCGTTCAGTTCCAGCATCGCCTCTTCGGTGAAGACGTTCATCGAGCGGTCGGGCATGTCCCAGGTGACCAGCGCGATGCCATCGGCGTCGATGTCGAGGGTGAAGTTGGTGTAGCTCATCGGTCTCTCTCCCGTCAGACGCGTTCGATGATCGTTGCGGTGCCCATGCCGGCGCCGATGCAGAGCGTCACCAGCGCGGTGTTCAGGTCGCGGCGCTCCAGTTCGTCCAGCACGGTTCCGAAGATCATCGCACCGGTTGCGCCGAGCGGATGGCCCATGGCGATGGCGCCGCCATTGACGTTGATCCTGTCGTGCGAAATGTCGAAAGCCTGCATGTAGCGCAGTACCACCGAGGCGAACGCCTCGTTGAGCTCGAACAGATCGATGTCCGACAGCTTCATCCTGGCGCGCTTCAGCAGCTTCTCGGTCACGTCGACCGGACCGGTCAGCATCAGCACCGGCTCCGAACCGATATTGGCGAATGCACGGATGCGAGCGCGCGGCTTCAGATCGAGCGACTTTCCAGCCTTCTTCGAGCCGAGCAGAACGGCCGCCGCGCCGTCGACGATGCCGGACGAATTGCCGGCGTGATGGACGTGATTGACCTCCTCCACCTCGGGGTGCTTCTGCACCGCGACGGCATCGAAGCCGCCCATTTCGCCGGGCATGACGAAAGACGGGTTGAGGGCCGCCAGCGACTGCATATCGGTCGAAGGCCGCATATGCTCATCGTGGTCGAGGATGGTCAGGCCGTTCTGGTCCTTGATCGAGATCACCGAATTCTTGAAGCGGCCTTCGCCCCAGGCTTTGGCGGCGCGCTTCTGGCTTTCGACCGCATAGGCGTCGACGTCGTCGCGCGAAAAGCCGTATTTCGTGGCGATCAGATCGGCCGAGATGCCTTGCGGCACAAACCAGCCCGGCAGGCCGACCGAGGGGTCCATGAACCAGGCGCCGCCGGACGCGCCCATGCCGACGCGCGACATCGATTCGACGCCGCCGGCGATGACGATCTCGTCGGCGCCCTGCGCGATCTTGGCGGCGCCGAAATTGATGGCGTCCAGACCAGAGGCGCAGAAACGCGAGATCTGCATGCCGGGCGCTTTCGTGTCGTAACCGGCCTCGAAGGCGGCGGCGCGCGGAATGACAGAACCCGCCTCGCCGACCGGATCGACGCAGCCGAAGATGATGTCGTCGACGGCGCCGGTGTCCAGCCCATTGCGGTCACGGATCGCCGCAAGCACCTTGGCGCCGAGCCGTACCGCCGGCACCTCGTGCAGCGAGCCATCCTTCTTGCCCCTGCCGCGCGGCGTGCGCACGGCGTCATAGACATAAGCTTCGGCCATTTTCCTGCTCCTTGGTTTGCTGAAGGTCTCTCAGAGAGAGCGCCCGATCAGCAATTTCATGATCTCGTTGGTGCCGCCGTAGATGCGCTGGACGCGGGCGTCGCGGAACATGCGGGCGATCGGATACTCATTCATGTAGCCATAGCCGCCATGCAGTTGAAGGCATTCGTCGACGACTTTTCCCTGCAGGTCTGATAGCCAGTATTTGGCCATCGAGGCCGTCACCGGGTCGAGGCCTCCATTGATATGGCGGGCGACGCAGTCATTGTAGAAGACCCGGCCGATGGTCGCCTCGGTCTTCAGTTCGGCCAGCTTGAACTGGGTGTTCTGGAAATCGATAATCGCCTTGCCGAAAGCCTTGCGCTCCTTGACGTAGTCGATGGTCAACGCCAGCGCCCGTTCGACCATGGCGATGGCGCCGGTGCCGATCTGCAGCCGCTCCTGCGGCAATTGCTGCATCAACTGGACGAAGCCCTGGCCTTCCTCGTGGCCGAGCAGATTGGAGGTCGGCACGCGCATATCGTTGAAGAACAGTTCCGACGTGTCGTTGGCCTTGAGCCCGATCTTGTCGAGGTTGCGGCCGCGCTCGAACCCTTCCACCTCGTCGGTCTCGACGACGATCAGCGAAGTGCCCTTGGCGCCCTTCTCCGGGTCGGTCTTGGTGACGATTATGATGAAATGGGCGAGCTGGCCGTTGGTGATGAAGGTTTTTGAGCCGTTGACCTTGTACTGGTTGCCGTCCTTCTCGGCGCGCGTTTTGACGCCTTGCAGGTCGGAACCGGCGCCGGGCTCGGTCATGGCGATGGCGCCGATCAGCTCGCCGGTCGCCAGTTTCGGCAGCCACTTCTTCTTCTGCTCCTCCGAGCCGTAGTGGAGGATGTAAGGGGCGACGATCGAATTGTGCAGGCCGATGCCGAAACCGTCGACGCCGACATGGCCGATCGCCTCGATGATGGCGCTCTCATGCGCGAACGTCCCGCCCGAACCGCCATATTCCTCCGGCATCGAGGCACAGAGCAGACCGGCCGCGCCCGCCTTCAGCCAGCTCTCGCGGTCGACCATCTCGTTCTTCTCGAACTCGTCATAGCGCGGCACGATCTCTTCCGACATGAAGCGGTGCGCCATGTCATAGAGCATGCCGACCTCGTCCGCCGCCCAGGCAGGTTTGGGAAGGCAAAGAATTTCGGCGGGGTTGGTCATGCTGTTTCTCCCTTGCGCCGACGTTCCCCTCCCCTCGAGGGGAGGGAAAATCGAGCTTAGAACGCTTCCGCCGGCAGTGCCATCAATGTATCGGCGCCGCTGGAGATGCAGGCGAGGTGTGCCGACGTTTCCGGCATGATCCGCTCCATGAAGAAGCGCGCCGTCACCAGCTTGCTGTCGTAGAAGGCCGAAGAACCATTGGCGCCATTCGCCAATTTTGCCCCGGCTGCCTTGGCCATCTGTGCCCACATATAGCCCAGCGCCACCAGGCCGAAGAGATGCATGTAGTCGGTCGAGGCGGCGCCGGCGTTATCGGGCTTGGCCATGCCGTTCTGCATCAGCCACATCGTCGCCGCCTGCAGATCGTTGAGGCCCTTCTTCAGCGCCTTGGTAAAGGGCGCCATCTTCTCATCAGTGCGGTTCTCCTCGCAGAACTCGCCGACCTCCCTGAAGAAGGCCTGCACGGCACGGCCGCCATTCAAGGCCAGCTTGCGGCCGACGAGGTCGAGCGCCTGGATGCCGTTGGCGCCCTCGTAGATCATGGCGATGCGGGCATCGCGCACGAACTGGCTCATGCCGTGCTCTTCGATATAGCCGTGCCCGCCGAGCACTTGCTGCGCCATCACCGCGTGGTCGAAACCCTTGTCGGTGAGCACGCCCTTGACCACCGGCGTCATCAGCCCGGTGTAGTCGTCGGCAGCCTGGCGGTCCTTGTCGTCACTGGCACGGTGGGCGATATCGGACTTGATCGCCGTCCACAGTGCCAGTGCGCGACCGGCCTCGTTGAAGGCCTTCATGGTCATCAGGCTGCGGCGGATATCGGGGTGGACGATGATCGGGTCGGCCTTCTTGTCCGGCGCCTTCGGCCCAGACAGCGAGCGTCCCTGCAGGCGATCCTTGGCATAGGACACAGCGTTCTGGTAGGCGACCTCCGACACAGAAAGCCCCTGCAGGCCGACGCCGAGCCTCGCTTCATTCATCATCGTGAACATGGCTTTCAGCCCGCCATTCGTCTCGCCAAGCAGCGTGCCTTGTGCCTCGTCATAATTCATGACGCAGGTCGAATTGCCATGGATGCCCATCTTCTCCTCGATCGAGCCGCAGGAGACGGCGTTCTTCTCGCCAGGATTGCCAGATGCATCGAGCTTGAGCTTCGGCACGATGAACAGCGAAATGCCCTTCACGCCTTCCGGCGCGCCGTCGATGCGGGCCAGCACCAGGTGGACGATGTTGTCCGCCATGTCGTGCTCGCCGGCCGATATGAAGATCTTCTGACCTGAGATCCTGTAGGTGCCGTCGCCATTGGGAACCGCCCTGGTGCGCAGCAGGCCGAGATCGGTGCCGCAATGCGGCTCGGTCAGGTTCATGGTGCCAGTCCAGACGCCTTCGACCAGCTTCGGCAACCAGAGCGCCTTCTGCTCGTCGGTGCCATGGGTAATGATCGCGGCGATGGCGCCCTGCGTCAGGCCGGGGTACATCATCAGCGACATGTTGGCCGAAATCATATATTCGGAAACAGCGGTATGCACCGCGTAAGGCAGACCCTGGCCGCCAAATTCGACGGGTGCGGCCAGCCCCAACCAGCCGCCCTCGCGGTATTGGTTGAAGGCCTCCTTGAAGCCCTTCGGCGTCGTCACCGAACCGTCGCCATGGCGCTCGCAGCCTTCCATGTCGCCGACGCGGTTCAGCGGCTGCATGACATTT
Organism: Mesorhizobium sp. WSM4815; assembly: GCF_055811575.1. Taxonomy (NCBI): domain Bacteria; kingdom Pseudomonadati; phylum Pseudomonadota; class Alphaproteobacteria; order Hyphomicrobiales; family Phyllobacteriaceae; genus Mesorhizobium; species Mesorhizobium sp. WSM4815. The sequence continues at coordinate 748,507 of NZ_JBVVQS010000102.1, read as the reverse complement.
TCAGCGAGCTTGGCGCCCTCGGCAAGGATGGCCTCGACCACGTCCGGCGTCGCGTCGGAAAATCCGGGAAGATTGGAATAGCGCTGGTAGCCCAGCACTTCGTTCAGCACAAACAGCGTGTCCTGGACCGGCGCCCTGTAGATCGGCATGCATTTCCTCCACCATGCGGCCTTGGCCCCGAATCCCCCAATGTGAAGTCAGACGGGCATGCGGACCAATGTTCAGGTCGGAATAGCAAAAGTTGACGTTTGCGTAAACGTCAATTTTTTGATGCGACAAATTTTCCCCGGCGCTCGCTCATAGCGTAACGGCGCTGGCCGTAGCCAGTCCGAACAGATTGAAAATCCCGGCGCAGCCGCAAGACAACGGGAAGAGCCGCGCAGCCAGGGCACACGCGGCTCTCTCCCAGAAGGCCGTTCACCGGAAGCCGGCGAAGAATTATCCGGCGACGCTGGCCTGCGGCGCCGAGCGTTCGCTCAGCATCTGACGCACCGCCGCCATCGAGTTGCTCAACTCGTTGATGGCATCGTCGATCAGGGCCCGCTGCTTCTGCAGACGGGCAAGCTGCTTCTCCGACTTGTCGAGCGTCAGTCGCAACTGCTTGGTGTTGGAACCGCTGGGGTCGTAGAGGTCCATCATCTGCTTGACGTCGCGCAGCGAGAACCCGACCTTGCGGCCGAGCAGGATCAGCTTCAGCCGCGCCTTGTCGCGGCGCGTGTAGAGACGGGTCGAGCCGTCGCGCTGCGGATTGAGAAGGCCCTTGTCCTCGTAGAAACGCAGCGTACGCAGCGTTACTCCGTATTTCTTGGCCATCTCGCCGATGCGGACAAGATCCTCGCCGGCTTTATCGGACATGTCATTGGTATTGGCCGCGGCTTCGCCGGGCGAAACAAGTTTCATGGTCACTGGCTTTCCCCATCTGGTGGCGCCGCGGTCCTGGACCGTGCGTCGCCTGAGTCGAAGCGGGGGCGTGCTTCCACTCGTGGTTTCAACAAACAAATCGCAAACGGCACAATCTTGCACCCTTACGTTTACGTCAATTCTATACCGATAGCCGCCTCACGAAGCAAGGGCGTCGTGCGGGAGGACCTTTTTGCCGCATCCGCCAGCGCATGGCCAGGCGCTTCAGGCGCTCGTCAACATCGTTGCAACTTCTTAAGCTTGGTTAACGCGTTGTTTACCACGTTGGGCGAAATGTACGCATGTCGGTTCCCCGTGTTTATCCTGTAGCGAATTTTTCACGGTTTTTCGGAGTCCACCGCAGCAAAACCGCGGCCGCCTTCGTTTCCGGCAGGACTTTGGGAACACTGGTTATAAAGCCAGCAGTGAAACTGAACGGGCGCATCGATGAACAGCAAGCGGTCCTATCTCGATACACTCAACACCGGCCGGCAGCGCAGGCCGTACACCACGCTTGAACAGCTCAACCGTTCCCTGGAAACGCTGGAGCAACGGCTGGAGCGGACGCGCGAGGACTTGAGCGAACGTCCCGATCCGCGCCGGCTGAGCGCGGAGCCGCGCTATGCCAGCGCCCGGCCCTATGAGGATCCGCGCCCCGAGCAGCCGCCGAAAAGCCCAGCGCCGGCTGCCTTCGACCAGAATTACCAGGCGATCGCCCGCGACATCGACCGCGTGCGCGGCCAGGAGGACGGCGTCGCCGTGGTCGGCAAGATCGCCGGCGAATTGCGCGGCCTGCGCGAGGAACTGCGCCACCAGATGACCGCCGGCCTGCAGCGCGAATTCGAAGCGCTGCGCAACGACATCGAGCGGGCTTTCCAGGCAAGCACCCAGACGGGTGGCCTATCGGCGGGAGGCAAAGGCAGCGCCGAACTCGGCGTCGAGTTCGAGCGGCTTTCCGGCGCCATCCAGTCCCTGGCCGAAAAGAGCGACGACAGAAGCGTCAACATGCTCCGGCTCGATCTGGAGCAGGTCAAGGCCGCGCTCGACACATTGGCGCGCGAGGAGAGTGTGCAGGAGGTCGGCCGCCGCTGGGACGAGTTCGACCGCCGCTGGACCGCGTTCGAGGATCGTGTCGATGCCGATCAGCGACAGCGGTCGGACGCACCCGGTCTTTCGATGCTGACCGAACGGCTCGAACAGATCAGCAATGCCGTCAACAATCTGCCAGAATCGCTGTCGCTGCGCTCGCTCGAAGAGAAGGTCCGCACGCTTGCCGGCGCCGTTGAGCATTTCGCCCGCCAGCAGGACAGCCTCGGCAGCAGCACATTGGCGATGATCGACGAGCGGCTGGACGAGATTTCCCGCGCCATCGTCGCCTCGACCGTCGCTGCGCAGGCCAATTCATTCGACCCCGAAGCATTCGAGCGTATCGAGAAGCGGATCGCCTCGCTTGCCGAACAGATCGAGGAAGTGACGCAAGTCCACCCCAGCGGCGAGGTCATCGACCGCCTCAACATGCTGTCGAGCCGGGTCGACGATCTTGCCAACCGGGCCAATTTGCCTGAGCAGGCGATGGAGCGTCTCGACAAGCAGATCGCGCTTATTGCCGACAAGATCGACCGGGCGCCTGCCATGCCGGACGCCGACTATATCTTCCAGGGGCTGGAACAGCGTTTCGACGTGCTGTCCGGCATGATGGAGCGCCGCCAGGGCGACGCGATCGAACAAGGCAACATGCTGTTTCGCGATCTCGAGCGCCGGCTGGATGAAGTTGCCGACAGGCTGGACCAGCGCATGCCGCAGATCGACGGGGCCGGCATCATGGACGCCCTCGACGCCCGCTTCAGCGCGCTGGCCAAGCGCTTGGAGACGCGCGTTCCTGATCACGCAGGTGAAGCGGCGATCCGTGGCCTGGAAAGCCGGCTCGAAGACATTTCAGTCCGGCTGGATTCATCGGCGGCACAAGTCGCCGGCATCGACCCGGCCCTGATCCGCAGCCTGGAAGCGCAGGTCGCGGGCCTGTCGGCGCACCTTTCGAAACCCGGCGCGCCACTGCCGGAATTGGAGGATATCAGCCCTCGTCTCAACGAAATCGAGAAGTCGCTGGCTGGCACCCGCGATTCCATCCTCAGCGCGGCGCGCGAGGCAGCCGAGAGCGCCGTCCGTTCGTTGGCGGGCTCCAGTGCCAACACGGCGGCCGTCTCTGGCCTCGCCCAGGATCTGAAGACGCTCGAAGCACTGACGCGCCGTTCCGACGAGCGCAATTCGAGGACCTTCGAAGCCATCCACGACACGCTGCTCAAGATCGTCGACCGGCTGGGCTCGCTGGAAACCGACGAGCCGGCCGACGCTGTGAGCGAACTTCTGAATACGCAGCCGGCCGAGCCGGACAGCTGGCGCGGCGTGCGATCGTCAAAGATGGCCGTACGTGACGCGCCGTCCATGGACATAGACCAGCCATCGCCGCTGACGGAAGACATGGCCGACCTCGACAGCCATGTCTCTGCCATGATCAGTGATGAACCAGGTTCCCATAGCGAACCGGGCACGCGTAGCGACCTGGGCACGCGTAGCGACCCGGGCACGCGTACGCCGGCCGAAGCCGCCGCGGCCGCGGCCATGGCGGCGCTTGGCTCGGACACGGCGGAAAAAAGCCAGCCGACCGGCGGCCGGAAGTCGATGCTCGGCGGACTGGCGCGCGCCTTCAAGGCCAAGAAGGAGACGATTGTTCCACCGCTTGCCGGCTCCGCGCCTGATGTCGAGATACCGATTGCCGATCTCGACGAGCCGCTGGACCCGAAGGTTGCCAACCGGCCGCTGGAGCCCGGCTCCGGCCCACCTGACCTCAACGCCATCATGAAGCGCGTGCGCGACGAACGCGGCCCGCCCGGCGGGGCCGGCAATGCCGACGCTTCGAAATCCGACTTCATCGCCGCTGCCAGGCGCGCGGCGCAAGCGGCCGCTGCCGAGGCCGACGCTCTCAAGCGGCAATCGACGATGAGGGGGCCGGTAAAAGCGCTCAGGATCGGCGACTTGCTCAAGGCGCGACGCAAGCCGATTCTGATGGCAGCCGCCGCGGTCATGCTGGCGCTCGCCGGCCTGCAATTGGGCAAGGCCTTTGTCTCCGACCCGGTCGAAATAGCCAGCAACGATACGGCGCCGATGGCGGCCGCGCAGCCAGCGGAAACCGCATCGGTCGGTACCGTCAACGAGCCGAAGACGGACACAGAAACTGCAGGGGCTAGCGCACCAGACCACGCTGTCCGACAGGCAGAGCCATCCGAATCGGTAGCCGAGGACGACATGCCGGCGCAGGCCGCCATCGTCACGCCGTCATATGGCGAAAGATCGGCGGATGCCGAAACGCCGATCGACTCAGGGTCCGCGGCCGAGCCTGTTCCTGCGCCAATGGCTTCAACGACGTCGCCCGATCCGGCGGCGGCGAACGTGACAGCGTCGGCACCTGCGGGCCCGACGGCTGCGGACGCCGAACCAATGGCCACCGCGCCGGACGCCACGCCCGCGACCCAGGACATGACCGGCACGGTCACGTCAGCGGTTGCTTCGACGGCGGCGGCCACTGCCAAGATCGACATTCCAGCCGATGCCGGCCCGGCTGCCTTGCGTGACGCAGCGGCCGGCGGCGACGCCAAGGCACTGTTCGAGATCGGCTCGCGCTACGCCGAATCGCGCGGCGTCAAGCAAGACATGGCAGCGGCCGCCAAATGGTACGAGAAATCAGCCGAGCTCGGCTTCGCACCGGCGGAATACCGCATCGGCAACTTCTACGAGAAGGGCACCGGCGTCGCGCGCGACGTCAAGAAGGCGAAGACCTGGTACCAGCTCGCCGCCGCGCAGGGCAACGCCAGCGCCATGCACAACCTCGCCGTGCTCTTCGCCATGGCGGCGGACGGCGTGACCGACAATGAATCGGCCGCGCACTGGTTCCAGGCCGCCGCCGATCTCGGCGTCAAGGACAGCCAGTTCAATCTCGGCATCCTGGCGGCGAAGGGCGTCGGCATGAAGCAGAATCTCGAAGAGTCCTACAAATGGTTCGCGCTCGTCGCCAAGACCGGCGACAAGGATGCGGCGGCAAAGCGCGACGAGATCGCCAAGGCGCTCAGGCCCGAGCAGCTCGAACGCGCACGCGCCGCCACGGAGCTGTGGAAGGCAAAGCCGCTCGATCCCGCGGCCAATTCGGCCGATATTCCCGAATCGTGGCAGGACGGCACGCCGCAGACGACCGCCAGCGTCGACATGAAGAAGGTCGTTCAGAACATCCAGCGCATTCTCAACAAGAACGGCTACGAGGCCGGCAATGACGATGGCGTGATGGGCCAGAAAACCAAGGATGCCATCATGGCTTTCCAGACTGACAACGACCTGAAGCCCACCGGCACGGTCGACGAAAAGCTGGTCAAGGCGCTGCTTGCGCGCAAATAACGTCAGATGCGTCGTTTCCGCGACGCCTTTGCCACACATTTGCCTGTTAACTGATTGAGTTGTTTTTTGTTTCGGCGACGTGGCGAGGTTTGACTTCGCCGCCCGGCCGGCGCAAGAACGGACAGGCTTTTGGCGCGAATGCCCGCCACGGTTGCATTCGCCGACGGGCAAACTGATCGAGACTGACGGGTGGGCATCTATCTCCCGATCGCGGAAATTTCCGTCAACATCTTCGTGCTGCTGGCCATGGGCGCGGCGGTGGGTTTCCTCTCGGGCATGTTCGGAGTGGGCGGCGGCTTCCTGATCACGCCGCTGCTGATCTTCTACAACATACCGCCGGCGATCGCAGTCGCCACCGGCGCCAACCAGGTCATCGCCTCCTCCTTCTCCGGCGCATTGTCGCACGTGAAGCGCGGCACGCTCGACTTCAAGCTCGGCGGTGTGCTTTTGGCCGGCGGCATCGTCGGCTCGACCGGCGGCATCTTCGTCTTTGGCTTCTTGCGCCGGCTCGGCCAGCTCGACCTGTTCATCTCGCTGCTCTACGTCGTGCTGCTCGGCACCGTTGGCGGGCTGATGCTGGTCGAGAGTGTCAATGCGCTGCGCGCCGCGCGCAGCGGCGCGGCACCGGTGCTGAAGAAATCCGGCCAGCACAACTGGATCCACCGCTTGCCGCTGAAGATGCGGTTCAGGGCCTCAAAGCTTTTCGTCAGCGTCATCCCGGTGCTCGGCCTCGGCGCCGGCATCGGTTTCCTGTCGTCGATCATGGGCGTCGGCGGCGGCTTCATCATGGTGCCGGCGCTGATCTATCTCTTGAAAGTGCCGACCAACGTGGTCGTCGGCACCTCGCTGTTCCAGATCATCTTCACCTCGGCCTACACCACGCTGGTCCATGCCACCACCAACCAGACGGTCGACGTCATGCTCGCCTTCTTGTTGATGGCGGGCGGCGTCGCCGGCGCGCAATACGGCGCCAAGGCCGGCCAAAGGCTGCGCGGCGAGCAGCTCAGGGCGCTGCTCGCACTGCTGGTCCTAGCGGTTGCCATCCGGCTCGCCATCGATCTGTTCGTGACGCCGCCCAGCCTCTATTCGCTGTCCGGCGCGGATCCGACCTGATGGCGGGTTTTAGGACGTTCCTGGCCGTTGCCTCGCTGTCGCTGTTCGCCGCCTCGTCACCGGCAAGAACGCAGACGCCGGTTACCGAAAACATCCAGATCGGCCTGTCCACCGACCATGTCTCGATCACCGCCGGCTTTTCCGGCGCCGACCTCACCATCTTCGGCTCATTGGAAAATGCCGACCCGCGTGTCGCGCGCCAGGGGCGCTACGACATCGTCGTCGTGCTTGAGGGTCCGGCCCGGAAGGTCGTCGTGCGCCGCAAGGACCGGGTGCTCGGCATCTGGATCAATCTGGAGTCCGAGACCTTCAAGAATGTGCCGGTGTCCTATTCGGTGGCGACGACGCGGCCGCTGCAGGACGTCACCGACCCCAACAGCTACAAGCAACTGTCGCTCGGCGCCGCCAACATCTATATGCAGCCGGCCGACGCTGGCGACAGTCCGGCGACCATCCAGGAATTCACCGCAGCGCTGCGCGAGCGCAAGACGGCGACCGGCCTCTACAGCGTGAATGTCGGCGGCGTGCAATTCCTGTCGCAGAACCTGTTCCGCGCCACCGTCAGGCTCGCCCCCAATGTTCCGGTCGGCACCCACAAGGCTCGTGCGTTCCTGTTCAAGAGCGGCCTGTTCATCAAGGAAAGCTCCGCCCAGCTCGAAATCCGCAAATCCGGTTTCGAACAGTCGATCTTCCGCGTCGCCCACGATTATTCTTTCCTGTATGGCGTCTTCGCGGTGTCGTTGGCCATGCTGACAGGCTGGCTCGGAAGGCTCGTCTTCCGGAAGGATTAAACTCTCTTCAAAAGGCGGTTCCCCTTTTTACGCTCGTGGGTTAGACCGCGACCCCGGCCCGGCCGAACACCGGCTGTCGCTCCCCAAATAAAAAATACAGGACTTTGCGATGCGACCAGCATTCGGCGGTATCGACTTCGGCACTTCGAATTCCACCGTCGGCGTGATCAGGGACGGGCAGCCGCAACTGGTGGCGCTGGAAGACGGCGAGGTGACGCTGCCCAGCGCGGTGTTCTTCAATTTCGAGGACAACCGCACCTACTTCGGGCGCCGCGCCATCGCCAACTATACCGACAGCATCGAAGGTCGCCTAATGCGCTCGCTGAAGAGCGTACTCGGCGGTACGCTGGTCCATGAAAAGACGCGCATCAAAACCCGATCGATCGCCTTCACCGAGATCATCGGCCTGTTCGTCGGCCACCTCAGGGAAAGGCTGGAAGAGGATGCGGACGATACGGTTGAAAGCGTGGTGCTCGGTCGTCCCGTGCAGTTCGTCGACGACGATGCCGAGGCCGATGCCAAGGCCGAAGGTGAACTCGAAAACGCGGCCCGCAGCCAGGGCTTCAAGCATATCGCCTTCCAGTTCGAGCCGATCGCGGCGGCGCTCGACTACGAGCAGACGGTGACGGGCGAAGAGCTGGCGCTGATCGTCGACATGGGCGGCGGCACGTCCGATTTCTCGATCGTGCGGGTCTCGCCGCAGCGCGCCCGCTCCCTCGATCGCAAGGACGACATCCTGGCCAGCCGAGGCATCCACATCGGCGGCACCGACTTCGACCGGCTGTTGAGCATCGCCCATGTGATGCCGCAACTCGGCTACCTCTCGCCGACCAAGGACGGCAAGCGCAACTTGCCGGCCAGCTACTTCATCGACCTGGCGACATGGCAGCGCATCAATCTGGTCTACACCGCCCGCGCGATGACGCATCTGCGCCAAATCCGCTACGAGGCGGAACGCGCCGACCTGGTCGACCGCTTCATCGACATCGTCGAGCATCGTTACGGGCACGCGCTGGCCGCTTTGGTCGAGAGGGCCAAGATCGAGCTGACGGAGCAACCGTCCGCCGAGGTGATGGTCGCGCTGACGGGAGCGAAGTTTGCGACCGAAATTACGCGCGCCGGGATCGACGACACGATCGCCAGGGACATCGAACGGGTGGCTGCGACGGTTGGCGAGACGATCCGCGACGCGCAGGTGAAACCGTCCGACATCACCGCGGTGTTCCTGACCGGCGGATCGACCGCCATCCCGCTGGCAAGGCAGCAGATAGTGGCCCTGGTGCCGCAGGCGTCGGTCATCGAAGGTGATATGTTCGGCTCGGTCGGGCTTGGGCTGGCGCTCGATGCGCAGCGGAAATTCGGCTGACCCGGCTTACCCGCGGACGGTCTCGCCGGCCCTCGCGCCCAGATGCGCCTTGAGCGCCATCTGGGCCAGACTTGCCTGCCGGTCACGATGCGTGATCATGGCGAAATCGCGCTTTGGGAGATCGATCGGCACGGCTCGCAGGCTGCCCTCGGCGATCGCGCGTTCGACAACGAGCTCCGAAATGATGGTGGCGCCGGCGCCGGCCTCGACCGCCTGACGGACCGCCTCGTTGCTCGGCAGCACCAGGAATATCCGCAGGTCCGCGAACGAGATCCCTTCGCGGCGGGCAAGATCTTCCAGCACCTCGCGCGTGCCCGATCCGCCTTCCCTGATGATCCAGCGGAGTTCCCTGATATCGGGATGCCCGCGCGAGACTTCGGCGATCTCGGGATGCGAATGTGCCACGACCAGCATCAGGCGATCCACATCGACCTTGGCGCGCCGCAATATGTCCGATTCAGTGCGCCCCTCGACCAGGCCAAAATCAGCCGTACCGTCGAGTACGGTGGTCTCAACCTGCCTGGTGTTGCCGATGGTCACGCTCAGCCTGACGGCGGGATAGGCCTCGTGGAAGGAGGCCAGCCGGCGCGGCAGCCAGTAGCTGGCGATGGTCTGGCTGGCGGCGATGGAAAGGCTGCCGGTGATCGTCTGCGAGACGTGCTCCAGCACGTCGTGGGCGGCAGCCGCCCGTTCGAGCACGGCCTTGGCCTCGGGCAGAAACCTGCGCCCGGTCTGCGCCAGTTCGATGTTGCGACCGACCCGGTTGAACAGCTGGACGCCATGCTGCTGTTCGAGCGAGCGGATGGCGGCCGAGGCGGCCGACTGGGAAATGCCCAGCAGTTCGGCCGCCTTGGTCATGTGCGCCCGTTCGGCGACGGCAACGAATATCCGCAGTTGGTCCAGGGTCATGCGGAGAATTAAGAAACAAGTTCGATTGGAATTACAAGAGCAACTTGTTAGACAGATCGATTGCTTTGTTCTAATTTTCCCGGAGGAGTTGGAAAAAAATCGCGGCCAAACTGCAACGGGTAGAAAAGTGATCGGGCGGTTCAAATCCTTGTTTGCCCATTGGACCCGCGGTCTGCGGCGTCGGCTTGCCGACGACCGTTATCATCCGGAAGAACACTACATGCGCGGCCCCGGGCCGAAGACGAGAGCCAAATTCGTAGACCGCAAAAGCCCCGAATCATGAACCACGGACCGCTGCGCGGCGCCAATTCCGCACCGTCCCAACGGTCGCTTGCCGACACCCGCGCGCCCGACGAGGGCGACGGCGTCGATACCTCACCTGACGTCTCCGACAGCATTGCCAAGACCACCTGCTACATGTGCGCCTGCCGCTGCGGCATCGACGTCCACATCAAGGACGGCAAGGTCCGCTACATCAACGGCAACAAGGACCATCCGGTCAATCGCGGCGTGCTGTGCGGCAAAGGCAGCGCCGGCATCATGCAGCACTACAGCCCGGCCCGGCTGAAGAAACCGTTGCTGCGCAGCGGTCCGCGCGGCTCGGGAGAATTTCGCGAGATCGAGTGGGAGGAGGCCTTCTCGATCGCGACGGAACGGCTTTCGAAAATCCGCCGCACCGATCCGAAGAAACTCGCCTTCTTCACCGGCCGGGACCAGTCGCAATCGTTGACCGGCTGGTGGGCGAGCCAGTTCGGCACGCCGAATTTCGCCGCCCATGGCGGCTTCTGCTCGGTCAACATGGCGGCCGGCGGGCTCTATACGATCGGCGGCTCGTTCTGGGAGTTCGGCGAACCCGACTGGGACAACACCAAATACTTCATGCTGTTCGGCGTCGCCGAGGACCATGATTCCAACCCGATCAAGATCGGTCTCGGCAAGCTCAAGGCGCGCGGCGCCAAGGTGGTCTCGATCAATCCATGCCGCACCGGCTACAACGCCATTGCCGATGACTGGATCGGCATCCGGCCCGGCACCGACGGCCTGTTCGTGTTTGCTCTCATCCATGAACTGCTGAAGGCCGGCCGCGTCGATCTCGATTATTTGCTGCGCTACACCAACGCCCATGTCCTCGTCATCCAGGAGCCGGGTGCAGCAGATGACGGGCTGTTCGCACGCGACAGCGGCGGCAATCCGCTGGCCTGGGACAGGCTGGCCAAAGTCTCCGTCAGCGCCACCGATACCGACGCAAAGCCGGCGCTGACCGGCAACTTCCAGGTCGATGGCCGCCGCTGCGTACCGGTCTTCCAGCTTATCGCAGACCGCTACCTGCACGAGAGTTATTCTCCCGATGCGGTCGCCGAACGCTGCGGCGTTACCGCCGACACCATCCGCCGCATCGCCGCCGAACTGGCGCATGTCGCCTTCGAGCAGGCGATCGAACTGCCGGTGGCGTGGACCGACTGGGCCGGCCGCCGACACGAGACGATCAAGGGCCGGCCGGTGTCGATGCACGCGATGCGCGGCATCTCGGCCCATTCGAACGGTTTTCACACCTGCCGCGCCATCCACCTGCTCCAAGTACTCCTGGGTACGGTGGACGTGCCCGGCGGGTTTCGCTTCAAGCCGCCTTATCCGCGGTCGGCGCCGCCGGGGCCGAAGCCGGCGGGCAAGGACGTCAGGCCGATGACGCCGCTCGAAGGCATGCCGCTCGGTTTCGTCTGCGGCCCGGACGATCTGCTGGTCGATGACGTCGGCACGCCGATCCGCATCGATAAGGCCTATTCCTGGGATGCGCCGCTGGCAGCACACGGGCTCATGCACACGGTCATCCGCAACGCCTGGGCCGGCGATCCCTACAGGATCGATATGCTGTTCATGTACATGTCCAACATGGCCTGGAACTCGTCGATGAATACCGTCGAGACGATGGCGATGCTGACCGATATGGATGCGTCAGGCGAGTACAGGATCCCGTTCATCATCTATTCCGACGCCTATTATTCCGAGACCGTGCCGTTCGCCGATCTCGTGCTTCCCGACACGACCTATCTCGAGCGTCATGACTGCATCAGCCTGCTCGACCGGCCGATCAGCCACGCCGATGGACCGGGTGACGCCATCCGCCATCCGGTTGTCGAGCCGGACCGCGACGTGCGGGCGTTCCAGACGGTGCTGATCGATCTCGGCGCGCGGCTCGGCCTGCCCGGCTTCGTCGCCGACGACGGCTCGGCCAAATACCGCGACTATGCCGATTACATCGTCAATCATGAGCGCACGCCAGGCATCGGCCCGCTCGCCGGCTGGCGCGGCAAGGACGGGATTTTGATCGGCAGGGGCGATGCCAATCCCGACCAGCTTCAGCGCTACATCGACAATGGCGGCTTCTGGCACCACGATTTTGCCGACGACCAGCGCTACTACAAGATGGCCAACCGATCCTACCTCGAGTTTGCCGAGACCATGGGTTTCATCCCGAAGGCCGAGCCGATCGTGTTCCAGCTCTATTCCGAGCCGATGCAGCGGTTTCGCCTCGCCGCGCGCGGCCATGGCAGGGTGCTGCCGCCGGAGGCGGAGCGCAGCCGCATCGAAACCTATATGGACCCGTTGCCGTTCTGGTACACGCCCTTCGAGGAGGCGGTTGTCGACGTTGAGAAATACCCTCTGCATGCGCTGACGCAGCGGCCGATGCACATGTATCATTCCTGGGGCTCGCAGAACGCCTGGCTCAGGCAGATCACCAGCCAGAACCGGCTGTTCGTGCACAGCCAAACCGCCGCCGGCCTCGGGCTTGCCGATGACGACTGGGTTTGGATCGAGAGCATCAACGGCAGGGTCAAGGGACAGATCAAGCTGGTCGACGGGGTCAACGCCGACACGGTGTGGACCTGGAACGCGATCGGCAAGCGGCGCGGCAGCTGGGGCCTGAAGGACGACGCGGCCGAATCCAACCGCGGCTTCCTGCTCAACCACATCATCGGCGACCAGATCTCTGCCGATGCGAACGGCAAGCGCTACTCGAATTCCGATCCGGTCACCGGCCAGGCGGCATGGTTCGACCTGCGCGTCCGCATTGTCAAATGCGCGGCTGAAGAAGCCGGCTTCACCGAGCCGCAGTTCGAGCGCTTCCGGCAGCCACCGCATTTCAAACCCTCGCCCGACAAGCTCAGTTTTGGCGCCGAGTTTCGCCGGGCAAGAGAAGCTTCCAGACCATGACCTGCCTTCCCGCCCATACCGACAAGAAGCTCGGCCTGGTCATCGACCTCGACACCTGCGTCGGTTGCCAGGCCTGCGTTACCGCCTGCAAGGAATGGAACACCGGCGGCCACATGGCGCCGCTGACCGACATCGATCCCTATGGCGGCGATGCCGATGGGGTCTGGTTCAACCGCGTGCACAGCTATGAGCACATGACGGAGATGGGTGGGCGCACGGTCAATTTCCCACGCTCCTGCCTGCATTGCGAGACACCGGCCTGCGTCACCGTCTGCCCGACCGGCGCCTCGTACAAACGGGCCTCGGACGGCATCGTGCTGGTCGACGAAGACAAGTGCATCGGCTGCAAATTGTGCAGCTGGGCCTGCCCTTATGGCGCGCGTGAGTTCGACACCGATGTCGGCGTGATGAAGAAGTGCACGCTGTGCGTCGACCGCATCTACAACGACAATCTGGCGGAAGAAGACCGCGTGCCGGCCTGCGTCGCCGCCTGTCCGACCAGCGCGCGGCACTTTGGCGATCTCGGCGACCCGGCATCGGCGATCTCGCAACTGGTGGCCGAACGCGGCGGCGTCGACCTGATGCCCGAACTCGGCTATCACCCGACCAACAAATATTTGCCGCCGCGCGCCCACACGCCGCGCGCTGCATCGGTGCCGGCGCCGAGGCTCGAACCGGTGCGGGCCGAAGGCGGTTTCCTCGGCTGGGTCGACAGCATGCTTTCGCATTGATCAGCATCCATGCATCCAGCCTTCTCCGTCGTCTTCTTCACCACTGCCACGGGCGCCGGTTACGGCCTGCTCGCGCTGCTCGGCGTGCTGGCCGGACAAGGATTTGTCCCGCCTGACTTCTGGCTCGGCCTCGTCGGCATGGGGCTGGCTCTCGGCCTGATCTCGGCCGGCCTGTTGTCGTCGGCCGACCATCTCGGCCGACCAGAACGCGCATGGAGAGCATTTTCGCAATGGCGCAGCTCATGGCTGTCGCGCGAAGGCGTTGCCTCGGTCGCGACCTTCGTGCCGGCGGGATTGTTCGCCGTCGGCTGGCTGTTCCTCGGCCGCACAAACGGCTGGGTGGCCGTCGCCGGGCTGCTGGCTGCGGTCGGCGCGGTCGCCACCGTCTGCACCACCGGCATGATCTATGCCTCGCTGAAGCCGATCGCCCAGTGGCACAGCCGCTTCACTTTGCCCGGCTACCTGATCTTTTCGGCGATGAGCGGCAGTGTGCTTCTCAACGCGCTGCTGCAGGGCTTCGCCCTCGGCTCGACTATCGTTCTGACAGGTTGCGTGCTGCTGACCTTGCTCGGCTGGGGCTGGAAGCTGGCAAATTGGCGCTACAATGACAGGCTGGAAATCCCGACCAACGCCAACACCGCGACCGGACTTGCCGGCGGTACGGTGCGGTCGCTGGAATGGCCGCACACCGAAGAAAACTACCTGCTCAAGGAGATGGGCTTTCGCATCGCCCGCAAGCACAAGGCGCGGCTGCGCCAGATCACGCAAGTGCTGGCCTTCGCTCTGCCCGTCTTGCTGCTGATTGCCGCATTCGCCTTGCCATGGCCCTATGCGGCGGTGCCGTCGGCACTCGCCACATCAGCCCAATTCGCCGGCATGCTGGTCGAACGCTGGCTGTTCTTCGCCGAAGCGAAACACACCGTCACCCTCTACTACGGCCGGTAGAGCAGCTCAGCCCGGTCGCAGCATCGCGTGGGAAATCGCAAAAATGCGCTCGGTGCCGAGCATATAGGCCATCAGCGTCTCGCGGCGGAACAGCCCGGCATAGGCGCGGTCGAGCACATTGAGCGAGCCGGTATAGGCGCCGAAGGCCGGCATGATCATGCGGCCGCCGTCGCCGGCAAAGCAGCGCCGTCGCACCGAGCGGCCTTGCTGCACGATGCGGGCGCAAGGGTGCAGATGACCTGATACCTCGCCTTCCACTCTCACCGCCGAAGGCTCGTGCCGGAATACGAGAGAGCCTATGGCCAGCTCGCGCACCGTCTCGCCGGGCAGGTCGGCCGGCGCATCCGGGTCATGATTGCCGGCAACCCAGAACCAGTCGCGGCCGGCCATCAGCGTTTCCAGGCGTTCGCGAAAGCTTGCATGCATGCGCGCGGCGCCGCCGCCGTCATGAAAGCTGTCGCCGAGGCTGATGACGATCGCCGGCTGATAATCGGCAATCACCGCCTGCAACCGCAGCAACGTCGCACCGGTATCATAAGGCGGGATCAACGTACCGCGCCGTGCCAGCGACGAACCCTTTTCCAGATGCAGGTCGGACACGGTCAGAAGCCGAAGCTCGGGAAAATAAAGCACGCCGCGCCGATCGCAGATCGCACGCTCGCCGGCGATGCCGATAGGATCGGCATCCGCCAGGAGCGCAGTCATGGCGAGTGCGAATGTCATTTCGTCCCCATGGCCTCCTCGACCAGCGTTGCGGCATCCATCAGCAGCGTATCATCGGCCTCGCCATGCACCGGCATCTTGCCGATCTCGAGCATGATCGGCACGGCGAGCGGCGAAATCTGCTCGAGGTCTTTATGCACGATTCGTCCCTGGATACGCGAGAGCATCTCGGCAAGTCTGCTGACATCCAGCAGACCCGTAGCCGCGTCGGCACGCGTCGCCTGCAGCAGGATGTGGTCGGGCTCATGGCTGCGCAGAACGTCGTAGATGAGGTCGGTCGAGACGGTGACCTGACGGCCGCTCTTCTCCTGGCCCGGATGACGTTTTTCGATCAGTCCGGAGATGAGCGCGCAATTGCGAAAGGTGCGCTTCAAGAGCCAGCTGTCGGCCAGCCAGGCTTCGAGATCGTCGCCCAGCATGTCCTGGTCGAAAAGCGGGGCCAGCGACGGTTTCTTCGCCCGGAACATCCTGCCCATATCGGCCAGCGACCATACGGCAAGCGCATAGTCGGTGGCGACGAAGCCGAGCGGCCTGGCTCCCGCCCGGTCGAGGCGGCGGGTGAGCAGCATGCCAAGCGTCTGGTGCGCCAGCCTGCCCTCGAACGGGTAGGCCACCAGATAGTAGCGGTTGCCGCGCGGAAAGGTCTCGATCAGCAGGTCGTCGCGCTTCGGCAGCACCGATTTGTCGGCCTGGAAGCGCAGCCAGTCGGCGACCTGTTCCGGCAGCTTCTTCCAGCGCTGCGGGTCATCCAGCATGATGCGGACCTGTTCGGCGAGGTAAGTCGAAAGCGGGAATTTGCCGCCGCCATAATAGGGCACCTTGGCGTCACTGCCGGGCGCATTCGACACGAAGCACTCATTGTCGCGGATGCCCTCGAAGCGCAGCACCTTGCCGGCGAACATGAAGGTATCGCCATGCGTCAGCGTTTCGAGGAACGCCTCCTCGATCTTGCCGAGAACCCGACCGCCGCGCGAGGCAGAGCCTTTGCTGCCGGCCTTGACATAACGCACGTTGAGCGCCGGCACCTCGATGATGGTGCCGACATTCAGCCGGTACTGCTGGGCGATGCGAGGATTGGAGACGCGCCACAGCCCGTCCTTGTTCAGGCGGATGCGGGCGTAGCGCTCGTAGTTCTTCAGCGCATAGCCGCCGGTGGCGACGAAGTCGACGACACGATCGAACGTCGGCCGGTCGAGTTCGGCATAGGGCGCGGCGGTTCGCACCTCCTGGAACAGCGCATCGGCATGAAAAGGCGCGCCGCAGGCGCAACCCAGGACATGCTGCGCCAGCACATCGAGCCCGCCATTGACCAGCGGCGGCGTGTCCTGGGCGCCGAGGTAATTGGCGTCGAGCGCCGCCCGGCATTCCAGCACCTCGAAGCGGTTGGCCGGAATCAGGATCGCCTTCGACGGCTCATCCATGCGGTGGTTGGCGCGGCCGATGCGCTGCGCCAGCCGGCTCGCACCCTTCGGTGCGCCGACATGCACGACCAGGTCGACATCGCCCCAGTCGATGCCGAGGTCGAGCGTCGACGTGGCGACGATGGCACGCAAGGCATTCTCGCCCATGGCTTTTTCGACGCGCCGGCGCTGGGCGACATCAAGCGAGCCGTGATGCAGCGCGATCGGCAAAGTGTCCTCGTTGACCCGCCACAATTCTTGGAACAGCAGTTCGGCCTGGCTGCGCGTGTTGACGAACAGCAGGGTCGTCTTGTGTCGCTTGATCTCGCTATAGATCTCCGGTGTCGCGTAGCGGGCCGAATGTCCGGCCCACGGCACGTGCTGTTCCGAGTCGAGGATGGAGATGTCGGGCTTGGCGCCGCCGCTGACGACGATCAATTCGGCCATGCCGCCGGGTGGATTCTGGCTGACCAGCCAGCGCCGCAATTCGTCCGGCTCGGCGACCGTCGCCGACAGGCCGATCGTCGGCAAGCCGGGAACAAAGGATCGCAGCCGAGCCAGCCCGAGCGACAGGAGATGCCCGCGCTTCGACGTCACCAAGGAATGCAGTTCGTCGAGCACGACATAGCGCAGATCCTCGAAGAAGCGCCTGGCGTCGGGCGCAGCGATCAGCAGCGCCAGTTGCTCGGGCGTGGTCAGAAGGATGTCGGGCGGGGCCAGCTTCTGCCGCTGGCGCTTGTGCGCGGGCGTGTCGCCGGTGCGCGTCTCGATGGTGAGAGATAGGCCGATCTCTTCCACCGGTTTGCCGAGATTGCGCTCGATGTCGACGGCCAGCGCTTTCAGCGGCGAGATGTACAGCGTGTGGATGCCGCGACGCGCCTGCCCTGGCTTTCTCCCTGGCCGCCCGGCCAACTCGGTTAGTGAAGGCAGAAACCCGGCCAGCGTCTTGCCGGCGCCGGTCGGCGCGATCAGCAGAACCGATTGCCCGGCCTGGGCAGTCGCCAGCAATTCTATCTGGTGGGCGCGCGGCGACCAGCCTCTTTGCGCGAACCATTTGAGGAATGGCTCGGGCAAGCGCACGGCGGCATTCTGTTCGGCGAGGCGCGGTTGCTCTGTCACCCGCCAGAGGTAGCGCGGCGCCGTGCAATCGCCAAGCAAAATCGGAACAAAAGGTGATCGTTTTCTTTTCCTTCCCCCCTTGTGGGGGAAGGTGGATTGGCGCGTTAGCGCCAAGACGGATGAGGGGTGTTGGAAGGAATGAGGCGTTGGCGATCCCTGGAACACCCCTCATCCGGCCGCTTCGCGGCCACCTTCTCCCACAAGGGGAGAAGGAAGAACCGCGCCAGGTGGATTGCCGCGAAGCGGCAAGACGAATGGGGCGTGCTGGAAGAAATGAGGCGTTGGCGTTCCCTGGAACACCCCTCATCCGGCCGCTGCGCGGCCACCTTCTCCCACAAGGGGAGAAGGAGAGCGCTACATTACGGCCGCCTAAACGCTGTCGGACCGCCATAGAGATAGCCGATGCGGGCGACGGCTTGCCTGAACCCTTCACGCGAGACCAGCATGGTGTGGCCGTTGGCGTGGATCATCGTTTCCGGATCGGTCATGACAGCGACATGGCCTTTCCAGAACACCAGGTCGCCGCGCCGCAACCCGGCAAGATCCGGACCCGGGTCGAGCGGCTCGCCGATGGTCGCCGCCTGCATGTCGGAATCGCGCAGCACTTGCCTGCCGGTCATGTGCATCGCCAATTGCACGAGGCCGGAGCAATCGATGCCGAAGCCGGAGGCGCCGCCCCACAGATAGGGGGTGCCGAGAAAAGTCTCCGCGACCGCGACATAGTCGGCAGCCGGCTCTCCTAGAGGCCTGAGATGGCCTGAGATGACTGCCTCGCCGGACGGCAGCAACGCATAATGCGTGCCGCGCGTTTCTGCCGCGCCGGTCACCGTCAGCGCCGATCCCATCGACAGTTGCCCGCTCAGCGGAAGCCGCAAATCAGGTCCCGGATAGAGGAAGGTGCGCGGCACCGAGACGACATGGGTGGGCGCATGGTCCCGTCTGCCCAGCACGGTGTCGGCGACATAGCCGACATAGCCGTCGCGCTCCGACTGGATCCAGGCCCAGCCCTCGGCATCTTCGAAGACGAGGACGTCGTCACCGAACAGAAGCTGCGTGTTGACGCCGGCATCCGGCCGCGGCGCCTTGCGGATGTCGGCCACTGCGGCTGAAACCCGCGCTGGCCGCCCGGCGACGAAGCGATCGGCGGCGACCTCGCCTTTCAGCCTGATATCGGCGAGATCGGAACGGAAGGCGTGAAGGCGGGCATCCCTAGCGGTCAAATCGGCAACTCGATGTCAGAAGGGCGGTTCGGTCAGATGGGCAATTCCTGGGCTCTGGCGATGATAACATCGCCGAAGCGCTCGACAAAGAGAGCACCTTCCACGGTTCGCTTGACCAGCACGTTGCGCTTGTCGAGCTCATCGCGATGGCGCGAAACCAGCTTCATTGCGCCCATCGTGTCGAGCGCCCGGGTGATCACCGGCTTGGTGACGTTGAGCCGGGCGGCGAGGCCGCGCACCGTATGCGGCGGTGGATCGAGATAGATGGTGAACAGGATCGCCGTCTGGCGCATGGTGAGGTCCGGCGCATCATCGCGCACCTGCGACAGCATCACCTGCTGCCACAGTCGCAAGGCCTGGCTCGGGCGCATCGAAATCGACATCCGGCCACAATGACGGCAAATTGTTTCGGTTCCGTTTCAGTCACGAGAATGTCCTGCACCGCACCGTCAGGCGTAGCGTTTCGAGATCACCCTTTCCAGCGCGCGGATGCCTTGCGCCTCGCCGCCGGCGAGACCGTACGGACGATCGGACGGGTTCCAGGCGAAGATGTCGAAATGCGCCCAGGCGGCGGTCTTCTCGACGAAGCGCTTCAGGAAAAGCGCCGCGGTAATCGAGCCGGCGAAACTGTCTGACGTGACATTGTTGATGTCGGCGATCTTCGACGACAGCTTTGCGCCATAGGGTTTCCACAGCGGCATGCGCCACAGTGGATCCTCGACTGCGACGGACGCCGCAGCCAGGTCGGAGGCCAGCGCTTCATCGCCGGTGTAGAACGGTGGCAGATCGGGACCGAGCGCGACGCGAGCAGCCCCGGTCAAGGTCGCCATGTCGATCAGCAGTTGCGGCTCGTCGTCGTCCGCCAGAGCCAGGGCGTCCGCCAGCACCAGCCGTCCCTCGGCGTCGGTGTTGCCGATCTCGACGGTGATGCCCTTACGGCTCACCAACACGTCGCCGGGTCGGAAGGCGTTGCCGGCAATCGAATTTTCGACTGCCGGGATCAGCACACGCAGCCGGACCTTCAGCCCGGCGGCCATGATCATCGAGGCGAGGCCCAACACGTTGGCCGCGCCGCCCATGTCCTTTTTCATCAACAGCATGCCCGAGGACGGCTTGATGTCGAGGCCACCGGTGTCGAAGCAGACGCCCTTGCCGACCAGCGTCATCTTCGGGGCGCTCTCCGGTCCCCAGATCATGTCGATCAGCCGCGGTGCGCCTGTTGAAGCGCGGCCGACCGCATGGATCATCGGGAAATTGTTCTTGAGCAGGTCGTCGCCCCTGGTCACCGACACTTCGGCGTCGTACGTCCCGGCCAGCGTCCGAACTGCCTTCTCCAGCTCGTCAGGTCCCATGTCGCTGGTCGGCGTGTTGACCAGATCGCGCGTCAGGAAAACGCCCTCGGCGATGCGGCGAACATAAGCCCCTTCAGCGCCGGGCGGCAGCGAAAAACGCAGCGTCTTGCCAGGCTTTTTGCCGTAGCGGGTGAAGACATAGCCGCCGAGCGCCAATGCGATGGCCGCGATTTCCGGCTCGGCCAGTGTGGAGGCGAAATGCCAGTCGCCTGCGGGCAAGGCTCTCGCCAGCGCGCCGATGGCAAGCGCGCCTTCGCCGTCGCCCGTGCCGAACAGGGCGCCGGCAAGCGCGCCGTTTTCGTCGGGCAGGATCAGCGTCCGGCCGGCCTGACCGGAAAAGCCGTTGGCCCTGGCCCAGGCGCGCGAGGAGGAGGCAAGCCCTGCCGCATCCAGTCGATCCTTCGCCACCAGATACACCGGCAAAGTGGTCTTCAGTTTTCCCTCGATGAGTTCGACTGGCATTCGATGATCTCCGGCTTCCGAGTCGGCGCTTTTTAACGATCCGTTAGGGTTAACAGAATATTTCTGCGAGAGGGAAGATGGCCACGTAAAAGCCAATTTGACGAATGGAGGCCCTGGTGCAGATGCCGACCAACCGCATGACCAACGCCACGGCCAAGCGGCTGATCACCACGGCGTTCATAATAGCGCTCGCGGCCAGCGTTGCAGGCTGCGGGACCAGCAAGCTGACGACCGGCTCGATCGGACGCCCCAGCGGCAAACCCTTGGAAACCATGTCGGCCGGCGAGTTGCACAAGGCGACGATCGCGCTGGGTCAGTCCTACGCCAAGAACCCCAACGACAAGCGGATCGCGACGAATTACGCCGCGGCGCTGCAAATGGATGGCGACGCCGACCAGTCGCTCGCCGTGATGCGCAAACTGGCGATCGCGCTGCCGAAGGACCGCGACGTGCTCGCCGCCTATGGCAAGGCACTTGCCGCCAACGGGCAGTTCGAGCCGGCGCTCGATGCGGTGCGCCGCGCGCAGACACCGGAATATCCCGACTGGAAGCTGGTGTCGGCGGAAGCCGCTATTCTCGACCAGCTTGGCCGGAGAGACGAGGCGCGCCAGAATTACCGCAAGGCGCTTGACCTCAAGCCGAACGAAGCTTCGATCCTTTCCAATCTCGGCATGTCCTATGTGCTGGAAGGTGACCTGCGCACGGCTGAAACCTATATGCGCTCGGCCGCCCAGCAGCCGAATGCCGACAGCCGCGTCCGCCAGAACCTGGCGCTGGTCGTCGGCCTGCAGGGCCGCTTCGACGAGGCCGAGACGATCGCCTCGCAGGAGCTGTCGCCCGAACAGGCGCAGGCGAACGTGACTTACCTTCGCCAGATGCTCGCCCAGCAGAACGCCTGGAGCCAGCTCAAGGACCAGGACAAGACAAAGCCCGCCACCAACTGACGGGCTTCGGCGCGGTCTTGCCTTCTCCCCTTGTGGGAGAAGGTGGATTGGCGCGCAGCGCCAAGACGGTTGAGGGGTGTTGGCCGGAGCGCCGTCGGTGCCAAGCTGGAGCACCCCTCATCCGACCGCTTCGCGGCCACCTTCTCCCACAAGGGGAGAAGGGGGAGCCGATCGCTGATCGTCGAGATCGACGGCAGCCAGCATACGGGTGCGAAACGATCGGGTACGAGACGCCGAAGGCATTGTCGCCTACTGGCTGCTCGATGTCGGCTGGTCGCCGAAAATGCCGCGCTCGCTGACCTGGATGCCGGCGGGACCCAGAATGATGGCGAACAGCACCGGCAGGAAGAACAGGATCATCGGCACGGTGAGCTTCGGCGGCAAGGCCGCGGCCTTCTTCTCGGCGGCGTTCATGCGCATGTCGCGGCTTTCGCCGGCAAGCACGCGCAGTGCGTGCGCCACCGGCGTGCCGTAGCGCTCGGCCTGGACCAGCGCCTGCGACACCGACTTGACCGATTCCAGGCCGGTGCGGCTTGCAAGGTTCTCGTAGGCCTGCTTGCGTTCCTGCAAATAGGAAAGCTCGGCATTGGTCAGGATGAACTCTTCGGCAAGCGCCACCGACTGCGCGCCGATCTCGTCGGCGACCTT
Source organism: Mesorhizobium sp. WSM4815 (assembly GCF_055811575.1). Taxonomy (NCBI): domain Bacteria; kingdom Pseudomonadati; phylum Pseudomonadota; class Alphaproteobacteria; order Hyphomicrobiales; family Phyllobacteriaceae; genus Mesorhizobium; species Mesorhizobium sp. WSM4815. The sequence continues at coordinate 726,228 of NZ_JBVVQS010000102.1, read as the reverse complement.
ACGAAACGCCGCCTCCACCGACATGCCGGATTCGACGCAGATCAGCATCAGATCGAGCGCGTCCGGCCACGCCATCTGGATCGACTGCTTGCGCTTGGTGGCGCGGTTGTTGACATAGAGCACCGGCGCGTAAAAACCGGCATAGGCGACGACGATACAGACGAACAACTTGATGAGAGGCGGCTGCTCCGGCAACCCGCCGAGCACGAACAGATAGATCGCAGCCAGGGCAAAGCCGACAAAGGGCAGGATCAGACGGAAGAAAAGGAAACGCGTCAACGGATTCTGCCCGCGGAAGCCAGCCACCTTGAGTTTCTGCAAGGTGCCTTCATCGGCCAGGGCGCGCCTGAGGTCCAGCCGGTCGACAATATTGCGCATGCCGATCGACTGTTGCTCGCGCAGGCCCTTGCGGCGGCGATCGGCATCGAGGGCAAGCCGCGCACGCTGCTTGGCGCGCAGTTCGTCGCGCTCCAGCGCCACCGATTTCATGCGCGCCTTGAGCTGGTTTCCGCCAAAGGCAGGCAGCAGCGTGAACACGGTGGCAAACACCGCAATGCCGACCAGCAGGGCAATCAGAAATGCCGGATCGGTAAGGGTTTTGACGACGTTCTCGGTCATGCGCTCGAAATCCTAAACCTCGAAGTTCATCATCTTGCGCATCACCAGGATGCCGATCGACATCCAGACCGCGGAGCAGCCGAGGATCAGATTGCCGACGCTGGTGGTGAACAATGGCATGATGTAGTTCGGGCTTGTCAGGTAGACGAGACAGGCGACGACGAAAGGCAAGGCGCCGATGATCACCGCGGACGCCTTCGCTTCCATGGACAGCGCCTGGACCTTGGCCTTCATCTTCTTGCGGTCGCGAAGTACCCGCGAAAGATTGCCCAGAGCCTCGGAAAGATTGCCGCCGGCCTGGGACTGGATCTGGATGACGATGCCGAAGAAGCTCGCCTCGGTGCACGGCATCGTCTCGGCCATTCGAATGCTGGCGTCGGGGATCGACAGGCCCATCTGCTGCGAATCGATGATGCGGCGGAACTCGGTCTTGACCGGTTCGGGCGATTCATTGGCGATCAGGCGGACGGCGTCGTTCAGCGGCAGGCCGGATTTGACCGCACGCACGATGATGTCGAGCGCGTTCGGAAATTCGTTGAGGAACGCCTTGACCCGGCGGGCGCGGCTAAACGAAACGAACCAGCGTGGCAGGCCGAGGCCACCGACCAGCAGCGCACCCGGCAAGACATACAAAGGCGCACCGGCGAAATAGGCAAGAAACGTCAGGACGACGCCGCAAACCGCCGAGTAGAGATAGAAGCGCTCGAGCGAGACCTTCATGCCTGCCTGACGGATCTGGGCCTTCAGGGGCGGCTTTTTGGCGAGGCTCTGGCTGGTTTTGTGCTTCTGTTCGAGGTCCTTCAGTGAATCCTGAACCGATTTGCGCCGCTTGGCCGCTTCCGCCACGCGATCGCGCGAAGCCTTGACGACGGCACCATCCGTCTCGGCGGTCTTGATCGTTTCAAGCCGCCTGCCGACCTGCTTTTCGGTGCTGATCCGGTTGAACAGAAAAGCATAGGCGACCGCGCCGGCGCTGAAGCCGGCGAGCACGATGAATGCCAACACGGTGCCGTCAATTCCAAACATCGGCCCTGGCCCCTACGCCTCCAAATGCATCAGTCAGCGCGTTTCTCCATCGCCTCGAGCGCATTGGCGAGGCGCTGTTCCTCGCCATAGTAGCGGGCGCGCTCCCAGAAATGCGGACGACCGATGCCTGTCGAAACGTGCTCGCCCAGCAGCCTGCCGTTCGCGTCCTCGCCTTTGATGTTGTAGAGAACGATGTCCTGCGTGATGATGACGTCGCCCTCCATTCCGATCACCTCGGTGATGTGGGTGATGCGCCGCGATCCGTCGCGCAGGCGTGCGGCCTGGATGATCACGTCGACGGAACCGACCACGATTTCACGCACGGTTTTCTGCGGCAGCGTGTAACCGCCCATCGCGATCATCGATTCGATGCGGTTCAGGCATTCGCGCGGGCTGTTCGAGTGAATCGTGCCCATCGAGCCGTCATGGCCGGTGTTCATCGCCTGCAGAAGATCGAACACTTCAGGTCCGCGCACTTCGCCGACGATGATGCGCTCGGGCCGCATGCGCAGGCAGTTCTTGACCAGATCACGCATGGTCACCTCGCCCTCGCCCTCGAGGTTGGGCGGGCGGGTTTCCAGACGCACGACATGCGGCTGCTGCAGTTGCAGCTCGGCCGAGTCCTCGCAGGTGATGACGCGCTCATCGCGGTCGATATAGTTGGTCAGGCAATTGAGCAGCGTCGTCTTGCCCGAACCGGTACCGCCTGAAATGACGATGTTGCAGCGGACGCGGCCAATGATCTTGAGAATCTCGGCGCCGGGCGGCGAAATGGCGCCGAACTTGACCAACTGGTCGAGTGTCAGCTTGTCCTTCTTGAACTTGCGGATGGTGAGAGCGGCGCCGTCGATGGCGAGGGGCGGCGCGATGACGTTGACGCGGGAGCCGTCGGGAAGGCGCGCGTCGCAGATCGGGCTCGATTCATCGACGCGGCGGCCAACCTGGCTGACGATGCGCTGACAGATGTTGAGGAGCTGCTGGTTATCGCGAAAACGGATGCCGGTCTGCTCGACCTTGCCGTTGACCTCGATATAGACGTCCTTGGAGCCGTTGACCATGATGTCGGCAATGTCGTCGCGAGCGAGCAACGGCTCCAGTGGCCCGTAACCGAGCACGTCATTGCAGATGTCCTCGAGCAGTTCTTCCTGCTCGGCGATCGACATCGCGAAATTCTTGATCGCGATGATGTCGTTGACTATGTCGCGGATTTCCTCGCGCGCGCTTTCGGGATCGAGCTTGGCGAGCTGCGACAGGTCGATGGTGTCGATGAGCGCGGCAAAGACCTGGCTCTTGGTGTCGTAGTAGGTTTCGCTCTTTTGGCGCTGGAGCTTTTTCGGCTCCGGCGCCAATGGCGGCGCCTCGACAGCACGGCGTGCGGGCGGCGCGGCAGACACGCCAGGCGTGCCGGATGACGGCGGCGGTGCGGGTTTGGCGAGAACCGCCGTTTCCGCAGGTTTTGCCGCCGGCGCGGCAGGCGCAGGTGCCGGCTGACGGAATTCCGGGGTGAACCGGCTGCCGTCGTCGCTGCCTCTTTTACCAAACATGATCGATTACCAATTCCGCTCCGGAAGCATCACTTCTTGCCGCGCGAGAGCTTGCCAAGGAGATTGCCGAGGCCCGCTTTCTTTCTTGCCTTGATTTCGCTGCGCCCGGTCAGCACATGCGCAATCTCGTTGATAATGCCGACAACCGGGTTCCTGGCATCCATTTCGCCGAGCATGCGCCCGTTGTTGGCGGCGTTTCCGAACAGCAGCGGCTCGAAAGCAATGACCGACATCGGCGACAGGCCGAGCGAATCGGCGAAGTCGGACGACGAAATCTCCGGGCGCTTCGGCACTCCGGCCTGGTTGATGATCAGCTTCGGCGGCGGATCGTTCGGGCGAAGCCGCTTGAACATGTCGGCCAGATTCTTGGTGTTGCGCAGATTGGCCAGCTCCGGCGTCGCCGTGATCACGATCTCGTCGGCTTTGACCAGTATGTTCTTCGTCCAGCCCGTCCAGACGTGCGGAACATCGAGCACCAGCAGCGGCACGCTGCGCTGCGCCGTGTCGATAAGCTGGGTGAAAGCCTCCGGGTCGAAATCGTAGACCCGATCGAGCGTTGAAGGCGCTGCAAGCAGCGACAGGTGCTCGGCGCACTGGGCAAGCAGCCGATCGAGATAGACCTCGTCGAGGCGCTCCGGTGAGAAAACGGCTTCGGCAATGCCTTGCGCCGGATCCTGATCGAAATTGATGTTGGCGGTTCCGAAAGCCAGGTCGAGGTCGGCGACAACCACTTCCGACTTGAACAGCGACGACATCGCCCAGGCCACATTATGGGCAATGGTCGAGGAGCCGACGCCACCCTTGGCGCCGATGAAGGCGATCGAGCGGCCGATCGGCTCGGCTTCCGGATCAACGAAAATCGTCGAAATCACGCTGACGATATCGGCCATCGATACCGGCGCGATGACATATTCGGAAATGCCGGAGCGGATGAGCTCGCGATAGAGCCCGACATCGTTGTAGTGGCCGATGACCACGACCTTCGAGGTCGGATCGCAGTATTCGGAGAGCTGCGTCAGCTGCTCGAGCAATTGCTTCGGCTCGCTGCGCGATTCCAGCAGGATCAGGTTCGGCGTCGGCGCCGATTGGTAGAACTCGATGGCGGTGGCGATGCCGCCCATATGGACCTTCAGATGGGCCTTGGCCATGCGGCGATCCTCGCCGGCGCGCTCGATCGGATTGGCAACGCCCTCGGTCTCGCAAAATGCCTGGATCGAGATGCGCGGAATCGGCCGCAGCGCCTGCATGGCGGCGACATCCTGCTGCGAGCTTTCGCCGCCGTCTAACCCCGTGTCGTAGGCAAGATTGCTCATTGTCATTTCTTTCCGTGACTTGTCTTCCCGTGACTGGCGCGGCTCAAGCTCAATACTCGACTTCCGAATTGCCGAGGAACTCGTCCGAAATGCCTCGCTCGCGGTAGACGTCGATCACCCCGCTGCGATTTTCTGCGTCGATAACGGATTGCTTGCGGGGCCCGAGCAGATCGGTAGGGTTTGCGATCTGGGCGGCAAGATTGTTCTGATACGAGCAGCCGAAATCGGCATAGTGCTTGTTTTCCGAGGTCTGCAGCAGGTCTTCGGGCCAGCGTCCGCATCTGCCGGTCTGCGCCTTCACCGTGACATAGGCGACGCGGATCGGCGCGGACGCTTCGGGCGAAGCCGACTGGTAGGTGGTGATGACGATCCGGCTGCGGCTGATGCCGCTGGCAATCGCAAGCCTGGCGAAATCGCGACCGGCCGCGGTCGCGGCGATCTCGTTCGCCGAACCGCTCGGGATCGAGATCGTCAAGGTCGGAGCGGCGCTCTTGTCATAGCCATCCAGGAAGCCGAGAAGCGTGTCGCGCTGCGACCCGGTCATGCCGCGATCGCCGGCGCCGACCGGAAGGTCGATCTTCTGGTTTTTCTCGGCAATGACGATCGGATGGTTGGTGCGATAGTCGTCCGGAACAGCGCCGACCGTGATGCTGTCCCGGTTGGCGCAGCCCGCCAGCAATGCGGCGACCGCAACCGCCAGGAGCGGAACGACCGGCTGGCTGATCCGCGACCGGCCGGACCGCATCGCTGCGATGATTGTCCTTGGCTTCAATGGCGACCGAGACATGTCCGCTTCCCCCTTACTTGTAGATGAAGCCGACGACGCCGTGGTAACGGCCGTTGGGCTTGTCGGTCTGCATGGTGCCGTAGACGCGATTGACACGGCCAAGGAACATGCCGGCGCCATCGCTGGCGGCGTTGAAATTGTCGTCCGGCTTGGCAAGGGCGTTGCGCGTCACCGGCTTCACCAGATAGGGCGTAATGATGATGACCAGCTCGGTCTCGTTGCGGACGAAATCCCGGCTGCGGAACAGCGTGCCGAGCACCGGAATCTTGGTCAGCCCAGGCAGGCCGTTGACGGCTTGCCTGATGTCATCCCGTACCAGGCCGGCGATCATCATCGAGCCGCCGGAAGGCAGCTCCACCGTCGTGTCGGCCAAGCGTTTACGGAGCGACAGGACGTTCGTGCCGGGGCTTGTTACACCCTCGGATAAGGATACCGATGCCTCGGTCGTCGGCTCGGAAACCGACGTCCTGACCTTCAGGCTGATGCGGCCGGGAGACAGCACCACCGGCTGGAATTCCAGGCCAATGCCGTATTCGAGCTTCTCGATGTCATACGTCTTCACACCGGTCTGGTTATCGTCGGACACAGCTTGGGAAACGCCGGTCACCATATTGTACTCGCCGCCGACCTTGAAGGTCGCCTTCTCGCCGGATACAGCCGTCAACGTCGGCTCGGCCAGGGTTTTCATGACGCCTGACTGCTCCATGGCGTTGATATAGGCGTCCAGCGTCGAGGTGCCGATAGCCAGGCCAGAGTTCGACAGCGACTTGCCCAGGCCGGTGAAATTGTCGCTCAACGCGCTCCAACTGATGCCATTGCTGCTGCCGCTGCCGATCAGGTTGACGCCGAGCTGCTTCATCACCGAGCGGCTGACTTCGGCCACCGTCACTTTCAGCGTCACCTGGTCGTCGCCGATGATCTGCAGCAGGTTGACGATCTGGCTGACGCGACGCTCGGAATCCGGATTGTCGATGTCGACACCGGCTTCGGCCGAGCCGCCGGAGGCGGTCTGCGAATACTGTCCCGTGGTCGCTTCACCGCCGGACACGAAGATGGTGGCCAGCTGTTCCGCGCGCTTGGCATCCAGCGGAGTGTCCACGGTTCCGGTCAGGACGACGTTGTCGTTCAGCAATTCGACCGTGATGCTCGATGACGGTATGAAGCGCCTGATATAGTCTTCCAGTCCGGCGACGTCGCGTTCGACCGCCAGGTCGAGGCTGACGATCTGTTCGCCATTAGGGCCGAAGACGAAGATGTTGGTGTCGCCGACCGCCTTTCCGAAGAGATAGATGCGCCTGGCGGTGCGGGTCACCGCATCGGCGACCGCCGGGTTGGCGACGAGAATATCGTAGGCATCGCTCGGCAGGTCGATGACCACCGATTTGTTGAGACCGAGCTTGACGCGCTGGGTGGCGGTCGAAGCCGACACCTCGGCGCCTGCCGCATTCGCCTCGATGAGGCCATGTGCATTCGTTCCAAGCAGGAACAGGCCGAGAGCCGCAGCCAGTGTGACCGGCAGTCCAGCGTTTAGCCTCATTGCCTTGCTCCCACTTCGGAAACTTCGCCCGACTTGATCAGGCGCACTGTTCCGCGCCGCCCATTGCCGGAAACGAGATAGTCGGCCTCGCCCAGATTCTTCTCCTGGGTGTCGGTGATCGACCGCAGCGCCAATGTCAGGCGATCCGCCATCTGCTGGGCGACGGTGATGATTTCCGCCTGCTGCGGTGTCAGTTCCAGCGTCGCGGTCTGGCCGACCCTGGTCCGCTTGCCTTCCTCGTCCTCCTGGATGGTCTGGTCGATCGCCAGGACGCGAATGTTCTTGAGGATGGTCTCGGTGGTAAAGCCGCTGCCGCCGGCTGCCGGATCGGCCCTGCGGGTCATGATGACGTCGACGAAATCGTTGGGAAGAATGAAGCCGCCGGCCGACGTGTCGGCCGATACGGCTGTGGCGACGGCCCGCATGCCGGAGGGCAGGATCGACGACATGAAGCTCTGTCCCTCGCCGATCAGCTTGGAGCGCCGCAACGGCTCACCGGCATACATCGCCACACGGGCGACGCCGCCTTTCAGCTTCTCCAACGCATCGGGCTCCGCGGCGCGGGTGATGAAATTCGCGTTGATGCCGTCGGCCGGCCAGGACTGCCAACTGATGTTGTTCTCCAGCGGACTGCCCATCGGAACGTCGCCGGACAGGACAAGCACGTCCTGCAGCGCGATTGCCGGCGCCTCGGGGCCGGAATCGACGATTTGAGGCGGCGGCGTCGCCACCATGTTTTTTGCGACATATCCTGCGCCACCCGCCGCGGCGACCGCCACGCCCAGAATGATCAGTCGGGATGCTGGCATCTGTCCGAACCTCGTCCTTGGCAAACAAACTAGCCAAGCCGGACCATGCAGCGGCAATCGTCAAAACAAGGTTAATTTAATACTTACGATCGTGATTAATTTAAGGTTTACATAAATTTGAGGCATCGGTCCGGACCGCAAAAAAGGCGGCCAAAGCCGCCTGTTTAAACGCCAAATCGAATGTGAAAGGCAGGCCTGACGCGGGAAGAATCAGGCCGCCAGGCTTGCGAGCGCCCATGCCATCAACGGGGAAGCCGGAAAGGTGAGTAGGCCGCCAATGCCAAGCGCAATGCCATAGGGAACGCCTGATGTCTCGTCGGCGAAATGGCGGAAAAACGGATTGTGGCTTGTGACGGCGGCAAGCGGCGATTTCCGATAGACGAGGATGGCGAGCGTCAGCAGGCCGCCGATGACTGTCGAGACCAGGAGGTATTCGACGAGGTGGATGTTCAGCCCCATCCAGACGGCGCTGGCGGCCAGCAGCTTGGCGTCGCCGCCGCCCATGCCGCCGAGCGCGAACAGCCCGAAGGTCACGGCGAGGACCAGGCCGCCGGCGGCAAAATGCCAGCCATAGCTTGCCCAGTCCATGCCGGTCAGCGGCGCGACCAGGGCGAAGACGGCGACAAGCAGCACCGGCACGCGATTGGCGATCGTCATCGACAGCATGTCGGAGATCGCGGCGAAAAGCATGCAGAACGGAAAGACAACGAAGATCAGGGCTTCAAGCATGGGCGCGGCGCCTGTGGTCAAACTGTGCCTGGCCCCAGCCTAGGCATGTCCGATTAACGATTGGTGAGGCCAAAATTTCAAATGGTCCGATACGATTAGATAAGGGCCGCCAGTGCGGCGGCCCTTATCTGGAAACAGCTGAGCGCCGCTAGCTGCCTTAGGGGGTGGTGGGGGCGACGGGGGCGTTGGTCACCGCGGTTCCGATATTCTTGAACTTGGTGTCCAGCGCGGTACCGAGCTGGCCGGCGCCGACCATGATGGCGAGCGCGATGAGAGCGGCGATCAGACCGTATTCAATGGCGGTCGCGCCGGATTCGCCCTTCACAAAACGTGCAATGAGATTAGACATTCGAGAGCTCCTACTCCAGGTGTTACAGCAATTCCGTCAACTTCTCTGTTGGCTGATCGGATACTGCCAATCTATCGAGAAGCTCTTTCGATCGACTTAATAAACAGCCTTACCGATTCCTTTCCGGCTTCGATGACATTGCGTGGTTAACCGCAGACTAAGTCACGCCCATGGATTCGACAGGAACGGCAGGCTGCGAAAGGCGCAACTTGGCGACGGTGCAGAACCGTGATGGCGGAGCGAGGCGCCCCCCTCTGTCCTGCCCCTCTTTGCCAACAACTTGGCATCTCCCCCACTTGGGGGGAGATTGGCCGTGATTGCGGCTTTCGCTAATGTCCAACGTTGATAAATAGGCGCTGTCAGCGAAGCTGCCGATCTCCCCCCTCGTGGGGGATGTCCGGCAGGACAGAGGGGGCGCGAAGGATCACGGCATTTATCCTGGGCCGTTGCATTCCTCGGCTGATGTAACGGCATGGATCCCAGGGTCTCCGCGACGTCGCTTCGCTCCTGCTCCGCCCTGGGATGACGAAGCGAGGGGTGTTTCGGCTAATCCTGGAGGTTTGCGATTGCCACTGAGATTCGCCGCTGAAAGTGCTGTGGACCTTCGCTGCCGGCCGGTCGGGCAGCCAAATCTCCAACGCTGGCGATTGGCATAAACCACCACGACTTCGTCATCCTAGGGCGAAGCAAGGAGCGAAGCGACGCGGCGCAGACCCTGGGATGACGAAGGCATGGTGGCCTGTGCAGAGGAACTAGGAGAGGGCGGGCCGCTCCTGGCGATCCCAGCTCCCAGGCGATCAAACTGCCGAGCCTACATCTTCACAGCTCCCCTCCGCTTAACCCTTGCTTCACCAATCTCGTTCATGTTCCGTTGAGCAAATTGCCGCCGTGGAGCGCTTCAATGACCGGGCCGAGATCGTCCTTTCCGTTTGCCGCGCTGCTTGCCGCCACGGCTCTTATCGTGCCGGCCAAGGCCGGCGCCGGCATCGAGGTCACCATGAACCAGGCGAAGATCGTCAAATTGTCGCGCGTTGCCGATACGATCGTCGTCGGCAATCCGGCGATCGCCGACGCCTCGGTGCAGGATGCTTCGACGATCGTGCTGACGGGCAAGGGCTTCGGCGTCACCAATCTCGTCGTCCTCGATCAGGAGGGCCGTCCGATCGTCGACGAGCAGATCACCGTCGTGCGACAGGACGCGTCCTCGGTGCGCATCTATCGACGCGCCGAAATACAGACCATGTCGTGCACGCCGTATTGCGAAAGCTCATATAAAAGCGAGGCGGAGAAGACCTCGGAAGCCGAGATGAGCGCCGGCCAGTAAGCGACCCGACCGTTTCGTCTCGCTGAAAAAGCCGCTTCGGTTATCGGCCTGTTAAAACCTCCCCTTCGAATTTAACGATCATCAAAACCGCACTTCAATGGGTTTGCGCTAATGTTGCCCGACACCCCCTAAGGGATCGGCAGGCACGGGACATGAGCAAAGCAGGACGATCAAGCCTTTCAGCGCGCTTCCTTGGCGACCGGCGCGGCAGCACCGCTCTGGAGTTCGCGATGCTTGCGGTGCCATTTGCGCTCCTCGTCTTTGCCATACTGGAGAGCTGCATTTCATTTGCCGGGCAAGAGGTGATGGCCAATATCACCGACGATGTCGCGCGCCAGCTGCGGACTGGCCAGATAAGGCAGGCCAACGTGACCGAGGCGACGCTGAAGTCCATGATCTGCAGCCGGCTGGAGATCATGGTCGCCAAGGACTGCCCGGGATTGGAAGTGGATCTGCGCGCGTATCCGAGCTTCGCCGCTGCGGCCCAGGCGGGCTTCAATATCCAAGACGGCGAAATCGCGTTGACCGGTACGACCCCCTCGACTTTTACGGTATCCCCGGGCTTGGCTGAATCGATAAACATGCTGCGGGTTTTTTACAAATGGCCCGTCATGACCGATTTCATGGCCAAGTCGATGGCCAATCTGAAAGACGGCAACACGCTGCATTTCGCATCGATGACCTGGAAGAACGAGCCGTTCGACGACTGAAAATGCAAACCGCTGCGTGGGAAAAGGACGATAGCATGGGGCGTGCGGGGGCACATATGAGGACCGCTGGGATATGCGCGAAAGCCATACGGTTCTGCCGTGATCGCCGCGGTGTCGCGGCGGTTGAGTTTGCCTTCATCGTGCCCGTCCTGCTGATGATGTACTTCTTGACCATGGAAGCCTCGCAAGCCATCGAGACCAACAAGAAGGTCAGTCGCATCGGCAGCATGGTGGCGGATCTCGTCACCCAGCAGCAGACCGTCACGCCGGCCGAACTCGATGCGATCATGCAGATCGGCAACTCCACCCTTCAGCCGTACAACCGATCGACCCCGGAAATCACCATCACCGCAATAGAGGTCACGAACGAGCCGACGCCGCGGGTGCTGGTCGCTTGGTCACGCAAGATGGTCGGCGATGCCTTCAGCGCCGGCGCCGCCAAAAACTCCGTCACCACGGTTGCACCGCAGCTCGAGGTCAAGGGCACGTTTCTCGTTCGCGTCGAAAGCAATCTGGGATACGAGCCGATCATCACCTGGTCGGCGGATAGTGAAAAGCGGCTTGGCTTCAGTTCGGCTTTCAACTCGATATCGATGGGCGAAACTTATTATCTCAGGCCCCGCAGGAGCCCGACGATTACCTGCGACACCTGCTGAACGACGGCGCCCGATCGCCATTGCTATCGGCCTGACACAAGGCGCACGATAGCCGCGGATGCCTTGCATGTCGCATGTGAGTTCCCTCTCGTTTTCGTCGATCCACGCCGATGCCGGTGACAATTCTACCATCGCGCCCGGATGTGCACACAGCCGTCTGGTTCCGAATTGCCAATGCCCGCGCGGCCGCCTATGTCTGGGCGGACAGACAAACGATAATAATGAACCCCTGCAATGGCGCGCGCCTTCCTTTTTGTTCTCGATTCCTTCGGCATCGGCGGCGCGGCCGACGCCGACCGCTATGGCGACACCGGTTCCAACACGTTCAGACATATCGCTGAAGCCTGCGCGGAAGGCCGGGCGGATCGCGAGGGGCTGCGCAAAGGCCCGCTTTTCGTACCCAACATGCTCTCGCTCGGCCTGGGGCGCGCGGCGAAAACCGCGACAGGATTCTGCTTCGACAGCGGCGGCCTGCTTGCCTCAGCCTTCCACGGCGCGGCGCAGGAGATTTCCAGCGGCAAGGACACGCCGTCAGGCCATTGGGAAATCGCCGCCTTGCCGGTCCGCTTCGACTGGGGCTATTTCCCGGACACAGTTCCCGCCTTTCCAGCCGACCTGACCGAAGCGATCATTCGCGAAGGAAAGGTGCCGGGCATTCTCGGCAATTGCCATGCTCCGGGCACGGAGATCATCGAGCGGTACGGCGAGGAGCATGTCCGCACCAGCAAGCCGATCTGCTACACTTCGGTCGACTCCGTCCTGCAGATCGCCGCGCATGAAGTTCACTTCGGCCTGGAGCGGCTCTACGAATTCTGCAAGGTGGTGCGCAGGCTGGTCGATCCCCTGAACATCGGACGGGTGATCGCGCGGCCTTTCATTGGCGAAACCGCCGCCAGCTTCGAACGGACGCACAACCGCCGGGACTATTCGGTGCCGCCGCCCGAACCGACCCTGCTCGACCGGCTGACGGCGCGCGGCAGCCGGGTCATCGCGGTCGGCAAGATCGGCGACATCTTCGCCCATCGCGGCATTTCGGAAGTGCGCAAGGCCGCCGGCAACATGGCGATGTTCGACAAAGCGCTCGGCGCGATGGACGACGCGGGCGACGGCGATCTCGTCTTCGCCAATTTCGTCGATTTCGACACCGAGTTCGGCCATCGGCGCGACGTTGCCGGCTATGCCGCCGCGCTCGAGGCCTTCGACCGGCGGCTGCCGGAGGCGCTTGCACGGCTGAGGGAAGGCGACCTTCTCATCCTCACGGCCGACCATGGCAACGATCCGACCTGGCACGGCACCGATCATACGCGCGAACGCATTCCGGTGATCGGCACCGGACCGGGCTTTGGCGGCGACATCGGGTTGAGAACGACGTTCGCCGACATCGGTGAAACCGTCGCCGAGCATCTTTGGTTGGCTCGCGGCCGTCACGGCACCTCCTTCTACACAGCGATAGGCGGCCATGCCTGAGTTGCCTGAGGTCGAAACGGTGCGGCGGGGCCTGCAGCCGGTTCTGGAAGGCGCCCGCATCGCCCGCGTCGAGGCGCGCCGGCCCGACCTGCGCTTTCCGTTTCCCGAAAAATTCCTGGAGAGGCTGACCGGCAAGACGATTACGGCGCTCGGCCGCCGGGCCAAATACCTGACGATGCACCTGGAAGGCGGTCCGGTGCTGATCTGCCATCTCGGCATGTCAGGCTCGTTCCGCATCGAAACGTCTGATGGCAGCGAAATGCCCGACAGCAGCGAAATGCTGGGCGCGTTCTATCATGAGCGCCCGAAAAGCGCGGTACACGACCATGTCGTCTTCCATGTCGTCTCTCCCCAAGGCGCCCGGTCCCGGGTGACCTTCAACGATCCGCGCCGTTTCGGCTTCATGCTGTTTTCCGAAGGAGCGCCTGACACGCATCCGATGCTGGCGGGGCTTGGCGTCGAGCCGACAGGCAATGCGTTGGACGGCGAGCTGCTCGCCTCGCTGCTGAAAGGCCGGAAGTCGCCGCTAAAGGCAGCACTTCTCGATCAGCGGCTGATCGCCGGGCTCGGCAATATCTATGTGTCGGAGGCGTTGTGGCGCGCCGGCCTGTCGCCGTTGCGCGAGGCAGGCACCATCGCAAAGCCTGGAAAGAAGGCCAAACAGCAGCGCGACGCCCTGGCCGAAGCAATCCGCGCGGTGATCGCCGATGCGATCGCCGCCGGCGGATCGTCGCTGCGCGACTATGTGCAGACCGACGGGTCCCTAGGCTATTTCCAGCATTCGTTCGCGGTCTATGATCGCGAGGGCGAGCCCTGCTCCAAGCACGGCTGCAGCGGCCATATAGAGCGCATCGTGCAAAGCGGGCGTTCCACCTTCTATTGCCGGAGCTGTCAGTTGTGACTTAGGTGGGGGTGTACGCCAGGTGCCAGGGTGAACGATGCCTGATGCAAGGAGATGACCTAGTGAGGAGATACAGTCATGGCCTATGAAACGATTATCGTCGAAACCCGCGGCAAGGTAGGGCTGATCACGCTGAACCGGCCGAAGGCGCTCAATGCGCTGAACTCGCAGGTCCTGGCGGACGTGGTCGTGGCCGTGAACGGCTTCTGCGCGAATGCCGACATCGGCGCGATGGTCATCACCGGCTCCGAAAAAGCCTTCGCGGCAGGTGCCGACATCAAGGAAATGCAGGCGATCTCCTTTGTCGACGCCTATGTGCAGGATTTCTTTATCGGCTGGGAAGAGCTCACCCGAGTGCGCAAGCCCGTCATCGCGGCGGTGGCCGGCTATGCGCTCGGCGGCGGCTGCGAACTGGCGATGATGTGCGATTTCATCATCGCCGCCGACAACGCCAGGTTCGGCCAGCCCGAGATCACGCTCGGCGTCATGCCGGGCATGGGCGGATCGCAGCGCCTGACCCGTTTCGTCGGCAAGTCGAAGGCGATGGACATGTGCCTGACCGGACGGATGATGGATGCGGCGGAAGCCGAGCGTTGCGGCCTGGTGTCGCGTGTCGTGCCCGCTGGCGAATTGCTCGAGGAGGCGTTGAAGGCGGCGGCCAAGATAGCCGATTTTTCGCTGCCGTCGGTGATGATGGCGAAAGAGGCCGTCAACCGCGCCTATGAAACGACACTGGCCGAGGGGCTGCGGTTCGAGCGCCGGCTGTTTCACTCACTGTTTGCACTCGATGACCAGAAGGAAGGCATGGCGGCCTTTGTCGATAAGCGGAAGCCAAATTTCTCGAACCGCTAGCCAAATTTCTCGAACTGGTAGATGGCGACGACATCAGCCGGGAGCGAGCGACAGCAGCGGCCCAAAAAGAAGGCGAAGCAGCGTTGACGCGCCGGAAAAGCTGAACTATAAGCCGCACCAACCGAGGCGGCCCTGTGGCTGCCCGTTTATTTTTTGCGCCTTGCGGCATCCCGCATGCGCCCACCAGATCAGAAGAGAGGCATCATGGCCAATACCTCCTCGGCCAAAAAGGCAACGCGCAAGATCGCCCGCCGTACGGCGATCAACAAGAACCGCCGCTCGCGCGTGCGGACCTACATCCGCCAGGTCGAAGAGGCGCTCGCCTCGGGCGACAAGGCGGCCGCGCAGGCTGCTTTCAAGGTGGCTGAGCCGGAATTGATGCGCGCCGCGAGCAAGGGCGTGGTGCACAAGAATACGGCATCCCGTAAGGTGTCGCGCCTGGCCCAGCGCCTCAAGGTGTTGTCGGCCTAACCCGGATATCCGGGCTGATATACCTTTACTAAACTTGTCCTTTTCAGACCCGGCCGCTCGTGCCGGGTTTTTTCGTTTGCCGGCAAGTACTTAAAAAGAAAGCCCGCAAGCAACACCCCGCACGATTTCGAAGTTCGAATTGCTTTGCCGGCATATACATGCCGGCTGACAGGCGCAGCCGCTGAAAGCGTTCACGGCGAAAATATCAACTGTCGAAAATCACCTATATTTTTCAAACGGTTGCGGACGGTCATCCACAGCTTGTTCACATCGGGTGCGAGGGATGGGGGACAATTGCCTGTCAAGAAAATTATTTGATAAAATTTCGCGCGACGCGGCCTTTTTCACATTCGCCGGAAAAGGGTTTGAATCACAATGGGTTTGTCAAAACAAGCCAGTGCAACGCAGGCTCCGAACCGGTTTGCGCTAACCACATTCCTTAAAAATCCGTTAGTCGTGGCCTTGCCCTATCCACAGCGATTTCGCTAAGGTCTGTCTATCGAGAGGGACGGGCCGTTGGCCCTTAACCCAGCCTGAATCGGCCAGCACAAAATGGCAGAATTCATGACGCGGATCATCTCCGCGTACGGGTTTGGTTTGCCTTTTCGATACGGTAGGGGAATGGCGTAATTGTACATGGCAGATCAATCACGCGCCGGCGTTTCGCCGGGCGGAATTGTATTGCCCTGACATGACCAAAGCGGGCTGGCTCCGAGGAGCCGGCGCCGGTTCCCCGACAATGAGGCGACATCAGCTGCCGGCGGCGGCGATGGTGTCGCTGTGAGGACACGGTCGCCGGAAACATGGATGCAGGAGGCGCATTCCCGGCGGAAAAAGGTACAAAAGGACAAGGAACTCGATCATGCAGAGCGGCATCGAAAGGGAGCTTACGGGCGACCTCCCATTCCCTGGGACCTTAACCGGAGGGGACGCTATGTCGGCTTCCATCGACGCGGAACAAAAGTTCGACCGGGTCAAGGCCCAGTTGAAGGCGCGTCTGGGAACCGAAGTCTATTCGAGCTGGTTCGGGCGCATGAAGGTCGCCGAGGCGTCCCGGGGCATTGTCCGCATCTCGGTGCCCACCGCCTTCCTGCGCTCGTGGATCAACGGCCACTACCTCGACCTCATCGCCGAGCTGTGGAAACACGAGGATCCTGAAATCCTCAAGATCGAGATCGTCGTGCGCACCGCTACCCGCCCGGGGCGCAACGGCGTCGAGCCCGAAGTGGCCCCGGCGCGCAAGATGACCAGGCAAGCGCAAACGGCGCTGGCCGCGGGAACAGCGGCCCCCGGCAGGGTGGAGCGGGTACCGGCACCTCGCCCGGGAATGCCTGCCGAGACCGAGTTCCGGCACAATGTGCTCGGTTCGCCGCTTGACCCGCGCTACACGTTCGGCTCCTTCATCGAGGGACCGTCGAACCGGGTGGCCTTCGCCGCCGCCAAGGCGGTGGCGGAATCGCAGTCGAGCGCGGTGCGCTTCAATCCGCTGTTTCTGCACGCGACGGTGGGGCTGGGCAAGACGCACCTGCTGCAGGCGATCGCGGCGGAATCGCTGAAGCAGAATCCGAAATCGCGCGTCGTCTATCTCACGGCCGAATATTTCATGTGGCGGTTTGCCACCGCGATCCGCGACAACAACGCGCTGACGCTGAAGGAACAATTGCGCGACATCGACCTCCTCATCATCGACGACATGCAGTTCCTGCAAGGCAAGTCGATCCAGCATGAATTCTGCCATCTGATCAACATGCTGCTCGACAGCGCCAAGCAGGTGGTGGTCGCCGCCGACCGGCCGCCGTCGGAACTGGAATCACTGGAGCCCCGCGTCCGCTCGCGCCTCAACGGCGGCGTCGCGCTCGAAATGTCGGCACCGGATTTCGCCATGCGGATCGGCATGCTCAAGCTGCGCCTTGCCACCGCCAAGGCCGACGATCAATCGCTCGACATCTCGGAGGAGATCCTCAACCATGTCGCCCGCACGGTGACCGGCAGCGGGCGTGAACTCGAAGGTGCGTTTAACCAGCTTCTGTTCCGCCAGTCGTTCGAACCGCAGATCACCATCGACCGCATCGATGAGATCCTCGGCCACATCTATCGTTCGGGCGAGCCGAAGCGGGTGCGCATCGAGGACATCCAGCGCATCGTCGCGCGCCACTACAATGTGTCGAAGACGGAACTTCTGTCCAACCGGCGCACCCGCACCATCGTCAAGCCGCGGCAGGTCGCCATGTACCTGTCGAAGGTGATGACACCGCGCTCCTTGCCGGAGATCGGGCGGCGTTTCGGTGGCCGCGACCATACGACGGTGCTGCACGCCGTGCGCAAGATCGAGGATCTTTCAGGCGTCGACAACACGCTGGCGCAGGAACTCGAATTGCTGAGAAGACTGATCAACGACCAGGCCTGACCGGCCTGAAAAACAAAGGCGTGTCGCGTCTGGATGGCCGCGACGCGCTTGTTATCTTCGTCCTTATGCACGTCGTTGCCGCAAAACCGCTGCGCACCCTCGGGCCTGACCCGAGGGCATACTTTTGGGCGACGAGCATTGGCTTGCGGGCTTGCCCAGTTTTATCCTGGGAAAGCCCGTGTAACCGGCCCGAACCGTCAGCACGGGCTTGCGTTCACCGGTTTTTTCCTGTCAGTTTGTGCAGATTCTGAGCCTGTTCAGACCTTTCGCGGGTTGCCGCTTGCCGGAGACCCGCTCATTCATTCAAGCGAGCCTGTTTCGTCATGCGTGTTATCCTGGAACGGTCAAATCTCCTGAAGTCGCTCAACCACGTTCATCGCGTGGTCGAGCGGCGCAACACCATACCGATCCTGTCGAACGTGCTGCTGAGCGCCGAAGGCGCCACCCTTGAAATGAAGGCGACCGACCTCGACCTGGAAGTGACCGAAGCCACGCCCGCCAAGGTCGAGCGCGGCGGGGCGACGACGGTTCCGGCGCATCTGCTCTACGACATCGTGCGCAAGCTCGCCGACGGCGCGGAGGTGATGCTGAAGACCGACGAGGACGGCAACGCCATGACGGTGACCTCGGGCCGCTCGAGCTTCCGCCTCCAGTGCCTGCCGCAATCCGATTTCCCGGAGCTTTCGGCCGGATCGTTCTCGCATATCTTCCGGCTCGATTCGGTCGCGCTCAAGGGCCTGATCGAGAAGACCCAATTCGCCATCTCCACCGAAGAGACGCGCTACTACCTGAACGGCATCTACCTGCACACGCATGACGCCGACGGCAGGCTGAAGCTGCGCTCGGTAGCGACCGACGGCCATCGGCTGGCGCGCGCCGAGATCGACGCGCCGGCAGGATCGGAAGGCATGCCGGGCATCATCATTCCGCGCAAGACGGTCAGCGAACTGCAAAAGCTCGTCGATGACCCTGATATCGCGGTGACCACCGAATTGTCCGACACCAAGATCCGCTTCACCATCGGCAGCGTCGTCTTGACCTCGAAGCTGATCGACGGCACCTTCCCGGACTATCAGCGGGTGATCCCGACCGGCAACGACAAGAAGCTGATCATCGACCGCCAGAGTTTCGCCGCCGCCGTCGACCGCGTCTCGACCATTTCGTCCGAACGCGGCCGGGCGGTGAAGCTTTCGATTGGAGAAGGCCAGGTCACGCTTGCTGTCAACAATCCGGATTCGGGCAGCGCCACGGAGGAACTGGCCGCGGATTATTCGTCCGACGCGATCGAAATCGGCTTCAACGCCAAATATCTGCTCGACGTCGCCGCCCAGTTGACCGGCACCGAGGCAAAATTCATGCTGGCGGATGCCGGCTCGCCAACGCTGATCCACGACATGGCCGACGAAACCACGCTCTACGTGCTGATGCCGATGCGGGTCTGATGCATGTCGCGCAAAAGTGTGCAGCGGTTTTGCGATAACGACATGCATAAAACAACAACCTAAAGCGCGTCGCATGAGGCCGGTCAAACGCGGCGCGCTTTAGGCCGGAACGAGGCCATCTTGCTGTCATGACCGGAGTTGCGAAGCAGCCTGAGCGCGATCAGCAGACTCACATAAGTAAGCTTTCGCTTACCAATTTCCGCAATTACACAACACTGTCGATCGATCTCGATCCCGGCCCTGTGGTTTTTTCCGGTAACAATGGTGCCGGCAAAACCAATCTGCTGGAGGCGATTTCCCTGCTGACGCCGGGGCGCGGCCTGCGCCGTGCGCCTTATGCCGACGTGGCGCGCGAAGGCGGCGACGGCGGCTTTGCCATCCATGCCCGGCTCGATGGGCCGGACGGCCCGGTCGAGATCGGCACCGGCATCGCAGGCGGCGACGCCGCCGAGAGCGGCCGGCGGGTGCGGATCAACGGCGCGGCGGCGCGCTCGGCGGAGGACATGCTGGAATGGCTGCGCGTCGTCTGGCTGACACCGGCGATGGATGCATTGTTCACCGGGCCGGCCGCAGATCGGCGGCGCTTTCTCGACCGGCAGGTGATGGCGATCGATCCGGGCCACGGCCAGCGCGCGCTCGACTACGAAAAAGCGATGCGCGGCCGCAATCGACTGCTCGCCGAAGGCTCGCGCGACGGCGCCTGGTTCGATGCGATCGAGACGCAAATGGCCGAAACTGGTGTGGCGATTGCCGCGGCGCGTGCCGAACTGGTGCGCCTGCTCGCCGCCATGATCGACAGGCTGCCAAGCTCCGGTCCGTTTCCGCAAGCCGACATCGGCCTGTCCGGCGCACTGGAAAGCGAGGTCGCAACCAGCGCGGCTGTCGATGTCGAGGAGCGGTTCCGCCGCACTCTTGCCGAAGCGCGCGATCGCGACCGCGCCGCCGGGCGCACGCTCGACGGGCCGCACCGGTCGGATCTCGTGGTACGGCACCGGCCAAAGGCGATGCCGGCCGAACTCTGCTCGACCGGCGAGCAGAAGGCGCTGCTGGTCGGCATGGTCCTGTCGCACGCCCGGCTGACCGGCGAGATGTCTGGCATGACGCCGATCCTGCTGCTCGACGAGATCGCCGCCCATCTCGACGCGGGCCGACGCGCCGCGCTGTTCTCGATCCTCGAAGAGCTGAATTGCCAGGCTTTCATGACCGGGACCGATGCGGCGCTGTTTTCCAGTCTCAACGGACGCGCGCAGTTTTTGACCGTCGATCATGGGGTAGTGAGTAGGGAGTAGGGAATGGTGAATGGTGAATGGTGAATGGTGAATGGTGAATGGTGAATGGTGAATGGTGAATGGTGAATGGTGAATGGTAGTGAGTGCACCCTCACTTCACTGTCCACTGTCCACTGTCCACTGTCCCCCGCTACTTGCTACCAGCTACTCACCACTCACTATTCACCATTCACCATTCACTATTCACCCCCTATATGGTCTGGCGATGATCACCACCGCGCTCACCAACGAAGAACTCGAACGCTACGCCCGCCACATCGTGCTGCCCGAGATCGGCGGCGCCGGCCAGCAGCGACTGAAGCGGGCTCGCGTCCTGGTCATCGGCGCCGGCGGGCTGGGAGCGCCGGTGCTTGAATATCTTGCCGCAGCCGGCGTTGGCACACTCGGCATCGTCGACGACGACAGCGTCTCGCTGTCGAACCTGCAAAGGCAGGTGATCCACGGCACCGGCGCTGTCGGCATGGCAAAGACCGACAGCGCCAAGGCGGCGATCGCCCGCATCAACCCCAACGTCGCCGTGGAACTGCACAATCTCAGACTGACGGCGGACAACGCCCCTGCCCTTGTCGCCGGTTATGACATCGTCGTCGACGGCTCCGACAATTTCGAAACCCGTTATGCGGTGGCCGACGCCTGCGCTGCGGAAAAGCGGCCGCTGGTCCATGCCGCCGTCGGCCGCTTCGACGGCTCGGTGACCGTACTGAAACCGTTCGAGACCGGCACGGACGGCAGGCCGAATCCGAGTTATCGCGATCTGTTTCCGGAACCGCCGCCGCCGGGCCTGATGCCATCCTGCGCCGTGGCCGGCGTGCTCGGCGTGCTGACCGGCGTCGTCGGCACGCTGCAGGCCATGGAGGCGATCAAGCTGATCGCCGGCATCGGCGAGCCGCTGGTCGGCCGGCTGCTGCTTTACGATGCGTTGGCAGCGCGCTTCGACACGATCCGCTACAGGCGCAGCTAGATTTTGGGCAGCCTGGATTCCGTCGCGCAGCTTCCGGCCGATTTCGACCGTTGGGACGAGGTGCTGGCGCTGATTATGCGCGCCTTCGCTGCCATGGACGGCGTCATCGATCCGCCATCCTCGGCGCATCGGCTCACGGTCGAAAATCTCCGGGACAAGGTCCGGCAAGAGACGGGCTTTGCGGCGCTGAAGGGCGGCAGGATTGTCGGCTGCGTTTTTGTCCTGGAGCGGGCCAACGATTTCTATGTCGGAAAGCTCGCGGTCGAACCGGACTTTCAGGGACAAGGCATTGCCAGGCGGCTGATGCAAGCTGTCGAGAATTTTGCCCGCAACCGCGGCAAGTCTGCGATCGAGCTTCAGACGCGGATCGAATTGACCGCGAATCACGCGGCCTTTGCCCGCCTCGGCTTTCGCGAAACGGAACGGACGGCGCACAGTGGCTATGACCGACCGACCTCGATCACCATGCGCAAGGTGCTTTCGTAAGCCTACTCTAACTTACGATGGTAGCCGGTCACGTCCGCAGCGGCAGCACGCGATCCGGCGGCCGATGGCCATCGAAGAAGGCGCGGATGTTGATGATCACCTTCTCGCCCATGTCGATGCGGCCTTCGAGCGTCGCCGATCCCATATGCGGCAACAGCACGACCTTGCCCTTGGCGGCGAGCTTCAGCAATTTGCTGTTCAGCGCCGGCTCATGCTCATAGACATCGAGCCCGGCGCCGGCGATCTTGCCGTCCTGGATCAGCTTGACCAGAGAGTCCTCGTCGATGATGTCGCCGCGCGCCGTGTTGACGATGTAAGCGGACGGTTGCAGAAGCGCCAGCCGCCGCGCCGAAAGCAGATGGAAGGTCGCCGGCGTCGACGGACAATTGACCGATATGATGTCCATGCGGGCAAGCATCTGGTCGAGGCTTTCCCAATAGGTCGCCTCCAGCTCATCCTCGACCGCGGCAAGCACGCGATGGCGGTTGTGATAGTGGATCGACAGGCCAAAGGCCTTGGCCCGTCGGGCGACGGCGGTGCCGATGCGGCCCATGCCGACAATGCC
Organism: Mesorhizobium sp. WSM4815; assembly: GCF_055811575.1. Lineage (NCBI taxonomy): Bacteria > Pseudomonadati > Pseudomonadota > Alphaproteobacteria > Hyphomicrobiales > Phyllobacteriaceae > Mesorhizobium > Mesorhizobium sp. WSM4815. Next base: position 703,985 of record NZ_JBVVQS010000102.1, on the reverse strand, counting down.
GAGGCGTTTGCCCCAGATACGCCGGCCGAGCATCCAGGTCGGCGACCAGCCGGCCCATTTCTTGTCGCCGGTCAGCACATTGGCGCCTTCCGCCAGCCGCCGCGGCACCGCCAGCATCAGCGCCATGGTCATGTCGGCGGTATCTTCGGTCAAAACGTTCGGCGTGTTGGTGACGGTAATGCCCTTCTTCGCTGCCGCTGACACGTCGATCTTGTCGACGCCGTTGCCGAAATTGGCGATCAGCTTGAGGTTGTCGCCGGCCTGGGCGATCAGCGCCGCGTCGATTTGATCGGTTATGGTCGGCACCAGCACGTCGGCTTCCTTGACCGCCGCGACCAGTTCCGGCTGCGTCATCGGCCGGTCTTCGACATTCAGCCGGGCGTCGAACAGCTCACGCATGCGGGTCTCGACCGGGTCGGGCAGCTTGCGCGTGATGACGACGAGGGGCCTTTTTCTGCCTACCATTGTTTCCTCGAACCCGACCTCGTTGAGACCTCTTTAACCAAGACAGGCGAAACTGCAGGCCGGTCGCGGTGCCAGTTCTCCATGTAACAAGAGGTTCCGCCGAAGACAAAGAAAAAGGGGCGCCAGGGCCGATGAGCCGGCGCCGAAAGGGAACGAAAGTGTCTGGTTTCGCGTCGCTCCGCCTGGCCCTCAGCGCAGCATTTCTCGGCGCTTTGCTTTATTCCCCGGATGTGGCGGCACAGAATGCGGCAGCACCGACCCAGAGCGTCACGCTCGGGCCGAGCGGCCTGCCGCTGCCGCGCTTCGTCAGCCTGAAAGCCGGCCGCGTCAACTCCCGCGTCGGACCAGGCGTCAACTATTCCGTCGACTGGATGTATATGAAGCCCGGCCTGCCGATGGAGATCATCCAGGAATTCGACACCTGGCGTCGTGTGCGCGATGCCGATGGCTCGGAAGGCTGGATCAACCAGTCGCTGCTTTCCGGTCGCCGCACGGCGATCGTAGCACCCTGGCAGCGCGGCAAAGATGCCCGAATCAACCTACTCGACGACCCGCAAAAGGATGCCGGCATCGTCGCAATCGTCGAGCCTGGCGCCATGGGCACGATCAAGTCTTGTGACGGCCAGTGGTGCGAAATGACCTTCAGTGGCCACACCGGCTGGCTCGCCCAGTCGCTGGTCTGGGGCGCCTATCCGGGCGAACGGGTCAAGGACTGACCTCTTCATGTCGGTTCGGGATGACGGGCATGTCGCGCAAAAGTGCGCGTTTTGCGATAACGACATGCGTAAAAGCGCCGATCACTCGCAGCGTTTCGGGCGCAGCCTCACGACGATATCGACATTGGCGATCTCCATCCCCTCCGGTGGCTCCGGCAGGTTGGAAACCGTGACAGGACCGCTGGCGATGTCGAAAATCCTGTTTTCGCCCTCAATGTAGAAATGATGGTGATCGGAGGTGTTGGTGTCGAAGTAGGTCTTCGACCCCTCGACGGCCAGGATGCGCAGAAGGCCCGCCTGGGTGAATTGATGAAGGGCGTTGTAGACGGTGGCGAGCGATACCGGCACGCCGGCGGCGATCGCCTCCTCGTGCAGTTCCTCGGCCGACAGATGGCGGTCGCCTTTGGCAAAAAGCAGATCGGCCAGCGCAATGCGCTGACGCGTCGGCCTCAGGCCAGCTTCGCGAACCCGCTTGTCCACAGCGACATTTTCCTTCCGGCAGCCCAGATCCATCTATCCGTCCAAGCTCAAGTTTCGCCTCAAGAGCTGCCCAGAGCGGCAAAAAACCAACATTGACCGAACCTGGACATAACCCGACATATATTCTGTCGGCCGAATACGATCAATAGCGCGCATTGACCCCGGCAGGCGGGCAGGTTAAGCGCAAACGCCGGTTTCCGGCCGGAAATAGATTGTGTTAGGAAACCAACGACAAGGGCGCGCTACCGCCCGGACGATTATTGGGGACGGAGACTGATGGCGGTTTCGAAATCCAGCTACGATTACGAGGAACTGCTTGCCTGCGCCCGCGGCGAGCTGTTCGGACCTGGAAACGCCCAGCTCCCCTATCCGCCGATGCTGATGTTCGACCGCATCACCGAAATCAGCGAGACCGGCGGCGCCTTCGACAAGGGCTTCATCCGCGCCGAATTCGACATCAAGCCGGACCTGTGGTTTTTCGCCTGCCACTTTATCGGCAACCCGATCATGCCGGGGTGCCTGGGCCTCGACGCCATGTGGCAATTGACGGGATTCTACCTTGGCTGGCTCGGCGAGCCGGGCAAGGGCATGGCGCTGTCGACCGGCGAAGTGAAATTCAAAGGCATGGTGACGCCGTCGGTCAAGAAGGTAGAATATGGCGTGGATTTCAAGCGCGTGATGCGCGGCCGGCTGGTGCTGGGTATCGCCGACGGCTGGCTGAAGGCGGATGGCGAACCCATATACGCAGCAACGGATCTCAAGGTGGGTCTGTCCAAGCAATCGGCCGCCGCCTGACCGGCGCCTGCGCAGCGCGGCGAGTCCGCGGGAGGCGCAAAGGAAGCTGTAGAACTTAATTTGCGCATTCTTGTCCGGCAGGTTTCGGTCCGGCAGGTTTCGGGTTCATGCGCTGGAAGGAGTTGCGAATGAGACGGGTCGTAGTGACAGGCCTCGGCATCGTGTCGTCGATCGGCAACAATGCCAACGAGGTGCAGGCCTCGCTGCATGATGCCAGATCCGGCATCAGCTTCTCCGATTCCTTCGCCGAACACGGCTTCCGCTGCCAGGTCTGGGGAGCGCCGACGCTCGACCCCTCGGCGCTGATCGATCGCCGCGCCATGCGCTTCCTGTCGCAAGGTGCGGCCTGGAACCATGTCGCCATGGACCAGGCAATCGTGGACGCTGGACTTGGCGAGAACGAGATCACCAATGAGCGCACCGGCATCGTCATGGGATCGGGCGGACCATCGACCAGAACCATCGTCGAAGCCGCTGAAACCACGCTCAAGAACGGCAGCCCCAAGCGCATCGGCCCGTTCGCGGTGCCGAAGGCGATGTCGTCGACCGCTTCGGCGACGCTCGCCACCTGGTTCAAGATCCACGGCGTCAATTATTCGATCTCTTCGGCCTGCTCGACCTCGGCGCATTGCATCGGCAATGGCTACGAACTGATCCAGTGGGGCAAGCAGGACATGGTCTTCGCCGGCGGCCATGAGGACCTCGACTGGACGATGTCGGACCTGTTCGATGCGATGGGCGCCATGTCCTCCAAGTTCAACGACCGAGCATCGGCTGCCTCGCGCGCCTATGACGTCGATCGCGACGGCTTCGTCATTGCCGGCGGCGCCGGCGTGCTGGTGCTGGAAGAGCTCGAGCACGCCAAGGCGCGCGGCGCCAAGATCTACGCCGAGGTCGTCGGCTATGGCGCGACCTCGGACGGCTACGACATGGTGGCGCCCTCGGGCGAAGGCGCGGTGCGCTGCATGCGGCAGGCGCTGGCGACCGTCTCTTCGCCGGTCGACTACATCAACACGCACGGCACCTCGACGCCGGTCGGCGATTCCAGGGAAATGGGCGCGATCCGCGAGGTGTTCGGCGAAAACATGCCGTTCATCACCTCGACGAAATCGCTGACCGGCCATTCGCTGGGTGCGGCCGGCGTGCAGGAATCGATCTACTCGATCCTGATGATGCAAGGCGGCTTCATCGGCGAGAGCGCCCACATCGAGCAGCTCGATCCGGAATTCGAGGGCATGCCGATCGTGCGAGAGCGCATCGACGATGCCAGGATCGACACCGTCCTGTCCAACTCGTTCGGTTTCGGCGGCACCAACGCAACGCTGATTTTCCAGCGCTATTCCGCATAAGGACAGCCGACCATGGACGGATTGATGAAGGGCAAGCGCGGGCTTGTCATGGGTGTCGCCAACGACCATTCGATCGCCTGGGGCATCGCCCGGAAACTGTCCGAACATGGGGCGGAACTCGCCTTCACCTATCAGGGCGAAGCCTTCGGGCGCCGGGTCAAGCCGCTCGCCGACAAGCTCGGCTCCTCGCTGGTCGTGCCTTGCGACGTCGAGGACAGCGCATCGGTTGCCGCTACCTTCGAGACCTTGGGCGAGGCCTGGGGCGGCCTGGACTTCGTCGTCCACGCCATCGGCTTTTCCGACAAGAACGAGCTGAAAGGCCTTTACGCCGACACCAGCCGCGACAATTTCGTCCGCACCATGGTCATCTCCTGCTACTCCTTCACCGAGGTCGCCCGTCATGCGGCCGCGCTGATGAGGGACGGCGGCTCGATGATCACGCTGACCTATGCCGGTTCGGTCCGCGTCATGCCGAACTACAACGTCATGGGCGTCGCCAAGGCCGGGCTTGAAGCCAGCGTCCGCTATCTCGCCAACGACTACGGCCCGCGCGGCATCAGGGTGAACGGCATATCCGCCGGACCGGTGCGGACACTGGCCGGCGCCGGGATTTCCGACGCACGCCACATGTTTTCCTACCAGCAGCGCAACTCGCCGCTGCGCCGCACAGTGACCATCGACGAAGTCGGTGGTTCCGCGCTCTATCTGCTGTCCGACCTGTCGTCGGGCGTCACCGGCGAAATCCACTATGTCGATTCCGGCTACCACATCGTCTCGATGCCGGCGCTCGACGAGCTGAAGCGGACCGACAGCGGACGAGAGTAATTTAATTTCGGCCGCAGAAGATGCCTTAAAGCGCGTCGCGTTTGAATGGATTCATGCGACGCGCTTTAAGTTCTTGTTTATGCATGTCGTTATCGCAAAACCGCTGCGCACTTTTGCGCGACATGCATTGGTCCCGTGAACTCCGCCTTCAGCGGCGCGCCGCGAAAATCTTGAACATGCCGTCGCGGGCGATCTCGGCATGGCTGGAGAAGGCGGCCGCCAGCACCGGCTCGTAGGGAAGCTGGCGGTTCGCCACCATGAACAGCCGACCGCCCGGCTTCAGCGCCTTTGCCGCGGCGCGGATCATGCCGGCGCCGATCTCGGGCTCGGCCGCCCGGCTGCGATGGAAGGGCGGGTTCATGGCGATGGCGTCATAGCGCCGCTCGACCGGCTCGCTCAAAAGATCGATCCAGAAGAAGTTGGGTTCCGCCGCTGTGTTGCCGATATTGAATTTCGCCGCCTCCAGCGCATCGAACTCGGCCTCGTAGAGATCGAGCGCCGATATGCCAGGTGAGCGGGCGGCGACCTCGGCCGCCACATAGCCCCAGCCGGCGCAGAAATCGGCAACGCTGCCACGCAGGTCGCCGGGGAGATTGTCGACCAGCAATCTCGAACCTGCATCGATCTTATCGAAAGAAAACATGCCTGGTGCGGTGCGGAACCGATCCTCGACCAGAAGGGCGGGATTGGCAGCGCGAAGCGCTGCCGCGACCGCAGCATCGGCAGGTCGATGAAACCAGAAGGCGATGCCGTGATGTTTCGGCAAATGGCCGTCGAGCGGCACAAGCTCGTCGATGCGCTTGCGCAGGCTGGCAATGCCATCGTCCTTGGCGCCGGCAACGACAATCGATCCGCCCGGCCGCACACGCTCAATCGCCTCGGCGATGCGCAATTCGTTCTGCCCGCGATGGCGGCCGGCAAGCACCAATGCCGCATCGAAACCTTCGCCCTCCAGGCGCGGCGTGACGGTGAAACCGGCCGCCTGCAGCGCGCGAAAGTGCGGCCGGAAGCCTTGCACAAGATGCAGTGCTGCATCAAAACCTTCGGGCAGGCGGAAGCCCGGCTCAGCGCCCAGAAAGAGGACACGCTCGCCCTTACGCGGCAAGGAAACAGCCTCCGCCTCGAACGGATGGAACAGTGTCTTCAGCGGCTCAGCGGACATTTTTCGATCTCGAAGTGCAGCTGGCTTGACCAGAAAATGAAAGCGGGCGCGACCTGTCGGCGCGCCCGCTTCGATTGTTCGGTCAGATCGCTCAGGCGGCGTCTTCTTCGCCGTCGGCCTTCTTGTCGCGGGCGATTTCCTTGCCGGTGGCCTGGTCGACGACCTTCATCGACAGGCGGACCTTGCCGCGTTCGTCGAAGCCCATCAGCTTGACCCAGACCTTGTCGCCTTCCTTGACGACGTCCGAAGTCTTGGCGACGCGATCATTGGCGAGCTGCGAGATGTGGACGAGGCCGTCACGCGGACCGAAGAAGTTGACGAAAGCGCCGAAGTCGGCGGTCTTGACGACCGTGCCCTCGTAGATTTCGCCGACTTCCGGCTCGGCGACGATGGTGTGGATCCACTTCTTCGCCGCCTCGATCTCCTTGGCGTTGGACGAAGCGATCTTGACCGTGCCGTCGTCCTCGATGTTGATCTTGGCGCCGGTCTTTTCGACGATCTCGCGGATGACCTTGCCGCCCGAGCCAATCACGTCGCGGATCTTGTCGGTCGGGATGTGCATGACCTCGATGCGCGGCGCGAATTCGCCGAGTTCGGAGCGCGCGCCGGACAGCGCATGGCCCATTTCGCCGAGGATATGCTGGCGGCCGTCCTTGGCCTGATCCAGCGCGATCTTCATGATTTCCTCGGTGATACCCTCGATCTTGATGTCCATCTGCAGCGAGGTGATGCCGTTGGCGGTGCCGGCAACCTTGAAGTCCATGTCGCCGAGATGGTCCTCGTCGCCGAGGATGTCGGAGAGCACCGCGAAGCGCTCGCCTTCCTTGATCAGACCCATGGCGATGCCGGCGACCGGCTTGGCCAGCGGCACACCGGCATCCATCAGCGCCAGCGAGGTGCCGCAGACGGTAGCCATCGACGACGAGCCGTTGGACTCGGTGATCTCCGAGACGACGCGCAGCGTGTAGGGGAACTGGTCCGATGTCGGCAGCATCGGGCGGATCGCGCGCCAGGCGAGCTTGCCGTGGCCGATTTCGCGGCGGCCGGGCGAACCCATGCGACCGGTTTCACCGACCGAATAGGGAGGGAAGTTGTAGTGAAGGAGGAACTTTTCCTTGTACATGCCGGTCAGCGAATCGACATACTGCTCGTCCTCGCCGGTGCCGAGCGTGGCGACGACCAGCGCCTGGGTCTCGCCGCGGGTGAACAGCGCCGAGCCGTGGGTGCGCGGCAGGACGCCGACTTCGGAGACGATCTTGCGAACCGTCTTCAGATCGCGGCCGTCGATGCGCGAACCGGTGTCGAGGATGTTCCAGCGCACGACCTTGGCCTGGAGCTCCTTGAACACGGTGCCGATCTGCTCGGACGTATACTTGGCTTCTTCGCCTTCGGCGGGTGCGAACGCAGCCTTGACCTTCGCCTTGACGGCGTCGACGGCGGCATAGCGCTTCTGCTTGTCGGTGATCTTGTAGGCATCGCGAAGCTCGCCTTCGACGATCTTCAGCATCTCGGCTTCAAGCGCCGAATAATCCGGCGCGGTGAAGTCACGCGGATCCTTGGCGGCGACTTCTGCCAGCTTGATGATGGCGTCGATCACCGGCTGGAAGCCCCGGTGGCCGAACATGACGGCGCCGAGCATCAGATCCTCGCCGAGTTCCTTGGCTTCGGACTCGACCATCAGCACGGCGTCGGAGGTGCCGGCGACGATCAGGTCAAGCTTGGATTCCTGCATCTCGTCGACATGCGGATTGAGCACATATTCGCCGTTGATGTAGCCGACGCGGGCGCCGCCGATCGGACCCATGAAAGGGACGCCGGACAGCGTCAAAGCCGCCGAGGTGGCGACGATCGACAGGATGTCCGGGTCGTTTTCGAGATCATGCTGGACGACGGTGACAACGATCTGCGTGTCGTTCTTGTAACCGTCAGCGAAGAGTGGGCGGATCGGACGGTCGATGAGACGGGAAACCAGCGTTTCCTTTTCGCTCGGACGGCCTTCGCGCTTGAAATAGCCGCCCGGGATCTTGCCGGCGGCATAGGTCTTTTCCTGGTAGTTGACGGTCAGCGGGAAGAAATCGAGGCCCGGTTTTGGTTCCTTCATCGAAACGACGGTGGCGAGAACCTTGGTTTCGCCGTAGGTGGCGAGCACCGCGCCGTCAGCCTGGCGCGCAATCTTGCCGGTTTCGAGGATGAGCGGACGGCCGCCCCATTCGATTTCCACTTTGTGGTGATTGAACATGTCTTGTCCTTCATATGCGGAAAGGGCCGCGCCATTTCACCGTGCGCGAGTGCCCCTTTCCCTTGGCTTCGTTTCTCGGGCAGCCACGGGCAAGACAACGGGAAGCTCGGGTAAATCCGGCGCGGATGCCGCGCGAGCGTCCTGCAATCCTGCCCCATGACCGTCCATGGGCGGTTTCGAATGGCCCTGTGCTATATCGAAACCGGGTCTGGCCAATCGATCCGACTGGCCTTGCGCATGACCCGAAAACCGCGGCTCTCGGAAATGCCTTGCGCAAATTCAAAGTTTCAGAGCGTCCCATGTGCGCGTCCAAATCGAAGCGCGGCGCTCTACTTCCTTCATTGGAGCAATGGACTGCTCCAATGCGCGACCGGCGGGCTCTCGAAAGAACCCGCCGGTCAATTCGTCAACGGCGCAGACCGAGCTTCTCGATCAGCGTCTGATAGCGCGCGTCGTCCTTGCGCTTGAGATAATCAAGCAGGCTGCGGCGCTGGGAGACGAGAGCGAGCAGACCACGGCGGGAATGGTTATCCTTCTTGTGGTCCTTGAAATGGTCGGTCAGGTTCTTGATGCGCTCGGAAAGGATGGCCACCTGGACTTCCGGAGACCCGGTATCGCCCTTGGCGGTTGCGAATTCACCCATCAATTCCTTCTTGCGCTCGGCAGTAATCGACATCGTGTTTTTCCTTATCTGTTTGAGGAAACGGGACGCCCTCGGCCGGGATGTCGTCCAGCAGGGGCCGGTACAAGCAACGTGGCATTGCACGATGCTGCGGCGCATATAGGGCAATTCAGGCAAAAACACCAGCCCAATTCACAAGCCGGCTTTTTGCTGCACAAACGAAGATTTCGCCTCGGCTAAAGCCACTTCTTCCATCTGAAGAAGGCGACAAGCCCGAGCGCGACAACGGCCATGAACACCAGCGCTGCCGGATAGCCGTATTGTGCCTTCAGCTCCGGCATGTTCCATGGCGAGGCTTCGGGATCGAAGTTCATGCCCCACACGCCAGCGAGAAAGGTGAGCGGGATGAAGATCACCGAGACGATCGTCAGATAGCTGATGACGTCGCTGGTGCGTGCCTGACTCAGCGACAGATGCATCTCGATCAGACCGGTCAGCATGTCGCGCTGGGTTTCGACCAGTTCGATGAGCCGAAGCGAGTGATCGAGCGTGTCGTTCAGGAAGATCTTGGTCTCGGGCTTGACGTAGGGCACGTCGTTGCGGATCAGCGTCGCCAGCGCGTCGCGCATCGGCCAAAGCACCCCCTTCAGCACGTTGGCGTCGCGCCGCAACTCGTGAAGCCGCCGCATCTGGTGCCTGTCCGCCGCGCGCAGCATCTGGTCCTCGATGCTGTCGACCAAGTCGCCGGCGGTCTCGATCGGCGGGAAATAACTGTCGACAATGGCGTCGATCAGCGCATAGGCGAGATAGTCGGCGCCGCGTGAGCGCAGCCGGTTGGGCATCGAGCTTTCGATGCGCTTGCGCACGGGATCGAACGGATCGCCTTCGCGCTCCTGGAAGGTGACGACGAAGTTCCTGCCGAAGAAGACCGCGATCTGCTCGTAGCGATGCGCGGTGACGTCGTCGATCATCCTGACGACGACGAAGGCATGGTCCTCGAAGAAGTCCACCTTCGGCCGCTGGCCGGTGTTGACGACGTCTTCCAGCGCCAGCGGATGCAGGCTGAAAATCCGGCCGATCTCCTCGATCAGCGGGATGTTGGCGAGACCGGTGCAATCGAGCCAGATGACCGGCCATGCGTTGCAATGAGCATTCAGGTCGTTGATGCTGGCATCTTCGATTGTCTCGAATTTGTCGGGCGACATTAGTGTCAGTCGCAGTTCGCTGCGCCGCGCCGCAGGGTCGGCGATCAGTGTGCCTGGTGATGCGCCGATCGGCGGCCGCCGTTCTGTCACCGGCGCCCGCTTCCTGATCGTCTCGGCCTTTGCCATGTGCCCCTCGAATGTACCTCTGATCGAGATTAGACGAGGGGGCTCAGCCGGCAAAGACCCGCTTCGGCTTGAACATGCCTTGCTCGATGGCGCCGATGGCGACCAGCTTGCCGCGCGCCGTGGCGCAGGCTTCCTCGGCTTCCACCGGCGCGTCGCGGCCACGGATGATGACCGGGTTGCCGAGGCGGATTTTTGTTGCCGCGTCGTCGCTGATCGCGATCTGCGGCAGGCAGTCGAGCGCGGCTGACGTGTCGACCAGAAACGCGTCGATGGCGTCGAAGTCGACCGGCACCGTGTCCGCTGAATCCGAACCCTCATCGGGCTGTTCGCCGAATCGGGCGGCTTCCAGCTCGGCGATGGCGACGAAGTCTTCCTGCGTGAACGGCTCGACCTCGATCCGGCGCAGTTCGGCGATGTGACCGAAACAGCCGAGATCGCGGCCCATGTCGCGGGCCAGCGAGCGGACATAGGTGCCCTTGCCGCATTCGACCTCGAAAATGGTGCTGTCAGCACTGTGCTCGATCAGGTCGAGGCGGCCGATCTCGACTTCCCGCGCCGGAATGTCGACCGTCGCGCCGTCGCGGGCAAGATCATAGGCGCGCTCGCCTGCGATCTTGATGGCCGAAAATTGCGGCGGCGTCTGCATGATGACGCCGGTGTATTTCGGCATCAGCAAAAGCACATCGGCTTCAGCCGGACGCTGGTCGGAGCTTTTCGTCACCGGCCCTTCGAGGTCATCGGTCGAACGCTCCTCACCCCAGGCGACCGTGAAGCGGTAGACCTTGGCGCCATCCTGGACATAGGGGACGGTCTTGGTCGCTTCGCCGAGCGCGATCGGCAGCATGCCGGAAGCGAGCGGGTCGAGCGTGCCGGCATGGCCGGCCTTTTCAGCCTGGAACAGCCATTTGATCTTGGAGACGGCTTCGGTCGAACCCATGCCGACGGGTTTGTCCAGCACCAGCCAGCCGGAGATCGGCCGACCCTTCTTCTTGCCGCGACGCGCCACTATTTTTCGTCCTTGTCGTTGTCGTTGTTCTGGTCGCCGATCTGGGCGTCTGGGCCGAGATCGCGCGCCACTTCGGGCGAGTGCAACAATTCGTTGATCTTCTGGAAATTGTCGTAGCTGGTGTCGAGCCGGAAGCGGAATTCCGGCATGTACTTCATCTGCCGGAGCGCGCCGGAAACGCGGCCGCGCACGAATTTCGCATGCTTGTTGAGCGCCTCGACCACCGCATCGGCATCACTGGCGCCAAGCGGCGAGACGAAAGCGGTGGCGATCTTCAGATCGGGCGACATGCGCACCTCCGAGACCGAAACCACCGAATTCTCGATCAGCGGATCGAGGATCTCGCCACGTTGCAAGGTTTCCGACAGCGCATGCCGCACCTGCTCGCCGACGCGAAGCATGCGCTGGGATGGACCTGACGTGGTTGAACGGGGCATTTTTCTCTGTCCTGAAATCGTGAGGCACGGGATGGGACCGCGCCGCATGTCTCATATGCTTTAAAGCCTGATCCATCCCGATAGAAATCGGAATGGATCAGGCTCTATTTTTTGTTGACCATGATCTTCTCCGAAACCGGATACCACTTTTCGGGATCATGGTTTAGGCGGCAGCCTTTCGACCACCGCCCGGTCTGTAAATGCTCGAACTCAAGTTGCTCGAACTCAGAGCGTCCTGGTCACCATCTCGACGCGGAAGCACTCGATGACGTCGCCGACGCGCATGTCTTCGTAGTTCTGGAAGGCCATGCCGCATTCCTGGCCACCCGGAACCTCCGCAACTTCGTCCTTGAAGCGCTTCAGCGTCTTCAGCGTGCCTTCGTGGATGACGACGTTGTCGCGGATCAGGCGAACGCCCGCACCGCGCTCGACCTTGCCTTCGGTGACACGGCAGCCGGCGATCTTGCCGACCTTGGTGATGTCGAAGATCTCAAGGATCTCGGCATTGCCAATGAAGGTCTCGCGACGCTCCGGCGACAGCAGGCCGGACAGCGCCGCCTTCACGTCATCCACAAGGTTGTAGATGATCGAGTAGTAGCGGATCTCGATGCCTGCAGCCGCGGCCGCCGCACGCGCCTGCACATTGGCGCGAACGTTGAAGCCGATGATTGCGGCGCCCGAGGTTTCCGCCAGCGAGACATCGCTTTCGGTAATGCCGCCGGCGCCCGCATGAACGATGCGCGCACGCACCTCGTCGGTGCCGAGCTTGTCCAGCGCCGCGCTGATCGCCTCGATCGAGCCCTGCACGTCGCCCTTGATGACCAGCGGGAATTCCTTCAGCCCGCTCGTCTGCAGTTGCGACATCATCTGTTCGAGCGAACCACGCTGGCCGGCATGCTTGGCCACCGCCTTCTCACGCGCCAGACGCTGGCGATATTCGGTGATCTCGCGGGCGCGGGCCTCGTTGTTGACGACGGCGAAGCGGTCGCCGGCCTGCGGGGTTCCCTGCAGGCCGAGCACTTCCACCGGCATCGCCGGCGGCGCTTCCTTGATCTGCCCGCCGCGGTCGTTGACCAGCGCGCGCACCCGGCCCCATTCGTTACCGGCAACGAGGATGTCGCCAGGCATCAGCGTGCCGGTCTGGACCAGCACCGTGGCGACGGGGCCGCGGCCCTTGTCGAGCTGGGCTTCGATGACGACGCCCTCGGCGGTGCGGTCCGGATTGGCCTTCAGGTCGAGGATTTCGGCCTGCAGCAGGATCGCTTCGAGCAGCTTGTCGAGATTGGTGCCCTTGGTCGCCGACACTTCGACGTCCAGCACCTCGCCGCCCATCGATTCGACGAAGACTTCGTGGCGCAGCAGTTCCGAGCGCACCTTCTGCGGGTCGGCGTCATGCTTGTCGATCTTGTTGATCGCCACAATGATCGGAACGCCGGCCGCCTTGGCATGGCTGATCGATTCGATCGTCTGCGGCATCACGCTGTCGTCGGCCGCCACTACCAGGATGGCGATGTCGGTCGCCTGAGCGCCACGGGCGCGCATCGCCGTGAAGGCGGCGTGGCCAGGCGTGTCGATGAAGGTGATCTTGTTACCGTTCTTCTCGACCTGATAGGCGCCGATATGCTGGGTGATGCCGCCGGCCTCGCCGGACACGACATTGGCGTTGCGGATGGCATCGAGCAGCGACGTCTTGCCGTGATCGACATGGCCCATGATGGTCACCACCGGCGGACGCGGCTCGAGATCCTCGGGACGATCGGCGATGTTGAAGAGGCCTTCCTCGATGTCGGACTCGGCGACGCGGCGAACCGTGTGGCCGAATTCGGTAGCGACCAGTTCGGCCGTGTCGGCGTCGATGACGTCGCCCGGCTTCAGGATCTGGCCCTGTTTCATGAAGAACTTGACCACATCGACGGCGCGCTCGGACATGCGCTGCGCCAGTTCCTGGATGGTGATGGTTTCGGGAAGTATCACTTCGCGCATGACTTTCTCGCGCGGTTCGTTATGCAGCGCGCGCTTGAATTTCTCCTGGCGCCGACGCATCGACGACAGCGAACGCGCACGCGCATCCTCATCGGAAAGTGCGGCATTCAGCGTCAGCTTGCCGCGGCGGCGATCTTCCTCGCCCTTGGTCGGCTTGGCCGGACGCGCCACTTCCGGCGTGACCGGACGGCGCACCGGGGCGCCGGCGCCGGTCCGCTTCGGCTTGATGTCCTCGTCGTCGACTGTCGCCAGTTCGGCGGTCAGCGGCGCGCGGCGGCGCGCCTCTTCCTCGGCACGCCGGCGGGACTCGGCCTCGGCCTGCAGCCGGGCTTCTTCCTCGGCCTGGCGGCGCGCGGATTCCTCGCGCTCGCGACGGCGGCGCTCTTCATCCTCGGCGCGGCGCTTGGCCTCGTCGATGGCGCGCTGGCGATCCTCGACGTCGCGCACCTTCGAACCCTCCAGAGCCCGGCGGCGCGCCTCCATCTCATCGCGCGACAATTGGTTCAGCACCATGCCGCCGCGTTCGACCGGCGGCGCAGGCGGCGGCGCCTTGGGCGCTTCCTGCACAACCGGCGCTGCCGCGACCGGTGGCTTCGGCGTGAAGACGGACACAGGGGCAGCAGCCGGCTCCGGCTTGTCACCGGGCAGCGAGAACTTGCGCTTCTTGGTCTCGACCACGACCGCCTTGGTGCGGCCATGCGAGAAGCTCTGGCGCACGGTGCCCTGTTCCGTACCGGGGCGCTTCAGCGTCAAAGTCTTCTTCGGCGTAACACTCAACGTCTTGTCGTCGCCCGATTTCGTATCGCTCATTCCATATCCTCTGCGGCATCATCTTCGTCAGCAACGGCCGCAAGCATTGCCAGATCGTCCGGGGAACCGCCCCGATACCGGTCGAGCGCAACCATGCGCTTCTGGACCGCCCTGCCCGCGTCTCCCGCGAGAACGGCAGCATGTATCACATTTGTACCCCCCAATGCCAAGCTCAACTCGGCCTCGGAGAAAAGTTTGTAGGCAAGGATGGCGGGGCCACCGAGGTGGACGGTTGCCCGTCGCGCCTGGCTGATCTTGCGGACGCCGTCATCTGACGCCTCGGTCGCATGCAACACGAAAAGCGCCAGCCCGCCACGCACCGCGCTCTCGACCTTGGTGGCGCCGAGCGCGATCGCGCCTGCCTTGCGGGCAAGACCGAGCATGCCCAGAGCGTATCTGGAAAGCAGCCCGTCAACCATGTCGCCGAGATCGGTCGGCACGGTCACCTGCGCCTTGAAGGCGCGAGCGAACAGGTTTTTCGCTGCCGCCTTGTCGATATGTAGGCGGTCGGCAGTCACCCAGCAACCGCGTCCGGGCAAGTTTTTCTTGATATCCGGAACGACGGCCGAATCCGGGCCGACGACGAAACGGATCAGTTCATCCGGTTCGGCCTGTTTGCGCGTGACGATGCAAGTGCGATCGTTCATCTCGTCCAAGGGCGGCTTGTGTGCGATGCGGTTTCACCTCACGCACCAACGGCTTCGTCAGCCGGCACGTCTTCGGCTGCAAGCTCGTCTTCGGTGATCCAGCCGGCCTTGAGGCGAGCAGCCAGAACCATCTGTTCAGCATCGGTCCGCGACACGCCGTGATTGGCGAGCACGCCCGGGAATACCTTCGTCTCGCCGTCCTTGCGTTCCTTCCAGCCGGTCAGATCATCGGCCGCATAGCCGGCGAAATCCTCGATCGTCTTCACGCCGTCCTCGCCGAGCGTCACCATCATGGCGGTGGTCACGCCTGGAATCTCACGCAACTCGTCCTTGACGCCGAGCGCCTTGCGCTTCTCGTCATGCTCGGCTTCGATCTTCTCCAGATATTCGCGGGCGCGGGCCTGGATTTCCGAGGCGGTGTCCTCGTCGAAGCCATCGATCGACGCGATCTCGTCGGCATCGACATAGGCGACTTCCTCAACGCTGGTGAAGCCTTCGGAGGCGAGCACCTGGCCGACCATCTCGTCGACGTTGAGCGCATCCATGAACAGCGCCGAGCGTTCGACGAACTCCTTCTGGCGGCGCTCGCTCTCTTCCTGTTCGGTCAGGATGTCGATATCCCAGCCGGTGAGCTGCGACGCGAGCCGGACGTTCTGGCCGCGGCGGCCGATGGCCAGCGACAGCTGGTCGTCCGGCACCACGACCTCGATGCGTTCGGCGTCCTCGTCGAGCACGACCTTGGCGACTTCCGCCGGCTGCAGCGCGTTGACGATGAAGGAAGCGGCCGAAGGCGACCACGGAATGATGTCGATCTTCTCGCCCTGCAATTCGCCGACCACCGCCTGAACGCGGCTGCCGCGCATGCCGACGCAGGCGCCGACCGGATCGATGGAACTGTCACGCGAGATGACGGCGATCTTGGCGCGCGAACCCGGATCGCGGGCGACCGACTTGATCTCGATGATGCCGTCGTAGATTTCCGGCACTTCCATGGTGAACAGCTTCGCCATGAACTGCGGATGGGTGCGAGACAGGAATATCTGCGGACCGCGCTGCTCGCGGCGCACGTCATAGACATAGGCGCGGACGCGATCGCCATATTTGTAATTTTCGCGCGGGATCAGCTCGTCGCGACGGATGATCGCCTCACCGCGGCCGAGATCGACGATGACGTTGCCGTATTCGACGCGTTTGACAGTACCGTTGACGATCTCGCCGATACGGTCCTTGTACTCGTCGTACTGGCGGTCACGCTCGGCCTCGCGCACCTTCTGCACGATGACCTGCTTGGCCGACTGGGCGGCGATGCGGCCGAAATCCATCGGCGGCAGCTGTTCGGCAATGAAGTCGCCGAGCTGGGCGTCGGGATTGCGCTCACGCGCCGAGGATATGGCGATCTGCGTCGCATAGTCGTCGACCTTCTCGACCACTTCCATCAGCCGCTGCAGCTTCATCTCGCCGGTATTCGGATTGATGTCGGCACGGATATTGGTTTCCTGGCCATAGCGCGAGCGCGCCGCCTTCTGGATCGCATCGGCCATGGCGGCGATGACGATCGACTTGTCGATCGACTTCTCACGCGCGACCGCATCGGCGATCTGCAGCAGTTCAAGCCTGTTGGCGCTTACAACCATCTCTTTTCTCCCGAGCCTGTTGCCGAGGCTTTGCGCCCGGCAGCCCAATCACATTTCCTGTTCGGTTTCATCTTCTACGCCCGCTTCCACGCCCTCTGGCGCGTCTTCGGGCTCGCCGCGGCGCTTCTTGGCTTCCTTGCGCGCCCTGTTGTCCTTCGACAGTGCGTCGCGGATAAGGTCGTCGGTCAGGATCAGCCGTGCTTCGGCAATCGCATCGTAGGGCACACGCACCGTCGGCTGTTCGCCATAGGCCGCCTTGTCGCGCTCGATCAGCACGCCGTCCGCGTCGCTCTCGGCGATCTTGCCCTTGAAGCGCTTGCGGTCGGCGACGAGGACCGAGGTTTCCATCTTCACCAGATGACCCGTCCAGGTCGCGAAATCCGACTTGCGGACCAGCGGCCGGTCGATTCCCGGCGACGACACTTCGAGATGATACGCCTTTTCGATCGGATCATCGACATCGAGCGCCGGCGACACCGCCCGGCTGACCTCTTCGCAATCCTCGACGGTCATGGTGCCGTCCTCGCGTTCGGCCATGATCTGCAGCGTCAGCCCGTTCTGGCCCGTCAGATGCACCCTGACAAGGCGGAAGCCAATGGCTCGCAGAACCGGCTGCACGATCAGCGCGATGCGCGCATCGATGCCGCTTTCGCGGATGATGCGGTCGTCGCTGTCGGGTACCGTTGCCGTCATTCTATTCCTGTCGCTTCGTCGGCGGCCGGAAGGTAACAAAAAAGAGCGGGACCGGGTGGACCCACTCTTCGCCATACCGACCAAGAATTTGAGCCTGATATAGACGATCGCAGCCGTCGTTTCAAGTCCGCATGCAGTCCGTGTCGGTAAGCAGATGAATTGTCCGCATGCAGGGTGGGCGAAACTGTCGGGGGCGGCAGCGTTGCACAGGGCGCATGGCGGCCATGCGCCAACGTCCCTGTGATATCAGCCAGTACGCGCCTATCTATGTTGCGTTGCACAAAATCAATCACGCATTGCAGCAGGCGAAAGGGCATAATCATGACCAACCGCAAGGTTTTCTTGGCTATCGGCGATTTCTTCACCGTGTTCGGCAGCGCCGTCGCCGCTTCGCACGCCGTCGAAGCCGGCCGCAAGCCGCGCGCACGCGATCTGCGCAATCTCGGCATGGATCCGGCCGCCTTCAACAAGATCGGCCGCTTCTAAGTCTAAGTCCGGCGACGCAGGGACGAGGACATCTCTGGTCCTCGTCGACGGCAAAGTGCGCTAGGCGCGCTTTGAATTAGGACTATTTTCGGACGAAGGTGAGGTAGGCTGGCCGCCGGCCTTCGCGAACGGCCTTCGCCTCGTAGCGTGTACCCGGCCAACCCTTATAGGGCCGCTGCCAGTCGGCTGCCTCTTCAGCCTGCCACGCAAACGCTTCATGTGCCCGGCAGTGCAGCAGCGTCCAGTTCACATAGCTATCGATATCGGACGCAAAGCGGAATTTTCCGCCTGACTTCAGCACGCGCGCGAAACGGTCGAGATTGACCGGACTGACGAAGCGGCGCTTCCAGTGTTTCTTCTTCGGCCAGGGATCGGGATAGAGAAGGTCGATGCCGTCGAGCGAGGCTTGCGGGAGCCAGTCGAGCAGGCGCGTGGCGTCGTCGTCATAGACCCGAAGATTGGCAAGCGGCCGTTCCCTGACCGCCATCATCATCTTGGCCATGCCGTTGACGAAAGGCTCGACGCCGACAAAACCGGTCTCAGGAGCCGCCGTCGCCCGATGCAGCAGGTGCTCGCCGCCACCAAAACCAATTTCGAGATGAATGGCGCGGACATCGGCTTCGAACAGGCTGCGCAAGTCGGCCGGCGATCCGGCCGTCAGATCAAGCCGGTAAGTGCTAAAACCGCTTTCCAGTGCCGCTGCCTGCTGCGGACGGATGGCCTTGCCGCGCCGGCGACCGAAAAATGCTTCGGTCGCACGGCTTGGCCGGTCTTTCGGATCCATGTCTTCCGGATCTATGGACGCCGCGGCTAGGCCGCGACTGCTTCGGCAGGCGCTTCGGCGAGTGCGTCCTTGAGAGCCTTGGCGAGGTCGGTCTTTTCCCAGGAGAAGGACCCGTCGCGGCCGGCCTTGCGGCCGAAATGACCATAAGACGACGTCTTGGCATAAATCGGCTTGTTGAGATCGAGATGGCGGCGGATGCCGGACGGCGACAGATCCATCACGGTGCGCAGCGCCTGCTCGAGCTTTGCCTCATCGACCCTGCCGGTGCCGTGCAGGTCGACATAGACCGACAGCGGCTGGGCCACGCCAATGGCATAGGAAAGCTGGATGGTGCAGCGATCGGCGAGCTTCGCCGCCACCACGTTCTTGGCGAGGTAGCGGGCCGCATAGGCTGCGGAACGGTCGACCTTGGTGGTGTCCTTGCCGGAAAAAGCCCCGCCGCCATGAGGCGCAGCACCGCCGTAAGTGTCGACGATGATCTTGCGCCCGGTCAGGCCGGCGTCGCCGTCGGGCCCGCCGATGACGAACTTGCCTGTCGGGTTGATGTACCAGTTGCAGCTGTCGGCGATCTTAAGGTCGCCCAGCGCCTCGCGAATATAGGGTTCGACGACGTTGCGGACCTTCTTCGAATCCCAGTTGGCGTCGAGATGCTGGGTGGACAGCACGATCTGCGTCACTTCCGCCGCCTTGCCGTCGATATAGCGGACGGTGACCTGGCTCTTGGCGTCCGGCCCGAGCCGGCCGGCATCGCCGTTGCCTTCATGGCGCGCGGCGGCCAGCAGTTCGAGGATCTTGTGGCTGTAGTAGATCGGCGCTGGCATCAGATCCGGGGTCTCGCGGCAGGCATAGCCGAACATGATGCCCTGGTCGCCAGCCCCTTCCTCGCCTTGCCGGTCGGAGGCATTGTCGACGCCCTGGCCGATATCCGGTGACTGGCCGTGCAGCAGAACCTCGATCTTTGCCGTCTTCCAGTGGAAACCGGCCTGTTCATAGCCGATTTCGCGGATCGCCTTGCGGGCGGCCGACTTGAACTTCGCCGGATTGACGAGCGGATGACCGGCGGCATCCATCAGGATGTTGCCGGCCTTGTCCTTCTTGAGCAGGGTCTCGGGGACGCGCACCTCGCCAGCGATGACGACGCGATTCGTGGTCGCCAGCGTTTCGCAGGCGACGCGGACCTTCCAGGGGTCCATGCCGGTCTTTCTGGCCTCGCGATAGACCAGATCGACGATCTCGTCGGAGATACGGTCGCAGACCTTGTCGGGATGACCCTCGGCAACGGATTCCGAGGTGAATAGATAATTTTGCCGCGTCACGGGTGTCCCCTCTTGAAAAATCATCGGCACGCTGCCGATTGGCGCGCCACGTGTTAGCTGTGCCGAGCAGCGCTCGTCAAGCGGTGGGTGCCATTATCTTGTACCACTTTGACCGCCGGCAGGATGCCGCCAGCCTGCCTGGCTCCAGCACGTGCTTTAGCTTCAACACGTTGATGAGAAAGACTTTAAGCATGGCTGTCGAGCAAAATCGATCCGCTCTCCGGCATACCTGCGGGATGTAAATTCCACGATGCGCGAGGTCGCAAGAATTTGCATGCCCGCAATGACGGCTTCGCTATCTTCGACTTTTCAACGGCTGCCAATCAATCGACCCAGACCAATCTGCGTAATCAATCGACTGCGTCGGAGGAAAGGGCCTTCACAAGCTCGATAACCTTGCGGCGTATCTTCACGTCGGTGATCTTGACGAAGGCCCGGTTGAGTTGAAGACCTTCAGCACTGCCGCAGAATTCGACGGCAGAAGCCATTGATGCATCCTCGGCAAATCCGCGGTTGCCCACGGCCTCCTGGCCCGGCGCGTCCTCGAAAAAGAAGGCGACAGGCACACCCAGTATCGAGGCGATTGCCTGCAAACGGCTGGCGCCAACGCGATTGGTACCCTTTTCGTATTTCTGTATCTGCTGAAACGTTATACCGAGGTTCTCGCCCAGCTTTTCCTGGCTCATTCCCAACATATTGCGACGAAGCCTGATGCGACTTCCGACATGGATGTCGATAGGATTCGGCTTCTTCTTGTTTTCTTCTGCCATTTTTTCCTCGCCGAATTTTTCCGGCTTTTTGTGTTTTTTCTGCCCAAAACGAAGCCGGCGGCCAGTGCCCCAACAGAACCGACGTGCTGACTTCGAGAAATTTCAGGCGGTTACAGTATGAGTTTCTAATGTGTCGACTGTCAATTCGCCCGTAGCCGTTGCCTTACATTCATTGTGAAAGCGGCGAGAGCGAACAGCAACATGATCATCAGTCCATTAATGCGTCTTTGGCTGGAAGAAACGATGGCTCGATTGGAAATCGGCACGTGGACATCGATGGCTCCGCGGGCGTCGATTGCCAGCGCGTCGAGGATGTGTCCGCGCGGATCGACGACAGCGGAAATGCCGTTATTGGCTGCACGCAACAATGGCACCCCGTTCTCCACCGCACGAATCTGCGCCTGCCTGAAATGCTGGTACGGACCCGGCGTGTCACCGAACCACGCGTCGTTCGTGACATTCACAATAAGCTCAGCTGACGTTGCGTCAACCGCCACCAGATCGGGAAAAATGACTTCGTAGCAAATGAACGGAAGCACGCGGATGCCGCCGGGCAACGCGATCGGGTGCCGCTCATTGCCCGCCGCGTAGGTTGTCGGCCCGGCGACGAGTTGTTTGAGCCCCAAGCGGCCAAGCAGGTCGGCAAAAGGCAGATATTCGCCAAAGGGCACCAGATGAACCTTGTCGACTGCATCGGCGATTTGACCCTTGTCGTCGATTGCCACCACCGAATTGTAGTACCGCCTGTCGGCATCTTCCGCCGACCCGCCTTCCTCCCGGACGACGCCGGCGATCAGCGTCTGGCCGTCGCCAAGCATCTCTCCCAGCGCGGTCAGCGCATCGGGACGTTCGGCGAAAAAAAACGGCACGGAGGTTTCCGGCCACAGGATCAATTGCGGCTTGGCATGACCAGTCTCTGGCGCCTTGGCCGAAAGCCCCAGCAGCGTGGCGAAGATCCGGTCGGGCACTGAAGGGTCCCACTTTTCGCTGAGGTCGACGGCCGGCTGCACGATGCGGACGTCGATTGCGCGGGTTGCGGGTTCGACCTTGGCAGCAAGCCTGACATAGCCGAAGCCGGCATGGGCCGCGACGAGAACGGCAGCCAGTGCACCCCCCAGGCGGACATGCCGGCGCGCCGCAAGCAGGGCCGGCAAGGCAAAGACGAAGACCGCCAGCGCGTTGATGCCGACCATGCCGGTCACCGACACGCTCTGCATAAGCAAGGGCACCGGCATCGCCGCGTAACCGACGGCATTCCAGGGAAAGCCGGTGAACAGAAAGTCGCGCAGCCATTCCGCCAGGCCGAAGCCGAAGGCAAGGGCGGCGATGCGGCCGATGTCGTTGCTCCACAGCAGCCGGGCAACCGCTGTCGCGAAGCCATAGAAAAAAGCGAGCGCCAGCGGAATTCCGACCACTGCGAAGGGAAGCGCCCAGGCGAAACTGTCGGCCTCGACCAGAAGTGCTGAGCCGATCCACCATAGGCCGGCGAGAAAATAGCCGAAGCCGAACCACCAGCCGACGGCGAAGGCCGGCCGCAAATGCCGGAACCAGCCATCGGAGGCTTCGCCGGTTGCGCCGTCGAGGAGCCAGACCAGCAGCGGAAACGAAACGAAACAGACGGCGAAGAAATCGTAAGGCGCCTGGGCAAGAACCGCCAGCGCACCGGCAAGAAACGCCACAAGCGCGCGGCGCCAGCCCCACAGCAGAATTATCCGGCCGGCCAGGCGCTTCATCAATGCTTCCGAGTCGTGCGAATCACGGAGCAAGATTTATCAGGCCACGGTCCGCGCTCCAAACGGCCATGCTTCAGCCAGCGTGCCGGATTAGGTCTGCTGGATAGGTGGGGCGACTGACGCCGGCAAGATAATTGTCGCATGTGAATTGTCGCGCAGACCGCACGTGCCGGTGTATCACTATAATGCGCGTGATAGAAATGCGTTCAGCCGCTCCAGCACGAGATCCGGGGCTTCGAGCTGAGGCAAGTGACCGACGCCAGGTAATGTTTCGAAGGATGCCTGAGGGATCAGAGCATGAAGCGCTTTGCCTCGCTCCAGCGGGATCCATGGATCGTCCTTGCCCCAAATTATCTTTACCGGACACCTGATATCACCGAACGCCGGCTCGACCTCGGCAGTATATTTTTCGTCGGCTTGCGCGAATTGCCGATAGAAACTTCCTCGTCCCTCCTCGGCAAGCCACGGCTCGACAAGTTTCTCGAAATCTCCGGGCGCGATGTCATTTACGATCGCCCCCTTGATATATGCTTCCACGACCGCTCTGTGGATATGCGGCGGCAGGCCCAGAAAGGCATCCACATGGCGACCGACATGATCGAAGAACTCCGATCCCCAAGGGCGCATGGCGACGACATTCATCAGGACATACCGCTCGAAGTCGCAGCCATGCAGCAAATGCGCCCGTAGCGTCGTCGCTCCGCCGAAATCATGGGCAACAACGATGGGCTCCTCAAGGTCCCAATGCCCGAGCATCTCGGCGAATACTTCTCCTTGCACATCGAGTGAGGTGCGCTGCTCCGCGCCTTTCTCGGATCGCCCGTATCCGGGCATATCGTACCAGTGGACACGATACCGCCTTGCAAGGCCTGGAATAATCCGATGCCATGAGAACGAAGACCACGGCCAGCCGTGAGCCAGCACAAGCGCGGGTCCACCACCAAATTGACCCGCTGCCACAGCGCCCGCGGATGTTTCCACGGTCTCATCGAGTTTCCACGACATCAGACATTCTCCTAGCACTCAGGACAGCGTCCAGACGAATTGGTTCGCAAACCATGTAGTTTGAGACCGCTCCCCACCCATTGCTGAAATTCAGACCTAGGATACTATCGGTGCCAGCCTTCAATCTGCAGATCGGCCCAGCCGCTCAGCCCCCTCGCGTGGAACCGAGCGTACGGTCTGGGAAAATGTCCAGGCGTGACCTTCAGGATCGCGCCCTGTACTGCCGTTCACCGTAAAACTGGTCAGCCGGCTCTTGGCGAGCGGCGTCTTTCAAGCCTGCTCGGCGCGGACGGCGCGCCGCCGGCGCTCACCTTTCTGGGTCTCCACGATGCGCACACGCTTGACGCGGCGTGGATCGGCGTCGAGCACGTGGAATTCGAAGCCCGGGATGGCCTGCACCACTTCGCCGCGGGCCGGGACCCGGCCAAGCGTGTTGAAGATCATGCCGCCGATCGTGTCGACATATTCGCCATGCTCGCCGGCGGCGAAATCCTCGCCGATCATCTTGGCGACATCGTCGATCTCGGCCTTGCCGTCGACGACGAACACGCCCTCGCCGGTCTGGGTGATCATCGGCTCGTCCTCGTCGTGCTCGTCCTCGATGTCGCCGACCACCATCTCGACGATATCCTCGAGCGAGACCAGACCATCGGTGCCGCCATACTCGTCGATGACCAGCGCCATCTGAGTGCGCATCGCCTGCATCCGCCCCATAAGATCGGAGGCGAGCATCGACGGCGGCACGAAAAGCACCGGGCGGATCAGGGTCAGGTCGCCGATGGTGCGCGTGAGATCGACCTTGGCGAGATCGAGAAGCGTGGCAGGGGCGGCTTTCCTGGTCGTCCTGCTCTTTCTGACGCGGGCCAGCTTGGTGATGTGAGCGAGCACGTCGCGGATGTGGACCATGCCACGCGGGTCGTCGAGCGTCTCCGAATAGACCGGCATGCGGGAATGGCCGGACTGCTCGAACAGCCCCAGAAGATCGCCCAGGTTCGTCGTGATCTCGACCGCCTCGATGTCGGCGCGCGGCACCATGACATCCTCGACGCGAACCTCGCGCAGGCGCAGAATGTTGTTGAGCATGGCCCGTTCGCCGGGCGAAAAGGCGCCGGCATCGCTCGCCGTTTCGGCAAGCGCGTCGGCGATCTCCTCGCGCAGGCTGGTGCCGTTGCGCTGCCTGAACAGCCCGAGCACGCGATCGAACAGGGAAGGACCGGCAGGCGATGGCTCGCTGGCGAAGCTGCCGGTCGTGGTACTCGGACTAGAGTCCTCTTCCGTCTGTTCGGATGGCTTGGTCGCACTGCCGGCGTCTGGGTGGGCGGCAGTCTCTGGTTTGTCGTTCATCGTCGTCCGGTCATTTGATCTTTTTAGTTACGCGTAGGGATCGGGAATGGCAAGCCTTGCAAGTGCTGCGCGTTCGACGGCTTCCATTTCTTCGGCCTCGGCGTCGGTCTCGTGATCGTAGCCCAGCAAATGCAGCAGGCCATGGATGACGAGATGGGTGATATGGTTGTCGACAGGCTTGTCTTCCAGTGCGGCTTCCCGCGCGACCGTCTCGGAGGCCAGCACAATGTCGCCGAGCATGGGCGGCAGCGGACGGCCCTTGGCGAGCGGAAAAGCCGGGAAAGACAGGACGTTGGTCGGTTTGTCCTTGCCGCGCCATCCCGCATTGAGACTGCGGATGTGGGCATCGTCAGAAAAAACGATGCTGAGCTCGGAACGGCCGGCCGCGCCGGTTTCGGCAAACGCGGCGGCAACGGCGCGATCGACCAGCCGCGTCAGCGCGGCCTCATCGGGCCAGTCGCCCGCTTCGACTGCTATATCGATGTCGACGGGGACCGGAAGATCCCCGCCTACAGATTTTTTGTCCTCAGCCATAAGGCTGCATCTTCAGCCTTCGGCGCCCAGGCCCCGGGCCAGCTTGCCGTCGCGGTCGTAGGCCTTGACGATCTCGGCGACCAGCGGATGCCTGACGACGTCGCCTTCGTTGAAGCGCACCGTCACCATGCCGGTGACGCCATCGAGGATCCTGAGCGCCTCGACCAGACCGGATTTCGTGTTTTGCGGCAGGTCGATCTGTGTCGGATCGCCGGTGACGATCATGCGCGAATTCTCGCCGAGACGGGTCAGGAACATCTTCATCTGCATCGGCGTGGTGTTCTGCGCCTCGTCGAGGATGACGGCGGAGTGCGCCAGCGTGCGGCCGCGCATGAAGGCCAGCGGCGCGATCTCGATCACCTCGGCGGCAATCGCCCGCTCGACCTTGTCGGCCGGCATCATCTCGTAAAGCGCGTCATAGAGCGGCCGCAGATAGGGATCGACTTTCTCCTTCATGTCGCCGGGCAGGAAGCCGAGCCGCTCGCCGGCCTCGACGGCAGGCCGCGACAGCACGATGCGCTCGACCATGCCACGTTCGAGCAGCATCGCCGCATGCGCCACCGCCAGGAAGGTTTTTCCAGTGCCAGCCGGGCCGATGCCGAAGACGAGCTCGGACCGCTCCAGCGCGCGCATATAGGCGTCCTGGTTGAGCGAGCGGGCATAGATCGTCTTCTTGCGCGTCGATATCTGGGCGGCTGACACCTTGCCCTTGCGCTCCAGCGTCGGCAGCGTCAGCTGGTCGTCGGCGGCGATCGCCATGCGCACGGCGCCGTCGACGTCCGACTGGCCGATGTCAGCGCCTTTCTGGAGAATGCCGTAGAGATTATCCAGGGCGCGGCGCGCCTGCTCGGCGGCCGAGGCGGAGCCCTTGATGGTCAGCTGGTTGCCGCGCGAGCGGATATCGACGCCAAGCTTCTGCTCGAGCCTGGCCAGATTCTCGTCGAACTGGCCATAAAGGGCGCTGGCAAGCTTGTTGTTGTCGAAAGTCAGAACGATGTGCGCCATATCCGAAGCCCCCGATGGTAGGTTCTGGGGCAGGTTCTTCACTTCCGCAGCGCTCAACCGTCTCTCCTCATCTGCCGAGACCTTCAGGCCAATTCGGCGAACAGGCTGTTGTAACCCGTCTTCGTGATTCGTACCTGGATAATCTCACCGATTTCGCCGGACTTTTCATCAACAATAACCGGCTGCAGCCACGGTGAGCGGCCGACCTTCTGGCCAGCCTGGCGGCCCGGCTTCTCGATCAGCGTGTCAATGGTGCTGCCGACCAGGCTGGCGCCGAACTCCTGCTGCTGGGTCAGCAACAGCGCCTGCAGTCGCTGCAGGCGCTCGTCCTTCACCGCTTCCGGCACATGATCGGCCATTTCCGCGCCCGGCGTGCCGGGGCGCGGCGAATATTTGAACGAGAAGGCCGAGGCATAGTTCACCTGGCGGACAAGGTCCATCGTCGCCTCGAAATCCGCATCCGTCTCGCCGGGAAAGCCGACAATGAAGTCGCCCGAAAGCGCGATATCGCTCCGTGCGGCGCGAATCCGGTCGAGCAGCGTCAAATAATCTTTTGCCGTATGCCTGCGGTTCATCGCCTTGAGGATGCGGTCGGAGCCGGATTGCACAGGCAAATGCAGATAGGGCATCAGCGCCGGCAAGTCACGGTGAGCGGCGATCAATTCGTCGTCCATGTCGCGCGGGTGGCTGGTGGTGTAGCGCAACCGCGCCAGCCCGGGAATCTCGGCCAGCCGGAACAGCAGGCGGCCAAGACCCCATTCCTCGGTCTTGCCCCCTTTGGCTTCGCCTTCGCCGTGCCAGGCATTGACGTTCTGTCCAAGCAGCGTCACCTCGCGCACGCCGGCTTGCGCCAGCCGCTCGGCCTCGGCGACGATCTGCGCCACCGGCCGCGACACTTCCGAGCCTCTTGTATACGGCACCACGCAGAAGGTGCAGAACTTGTCGCAGCCTTCCTGCACGGTCAGGAACGCGGTGACGCCTCGCCTGATGATCTCGGCGCGCTTCGGCTGCGGCAGATGCTCGAACTTGTCTTCGATGGCGTAGTCCGTCTCGACGATCTTTTCGCCGCCGCGCACCCGTGCCAGCACGTCGGGCAGCCGATGATAGGTCTGCGGGCCGATGACCAGATCGACAGAAGGCGAGCGGCGGATGATCTCGGAGCCCTCGGCCTGTGCCACGCAGCCGGCGACGCCGACCAGCATCTCGCGGCCGGCCCGAGCCCGTTCGGCCTTCATCTCACGAATGCGGCCGAGTTCGGAATAGACCTTTTCGGCGGCTTTCTCGCGGATATGGCAGGTGTTGAGCAGCACCAGATCGGCCTCGCCGATCGCATCCGTCGCAGTATATCCGTCGGCGGCCAGCGCGTCGGTCATGCGCTGCGAATCGTAGACGTTCATCTGGCAGCCATAGGTCTTGACGAAGACCTTCCGGCTCGCGGCAGGCGGCGCGACCGCAGTTTCGGTCGCAGTATCGATGTCGTCCCGTTCGATCGTGTTCAATTCCATCTGGCGGCTTCTAACGCCTTTCCCCGACAAAAAACAGACGATTCTGCCTTACAGCGCCGCGCCTCCTTTGGACGCGCAAAGCGCTGGAGCTTTTCCGGCTTACCGGCTCGGGCGCGGATCGGCGAGCGCCGCCTGCACCATATCACGCACCTGACTTTCCATCAGCCTGGCCGTTTCCTTGCGCCTGGAGCCCTTGGAGAAGGCGACCGGCTCGCCGAAATGCACTTCGACATCGAGCCCGCCCTCCGCCATCAGCACCTTGAGATGCGGCATCAAATCCTCGTCGCCGATCCAGGCGGCAATCGGCCGGTGCCTGCGGCCGAGCGGCACGCCGTGCAGGCGCGTATAGACGATCGCCACCGGCTGGATGAAGACCGTTTCGGCCGCCCCTTCCGAAATCGCCATCGAGGCGGCGCCGAACAGCGTGCTCTTGAACGGCAAAATCATGTTGCCGTCGCTGGTCGAACCTTCGGCAAACAGCACCATGGCGTCGCCCTTGGCCATGCGGCTGGCGATCTCGCTCGCCTGGTCGCCCGACGAACGTTTGCGCTCGCGCTCGATGAAAACGGTGCGCTGCAGCTTCGACAACATGCCGATCAACGGCCAGCCGGCCATGTCGGCCCTGGCGATGAACGTCACGTCGGCCATCGACCCCAGCACCATGATGTCGGTCCATGAAACGTGGTTCGACGCAACCAGTAACGGGCGCTGATTGGACAAGGTCCCCTTGACGTGGATGCGCATGCCGAGCGCCCGGATGATGAGCCGGTGCCAGATCTTCAGGATGAACGTCTCGCGCCACAGGCCGGTCTTCATCGACAGGATCTGCAACGGCACGAGGATCAACGAGCCTGCGACAACGAGGCCCAGCGCCAGGAAAATCCTGATTTTTCCGATCATCCGCTCTTGGCCCTGTCCCGAGTTCTGGCTAGAGCGACGCGTCCAACTGGACGTCCAAGCACGCTCTAGCGCTTTTTAATCTGCGCATCTCAACCTGCGCATCGTGCTTTCCGAGAATCGGTTCCGATTTGCGGGCCGATGCGCTAGCGAAGATCGCGGCGCATGACAAGCGCTCCGGTCGGGCCGTGCTCGGGCGATCTGTAGTAGTTGGCACGTTTGCCGACCTCGCGGAATCCCAGCCGCCGATAGAGCGCGATCGCGGCGACGTTGGTCTCGTCGACCTCGAGGAAAAGCGCCTCGGCGCGTTGCGCATGCAGTTCGCGCAGCACCGCATCCATCAGTTGCCAGCCAAGGCCCTGGCGGCGATGGGAGCGCGCCACCGCGACAGTCAGGACCTCGCCTTCGCCGGCCGCCAGGCGCGCCAGCACGAAACCGACCGGCGGCTTGGCACCCTGGCCGGTCTCGCGCGCGGCATAGCCGAACACCGTGTCCTGCTCGATCAGCGCGGCGAATTCGTCATCACTCCACGGCCGGACGAAATCCTCGCGATGCAGCACCGACAGGGCCGCACTGTCGGCGACCGTCAGCGGCTCGAGCGCAAAGTCCCTGCGGCGCGGCTGGAGGAAAGGAATGCGCATCAGTTTATCTTCCCGGCTTTCTTCCTGGACAGGATAAACCCGGCCTGCGGCTTGGCGTCAGCTCCGCGCAGATAAAGCGGTTTCGGCTTTTCGCCTTCACCCTTGGCAGCGGCCAGCCGGGCATAGATTGCGATATCCGTAGTGGCGCTTGTCGGGCCGACGTCGAAGGCGCGCCCCGCCGATGCAGCAATTTGCGTGGCCGCGGTGCCGGCCAGAACCGGAAACCCATCAACCGCCATGGCGGCAGCTTGCGAAAGCGTGGCCACCGCGGGACCATAAATCAAAACGGATGCTTCGTCGTAAAGCGCTGCATGGGTCTCCTCGCGGCCGGCGTCGAGCGCGGCCAGCACGGCGCGGCCGGGAAATGTCTCTTTCGCCTGCGCCGCCAGCGCTTCCAGCGTCGTCACCCCGATTGCCGGGATCTTCAGCGCCAGCGCCAGGCCCCGCGCCGCCGAGACGCCGACGCGCAGGCCGGTGAAGGAGCCCGGGCCGGTGGAGACAGCGATGGCGCCAAGACCGGCATAGTCGGTGCCGCCGGTCGTCAACGCCTCTTCGATCACAGCCATCAGATGTTCGGCATGGCCCTTGCCGAGATCGAGCACCGAGCGGCCGAGTTCCTTCCCGGCCGCCGCGTCGTAGACACAGGCGGCGCAGAGATTGGCGGCACAATCGATGGCAAGCAACTTCATGAGACGGCCGGTTGGCAGCGCCCGCTTGGGGCACAGGGGGTTCGAAAGACAATTTCCCTGTGCCTGCCATGGCTCGTCCCTGCAAGGGGATAATGCATAAATCGTTTGGCGGCTTCGCTTCGACCTCGCCCAAAAAGAGGTAACTCTCGGCGACCACAACCGTCAATGAACCAGTGCCGCACTATGCGGCCTGGTCGATGCGCAGCATGTGATTGTCCCAGACATAGTCCGGCTCGGACCGTGTCGCGCCGCCGGCTTGGGCTATCTGCCCCGTGCCGGTCGTCGCCATGAAGCTCGCCCCGTCGGGCGCCACGGCGCAGACCTCGGCCAGTGCGCTGGTGGCGACGATCCGGCCGCTGGCCGCATCGATGATGGCAAGCGAGTTGCCTTCCGGCGAGGACACCGCGACGGTACCGGCAGCAGGGTTGGCGGCGACCGAGCCGATGTAATTCCTGAAGCCGGACAGCACGTCCTGCGGCATGTCGAGCAGTTGCAGAGCCTTGCCGCGCGCGGCGCGGCCGACCAGCAACGGACGATCGCCGCCCGGCCCCCTGTACTGGCAGCCGAACCAGACCGCGCCGGATTTGTCGGTATCCATATGCCGGACCGAAAGCTGGTGCAGCGCCGGCGGCAATTCGTGCTTTTCGACAAGGTCGCCGGTAAGGCGGTCGACCAGCACATAAGATGGCTTCATCGTCGCGATGTTGAGCTCGGCGCGGCCATAATCGGGATGCGTCTCGATTCCGCCATTGGCGACGGCAATCGTCCTGCCATCGCCGAGCAGCAGCAGCTCGTGCGGACCCATGCCATAGGTCGGGAACTCGCCAACGCGCTTGAATTTCGCACGCGTGTCATAGACGCCGACCACGCCGGCGGCATTGTCGAAATCGTTCTCGGTGGCGTAGAGCAGCGCACCGTCGGTCGAAAACACGCCGTGGCCGAAGAAATGCCGGCCACTGATGCTGGCAATGGTCAGCGGCTCGTCGCGGCCGGTATGGTCGAACACAACCGCGAAAGTGCCGGGCTGCCTGGCAAAGACCACCGAGCGTTTCGACAGCGGATCGAAGGTGACGTCGTGACCGCGGGCGGGCAGGTCGATGGCATGCAGCACCTTGCCGGCCTCGGACAGGATCGCCGCGCCATAGCTGCCGTCGCGCTTGACGAAAGCGGTGGCGAAGACGGCGTCCGTGCTAAGCGTCTTCGCCCATGCCGACGGCGCCATCGCCGCAACAAAGCCTGCCCCGGCAGCCCTCAGGAAGTCGCGGCGGTCGATCAGCGACGTTTTCAGAATCAGTCTCCGTCGAGCGACGAGAACCCGGCGGTCAGGCCGAATTCGGCGGTTAGCCTGGTGCCGATGAGGGTCGACAGGCTGGATGTCACAAGCGAGAAGTGGTCGAGCTTCTGGCGCAGCGCCGGATCGGCAAGCGCCTTGTCGATCGGGCCTCTGATGGCGGTGGCGTCGGCGGCGCCGTTGACGAGCTGGATGTGGATCGATTCCGCCATCCAGCGCGCATCGGGCGACAGCGCGTCGCCAAGCTGCGAAGCCTGGAACAGAGCGTCCATGCCCGAAAGATTTCCGGTCAGCGAACGCGCGGTGTTTTGTGAACGCCAGTAGATCGCCTGTTTCGGCTTGTCGGCCTGCGGGCTACTGCCCAGAAAACCTTTCAGGCGCACGTCACGGACCATCTCCAGTTCGTTGATGAAGACGCCGACCAATTCGGTCACCGCTTCGGTGCCGTCGCGATAGAGTGCGTTTTGCGGCCCCGGATTGGCCCAAAGTGCTGCAAAGCCGTCGGGCTTGTTCCAGGCGTCGCTGACCTCGGCGGCAATCGTTTCGATGTTGCCGGCGACGGCCGCGCCGTAAGCGCAGCGATAGGGATCGTCCTTGCCGGCGAGCCGCTCGGCGCCATCGCCGTAAAGCACGAATTCCAGCGCGCCGAGCCCTTGCATGGCGACGCTCTTTGTCGCCAGATGGGCCGGATCGGCGGCGGTCCGGTCTTTACTGGCCAACGCCGCCTGCACCTGCCTCAGGCCGATGCTCTTGCGATCCGGCCAAAACAGCATGCGTTCCAGCCGGTTGTTCTGCGTGATCGGTCCGATGCGGATGATCTCGACGACCGACCAGGCATCCACGGTCCCGGAGAATTCGGCGCGCGCCGCATCGAGATGGTCCTGCGAAGGCGCGTCGCACAGCGTGCGCACTGCCTTGCTCAGGCTGTCGGCATGGTCTTGCAGGCGTGCATAGGCCGGGCGGACAAAGCCGTCGATCGCTCGCTGGATCACGTCGGAAGCCTTCACCGCTGCGGACGCCGGCAATGCGCCGGCGAGGACCAGCGGGAGAACCAGGACAAACGCCAGACGCTTCGACATCACAAAGACTCCAGGAATTTGATCAGTGCGGCGCGATCGGGCGCGGCGGCGGCGGCAAAGCGGTCGCGCGCCTTGTGCCCCTCGCCGCCATGCCACAGGATCGCCTCGGTCAGCGTGCGCGCCCGCCCGTCGTGCAGGAAGAAGTTGTTGCCGTTGACGGTCTGGGTAAGACCGATGCCCCACAGCGGCGGCGTGCGCCATTCGCTCCCGGTAGCATCGCCCACCGCCTGCCCGTCGGCGAGGCCCGGCCCCATGTCGTGCAGCAGAAAATCGGAATAGGGCCAGATCAGCTGGAAGGCCTGTGCCTTGTTGGGCGTGCCGCGGCGGGTGACGAATTTCGGCGTATGGCAGGAAATGCAGCCCATGTCGTAGAACAGCTTCTTGCCGGCCAGCACATCGGGCTTGTCGAGATCGCGCCGCGCCGGCACGGCGAGGTTTTGAGAATAGAAGGTGACCAGGTCCATAACCGGCGGCGGCGCCTCGACCGGGCCGAGGCGCCCCTGCACGCCGTTGGCCATGGCAAGGCAGTTCTTTTCGGCCGCGGTGCAATCGCCCCAGTGGTTCGGCACTTCCGGCGTCGAAATGCCGATATCGCCGGCGAACGCGTCCGCCGCCTGCTGGCGGATCGAAGGGGTCTGCGCCTTCCAGCCGAAGCGGCCGAGCGTCGGCTCGCCGCTCTGGCCGTCGCGCACGATGTTGGGCTTGCCGGAGATGCCGTCACTGTTGCGATCGTCCGGATCGGCACTGGCGAGAATGTCGGCCGGCGCGATTTGCTCGACCAGGCCGAGGCCGATCATCGGCGGCGTCAAGCGCGGTGAAAGCGTGGTGTGCGGATCGAGCGGCCTGTTGGCAAGATCATCGACCGAATAGCTCGGCTTGCGCAGCCAAACCACGGTGCCGTCCGGCAGCGTGACTTTTTGTTCCTGATAGACGACACGCATCCTGCCTTCGCCGCGAAGACCCGGAACGGCCAGTTCCTGCAATTGCGAGCCGTAGACCGGATCGGGGAAGTTGAGCACCTTGCGGGCGGCGAGCGCTGCTTTCTCCTCCTCGGTGCTCGCCTGCCGCGCCAGCCGCAGGAACATCGAGGTGGTGCCGCTGTCGGCTTGCGGCGGATGACCGCGACCGTCCTTCAGATGGCAATTCTGGCACGCCCGCTCGTTGAACAGCGGACCAAGCCCGTCCGATGCCTGCGTCGACGAGGGCGAAGACACCCAGTTCTTGCGGAAAAGAGCATTGCCGAGTTTGAAGGTGCCTTGTTCCTCGAAAGTGATATTGGCGGAAGATTGCGAGAAAGCGTCCTTGTTGGCGCCTTTCCGCGACGTGCCGGCGCCGCCCGGCATCGGCTCGAACTGCTCGGGCTTGGAGAAATCCCGGGTCGGCCTGGTGATGGCAATGACGCGCGAAAGATCCTTCGGCGTCAGATCGGCACGGCTGGTGGCGAGACCCGCCGGTTCGGGCGCGCCGGCCAGTGCCGAGGCGGTCAGCGCGACCACCACGGCAGGCGAAAGCCGGCGAAGCCAGCCGTATCGCGGGTTGTGCTGGGGCGGCAGGCCGCAATCCTCGGCCCGCCGCAAGCGGCGCAAGTAGTCTAAGCGGCGCCGCATTCCCGCATGTCCCTAATCCGCCTCGTCGGCCGATGCTGCGTTGAGCTGGCCGTATTTTTCCTCGCCGATCGAGGCGAGCAGGTCGAGTTGCGTCTCGAGGAAGTCGATGTGATCTTCCTCGTCGGACAACAAATCCTCGAACAGCTTCATCGTCACATAGTCACCTGCTTCGTCACAAATCTCGCGCGACCGTTTGTAGGCAGTGCGCGCGTCATATTCGCCGGCAAGATCCGATTCGAGCACTTCCTTGACATTCTGTCCGATGCGCAGCGGCGCTACCGACTGCAGGTTCGGATGGCCTTCAAGGAAGATGATACGGGCCACGAGCCGGTCGGCATGGTGCATCTCCTCGATCGATTCCGCGCGTTCCTTCTTTGCCAGCTTGGCGTATCCCCAGTCCTCCAGCAGCCGGAAATGCACCCAGTACTGATTGACTGCTCCAAGTTCCAGAAACAGAGCTTCGTTAAGCCGCTCTATGATCTGTTGTTCGCCTTTCATGGGTTCTGCTCCCGTATTGGACGCGCAGGCCTCTGACGCGATCCAGGTGTGAAACGACATCCACGCCGCTCGCCTCCGAGCGGGCGTGGTAATTTTCGGTTACCCGAATGATCGTTTCGACCACATTTGGGAAGCAGCCGCAACAGCGACCACGCTTCTGCATGGCATGATAGATCTTCGCCGGCACGATAAGCTGCCAGGGATCCTGATCCAGCAGCCCGACGATCGTCTGCTCAATCTCCTTCTCGGTGATGATGTTGCAATGGCAGATCAGCATTATTTGCTCTGTGTGGCTGACGGCGCGTGCTCGGCGCCATGTGGCTTATTTTTCTTGGTGGAGCCTGGGCTTTCGGTTCGGGCTCCGGAGGCCTTACTGAAACACCTTGTCCGGCTCATCGAGGCTGTCCGAGCCCTCGAAGGCGATTGCATTGAGTTTCAGGGTGCCGACGGCGCGCTCGATCGACTTGGTCTGATCGACCAGCGCGTCGATCGCCGCCTGCACGGTGGCGTTGCCTTGCGTATTGCCTTCGCCGATCTGCTGGTCATAGGCCTCGCCGCCAAGCGCCCGCGCCTTGATGGCTTCCATCTTGGCGACGGTGCCATCTAGCTTGTCCGACAGTTCCTTGTCGACCGCCGGATCGGCCTCCTTGACCATGTCGGATACCGACGGTCCTTCGACGACGGTGCCGTCGAGGCGGGTGTAGCTGCCCTTATAGGCGGCGCGAATGCCGACGGCATCGTAGAGATGGGAATCGTAGGTGTTGTCGGAGAAGCAGTCATGCTCCTCTTCCGGGTCGTGCAGCAGCAGGCCGAGCTTCATGCGCTCGCCAGCGAGTTCGCCATAGGACAGCGAGCCCATGCCGGTGAGGATGGTCGAGATGCCGGCTTTCGGCTCGCCATCTGCAAGGTTCTTGCGGGCGGCGCCGCCTTCCTTCCAGTCGTTGACCATGTCCTGCAGATCGGAAACCAGAAGCTCGCTCGCCGACTTCAGGTACTGCGCCCGACGATCGCAATTGCCGCCGGTGCAGTTGGCGAGGTCGTAGTCGGTATAGGGCCGTTCGCCAGCGCCCGGGCCGGTGCCGTGCAGGTCCTGGCCCCACAGCAGGAATTCGATGGCGTGATAACCGGTCGCCACATTGGCCTCGATGCCGCCGGCTTCCTGCAGCGTGCCGGAGAGGAACTCGGGAGTAAAATTGGTGGCGTCGATCTTCTTGCCGTCGATCTCGATCGACTTGTTGGCGATCACATTGGCGGTGTACAGCGCATTCGCGTCCGACTCGGTGCCGTAGTTCTCGGCGACATAGTCGATCAGGCCTTCGTCCAGCGGCCAGGCGTTCACCTTGCCTTCCCAGTCGTCGACGATGGCGTTGCCGAAGCGATAGACTTCGGTCTGCTGATAGGGAACGCGCGATGCCTTCCAGGCCTCGCGGGCGGCAGTCAGCGTTTCCACCGAAGGCTTGGCGAGCAGCGCGTCGACGGCCTTGTCGAGCGCCTGCGCCGTGGTCAGCGAATCCTCATATTTGGCGAGCGCAATATCGGAATAGGTCTTGATGACCGCCTTGGCATCGATTTCCGCCTTGGCCGGCAGCACGAATATCGCCGCCGTCAATGCCGCCGTGGCGCCGATCGCTGCAAGCCTGCTGCCATATCGCGCCGTGATCATCGCTCTCATGATTGTCATCTCCCTCGGGAATTCAGTGAAAATGCCGGCGCCAAAGGCGCGTCGGCAGGCAATCGGCGCCAAGGCAGGTCCATGCCATTGGGCGAGATACAGGCCGCGGCATAGCGCGGTTTGCGGAAGAAAGACATCGAAATGCCTCCAATCGAAAGGGTTCAAGGCCCAGACATCAAAGGGATGCGCTTGACGCGCACGCTTCCATAAAGCGATGAAGGTGCCGGAAGTCAATCAATTTCAGAGAGAAAAGCCAATTGAAACAACAGTTTAGAATTATTCTAAACTGCAAGTATCAACTTTAGCCGTATTTGCCGCGCCGCCGTCGAACGAACGATTGACAGACCGCCATTCCGGGTGCGACCCGCAAGGGTGGTCTTGCGGCGGCGTCAGACAATCGCCACTTGGCGAGACGTCCTAGACTTGGATAACGCCTAGGAGAGATGAGGAATTGGGGCTGCGATGAAAAACGGTGTGGTCATTGTCGGTGCGGGTCATGCGGGCGTGCAAGCGGCCGCCAGCCTGCGCGAGGACGGCTACGACGGCCCCGTGATCCTCATCAGCGATGAGGACGAACTGCCCTACCACAAGCCGCCGCTGTCGAAGACCTTCATCAAGGATCAGGAGGCCAGACCGCAGCCGCTGCGCGGCGAGGCTTTTTATACCGGCAGCGCGATCGACTACCGGCCGGGCGTCCGCATCGATCGCATCGATGTCGGCGGCCGCAGGCTGGAGCTATCGGATGGCGGCACACTGCCGTTCGACCGGCTGATCCTGGCGACCGGTTCGCGGCCGCGCATGCTGTCGCTGCCGGGTTCGGATTTTTCGGGCGTGGTGTCGCTGCGCTCGCTCGCCGACGCGCGCCTGATCCGCGAATTGAGCGCGCAGAGCGAGGATGTCGTCATCCTCGGCGGCGGCTTCATCGGGCTGGAGATCGCCGCGACGCTCACAGCGGCCGGCCGCAAGGTCATCGTGGTCGAGGCGGTCGACCGGCTGCTCGGCCGGGCGGTGGCGCCGATCATCGCGCGCCACGTGCGGCAGCGGCTGGAAGCGACTGGCGTGCGCATTCTCACCGGCACCACGATTGCGCGGCTCGAAGGCGAGAACGGCCATGTCTCGGCGGCAATCACCGCATCCGGCGAGCGGCTGCCGGCGCAGATGGTCATCATCGGCATCGGCGTCGTGCCGAATGTCGAACTGGCGCAAGCCGCCGGCATCACTATCGCCAACGGCATCCGCGTCGACCAGCAGATGCGCACGTCGGTGCCCGAAATCCTCGCCATCGGCGACGCCGCCTCCTACCGACACTGGCTCACCGGCGGCGATGTGCGGCTGGAATCGGTGCAGAATGCCACCGACCAGGCGCGCCTCGCCGCGCGCACCATCCTCGGTCACGCCGACGCCTTTGCGGCGGTGCCGTGGTTCTGGTCCGATATCGGTGACATCAAGCTGCAGATGGTCGGCCTGATTTCGGGCGGCGACAGCCATGTCGTGCTGGGCGACGTCAACGAGAACCGGTTCTCCATCTATCACTATGCCGGAAATCGTCTGCTCGGCATCGAATCAGTCAATCGGCCGGGCGACCATATGCTTGGTCGCAAGATGCTCGGCGCCGGCTTCTCGCCGACGCCGCAGACGGTCGCGACGGGACCGGAGGGGCTGAAGGCGGCGCTCGCCGCCTTCCAGCAGGTAGAGCCCGTCCGCGCCGCCGAATAAGGATGTGTTGATGCCGGCGAACGGCGGCTTCCTCCGCTGATCCTTCCCTTCTCCCCTTGTTGTGGGAGAAGGTGGCCTCGCGAAGCGAGGTCGGATGAGGGGTGCTCCAGCTCGACAGCACTCCGTCCAACACCCCTCAACCGTCTCGGCGCTCCGCGCCGATCCACCTTCTCCCACAAGCGGAGAAGGGAAGAAGGGTCCGCTCAGGCGGCACGGACCTCGCGGATCGAGCTTTCCAGGATGTCGAGCGCTTCGTTCATGACGCCGTCCTGGATGGTGATCGGCGCGAGGAAGCGGATGACGTTGCCGTAAACGCCGCAGGTGAGCAGGATCAGGCCCTTGTCGAGCGCCTCCAGCCGGACCGCATTGGCGATCTCGGCCGACGGCAGGCCCTTCTTCACATCGTTGAACTCGACCGCGTTCATGAAGCCCGGGCCTCTGATATCGACGATCTCCGGCGTGTCGTCGCGGATCGATTGCAGCCGCTGCTTCAGCCGGTTGCCTAGCGTGTTGGCGCGGTCGCAGAGCTTTTCCTCTTCGATCACGTCGAGCACGGCGTGCGCCGCGGCAACGCCGATCGGGCTGCCGCCATAGGTGCCGCCGAGCCCGCCGGGGTTGGGCGCATCCATGATCTCGGCGCGGCCGGTGACCGCCGACAGCGGAAAGCCGCCGGCAAGGCTCTTGGCCATGGTGGTGATGTCGGGCGCCACTTCGTGATGATCCATGGCGAACATCTTTCCGGTGCGGGCAAAACCGGTCTGCACCTCGTCGGCGATCAACAGCATGCCGTGCTGGTCGCAGATCTTGCGCAGCGCGGTCATGAAGTCGCGCGGCGCCTCGTAAAATCCGCCCTCGCCCTGCACCGGCTCGACGATGATGGCGGCGACGCGGGCCGGATCGACATCGGCCTTGAACAGGCGGTCGAGCGCGGCCAGCGAATCGGCGACCGTGATCCCATGCAGCGCCACCGGGAACGGGGCGTGGAAAACATCGGCCGGCATGGCGCCGAATCCGACCTTGTAGGGCACGACCTTGCCGGTCAGCGCCATGCCCATGAAGGTGCGGCCATGGAAGCCGCCGGCAAAGGCAATGACCGCCGTCCGGCCGGTGGCGTTGCGGGCGATCTTGATGGCGTTCTCCACCGCTTCGGCACCGGTGGTGACGAAAATCGTCTTCTTGTCGAATTTGCCCGGCAGCATGCCGTTCAGCCGTTCGGCCAGCCTGACATAGCTCTCATAGGGCACCACCTGGTGGCAGGTGTGGGTGAAGCGGTCGAGCTGCACCTTGACCGCCTCGATCACCTTGGGATGGCGATGGCCGGTGTTGACGACGGCGATGCCGGACGAGAAATCGATGTAGCGCCGGCCTTCGACATCCCAGATTTCCGAGTTCTCGGCGCGGTCGGCATAAATCTGCGTGGTCATGCCGACGCCGCGCGAGATCGACTGGTTCTTGCGTTCGGAGATGGCTGAGTTCTTCATGATGTTCCCTCACCGGGCCGGCGCCCGTTCCCGTTTGGTATATGCTAAGACCTGTTCTGACCTTATTTCACGTTTTCCTCAAGTTGGCACCGCCACCAGGCGATTGGGCCTGCCGCCGCTAAGGTCGCATTCCTTCGCGGACAGCTGATTTGACTCACGCAGTCCGCACAAACCCCTCGCTCGCCCTGAGCAAATTGCGCGTGTAATCCTTGCTGACGCGGCGCTCGACGAGGTCATCAGCGGTGAGATGCTCGACCGCCTCGCCGTTCTGCATCACCATCAGCCGCTCGCACATATGGGTGATGATGGCGAGGTCGTGGCTGACCATCAGGAAGGTCAGGTTGCGCCGCCGCCGGATGTCTTCCAACAGGTTGAGCACCTCCGCCTGCACGGAAGCGTCGAGCGCCGAGGTCGGCTCGTCGAGCAGCAGGATCGCCGGTTCGAGGATGAGCGCCCGGGCAATCGCCACCCGCTGGCGCTGGCCACCCGACAATTGATGCGAATAGCGGAAGCGGAAGCCGGTGCCGAGCCCGACCTCGTCGAGCGCCCGCTGGATGCGTTTCTCGCCATCGGCAAAGCCGTGGATGGCGAGCGGCTCCTGCAGCAGGCGGTCGACGGTCTGGCGCGGATGCAGCGAGCCGTAGGGGTCCTGGAAGACCATCTGCACCTCGCGATAGAAGGCCTTGTCGCGGTGCTTGCCGAGTTTTTTCCCGTTGACGGTGATGCTGCCCGAAGCGGCCGGGGCGAGGCCGGCAATCGCGCGCAACAGCGTCGATTTGCCGGAGCCGGATTCGCCGACCAGGCCGAAGGATTCGCCGGATTGCACCTCGAGGCTGACACCCTTCAGCGCGCGAAAGCGGTCGAAGACCACCTCCAGCCTGTCGACAGAAAGTGCTGCCGTCATGCCAACCACTCCGGCTTGCGGTCGAGCACCGGCAGCGGGTGACGGTCGGCGCCGATCTTGGGCATGCAGTTGAGTAGGCCGCGCGTATAGGGATGCTGAGCGCGGCCGAGCTCCGACGCCTTGAGCTGCTCGACCACCTTGCCGGCATACATGACGATCACCCGGTCGCAGAAGGACGAGACCAGGCGCAGATCGTGCGAGATGAAGATCAGCCCCATGCCGCGCTCGCTGACCAGCCTGTCGAGGATGCCGAGCACGTCGAGCTGAACGGTGACGTCGAGCGCCGAGGTCGGCTCGTCGGCGATCATCATCTCCGGCCCGGCAATCAGCATCATGGCTATCATGGCGCGCTGGCCCATGCCGCCCGACACCTCGTGCGGATGCAGGTCGAAGACACGGGCGGGATCGCGGATCTGCACCGCCTCCAGCATGGCGAGCGCCCGGTCGCGGGCCTCCGCCTTGCCGACCTTCTCATGCGTGCGCAGCGTCTCGACGATCTGGCGGCCGATGCTCATCACCGGGTCGAGCGAGTATTTTGGATCCTGCAGGATCATGGCGATGCGCTTGCCGCGCAGCGCCCGGCGGTCGCGGGGCGAGGCCGCGAGCAGGTCGATGCCGTCGAAGGCAAGTTTCTTGGCCGTGACCTCGGCCTGCGGCGGGGTCAGACCCATGATGGCGCGGCCGGTCTGCGACTTGCCGGAACCGCTCTCGCCGACGATGCCGAGCCGTTCGCGGCCGAGCGAGAAGGAGACGCCGCGCACCGCCTCGATGCGGCCGGTGCGCGTCGGGAAGGTGACGCGCAGATCGTCGACCTCGAGAAGCGTGCTCATTGGTCACCACTGCGGGGGTCGAGCGCGTCGCGCAGGCCGTCGCCGAGCAGGTTGAAGCCGAGGCTGACGATGAGGATGGCAAAGCCCGGTGCACCGGCCACCCACCATTGGTCGAGGACGAAGCGGCGGCCCGACGCGATCATCGCGCCCCATTCCGGCAGCGGCGGTTGCGCGCCGAGGCCGAGGAAGCCGAGACCGGCGGCGGTCAGGATGATGCCGGCCATGTCGAGCGTCACCCTGACGATCAGCGACGAGATGCAGAGCGGCATGATATGGCGCAGCACGATGCGGAACGGCGAGGCGCCCATCAATTGCACCGCCTTGATGTAATCCGAATTGCGCACGGTGAGCGTTTCGGCACGCGCAATACGGGCGTAGGGCGGCCATGAGGTGATGGCGATGGCGAGCACCGCATTCTCGATGCCGGGGCCGAGTGCGGCGACGAAGGCCAGCGCCAGGATCAGCTTCGGAAAGGCGAGAAAGATGTCGGTGATACGCATCAGGATCGCATCGATCCAGCCGCCGGCATAACCGGCGACGGTGCCGACCAGCAGGCCGATAGGAGCGGCGATGACTGCGACGAGAATGACGACGTAAAGCGTCCATCGCGAGCCGAAGATGACGCGCGAAAGGATGTCGCGGCCGAGGTCGTCGGTGCCGAACCAGTGCTCGGCACTTGGCGCCAGCAGCCGCGAGCCCTTGAGGTCGCCGAATGTCGGCGAATAGGGCGCCAGCACATCGGCAAAGGCGGCGACCACCAGCAAAGCGATGATGATGAGCAGGCCGAGAAACGCCAGCCGGTTGGCTGAAAAGCGCCGCCACGCGACATAGGCGCGGCCGAGCCTGGCCTGCATGCGCGACGCCGGCCGCTCGCTGAGCAGCCAGTCGCGGCGGCTCTGGATTGCTTCAGCGCTCATCGTACCTTGGTCCTTGGGTCGAGCACCCGGTAGAGCAGGTCGGACAGCAGATTGATGCCGATGAACACCGAGCCGATGATGATGGTGCCGCCGAGCACGGCGTTCATGTCGGCGTTCTGCAGGGAATTGGTGATGTAGAGGCCGATGCCCGGCCAGGAAAACACGGTCTCGGTGAGCACCGAGCCTTCGAGCAGACCGGCATAGGAAAGCGCGATCACGGTGACCATCGGCACCGCCGCGTTGCGCAGCGCGTGGCCCCAGATGATGCGCGTTTCCGACAGGCCCTTGGCGCGCGCCGCGACGATATATTCCTGTGCAAGCTCGTTCAGCATGAACGATCGCGTCATCCGGCTGATATAGGCGAGCGAGAAATAGCCAAGCAGCGAGGCCGGCAGGATGATGTGGCGGAAGGCATCGCGAAACACATCCCACTGCCGCTGCCACAGCGCATCCAGGAGATAAAAGCCGGTGATCGGCGTGAAGGTATATTCGTAGACGATGTCGAGGCGGCCGGGAAAAGCCACCCATTGCAGCCTGGCGTAGAACAGCACGAGCGCCAGCAGTCCCAGCCAGAAGATCGGCACGGAGTAGCCGACCAGTCCGATGATGCGGACGATCTGATCGATGATGCTGCCGCGCCGGACCGCGGCCAGCACGCCGAGCGGCACACCAAGCAAAGCACCGATCAGCGTTCCCAGCGTCGCCAGCTCGATCGTCGCCGGAAAGGCGCGGCGGATGTCGGTCATGACAGGATTGGTGGTCAGCACCGAGGTGCCGAAATTGCCGTTCAGGGCATTCTTCACATAGATGTAGAACTGCTCGATCAGCGGCAGGTCGAGCCCCATCTCGCGGCGCGTCCGCTCGACGACATTGGCCGGCGCCCGGTCGCCGAGCACCGCCAGCACCGGGTCGATCGGGATCACCCGGCCGATGAAGAAGGTCACCGCGAGAAGACCGAGATAGGTGGTTATCGCGATGACCAGGAAACGGGCGATCGACGACGCGACAGCGACGGCGCGGGCGCTGCCGCGCCCTGCCGTCGCTTCGCTTTCAACCGTACTCATGCGGCGCGTCCGCCGGCGTCACTCCTTGGAGATCTGGCTGACGAAATTGGTGTCGAAGCTCGGGCCGAGCGCAAAACCCTTGAGGTTCTTGCGCAGGCCGGCCACTTC
This sequence comes from Mesorhizobium sp. WSM4815, assembly GCF_055811575.1. Taxonomy (NCBI): domain Bacteria; kingdom Pseudomonadati; phylum Pseudomonadota; class Alphaproteobacteria; order Hyphomicrobiales; family Phyllobacteriaceae; genus Mesorhizobium; species Mesorhizobium sp. WSM4815. Next base: position 660,915 of record NZ_JBVVQS010000102.1, on the reverse strand, counting down.
CAGTTGCTGGTGAACGATGATGAAAGGACTGGTTTCGAGAATCTTCCTCTGCAGATCCTGGTACATTGCGGCGCGCTTGGCCGGATCCTTCTCGAGCAGGGCCGCTTCGGTCTGCTTGGTCAATTCCGGAATATCCCAGGCGTTGCGCCAGGCCAGCGTCTTGGTCTTGCCTTCATCCGAATTGTCGGGGTTGCTGGCGAAGGTCTGGGCGTTGGAGTTCGGATCGAAATAATCCTGACCCCACTGGCCGATATAGATATCGTGGTTGCGGGCGCGGTACTTGGTCAGCGTCTGCTTGCCGTCGCCGGGAATGATCTCCAGCTTGACGCCGGCCTGGCCGAGCGTCTGCTGGAACGATTCCGCCATGCCGGTCACCGGCTGGGTGTTGCGTACGTCCATGGTGACGCTGAAGCCGTCGGCCAAGCCGGCCTTGGCGAGCAGTTCCTTGGCCTTGGCGAGGTCGAATTTGAACGGATTTTCGTCCAGCTCGCCAAGCACGCCTTTCGGCAGGAAGGTCTGGTGGATCTCGCCGATGCCCTTGAGGATGGTCGAGCTCAAGGCATCATAGTCGACGAGATATTTGAAGGCCTGGCGAACCTCCGGCTTGGCGAGGTTCGGGTTCTTCTGATTGAGGCTGATGTAGAAGACCGTGCCCTTCGGCGCGCTGGTGGTGGTGAGATCGGCGTTCTTGGCGATGGCGTCGAGGTCGTTCGGCTCGAGATTGCGGGCAACGTCGATGTCGCCGGCCTCCAGCGCCAGGCGCTGGCCCGAGCTTTCCTTCATGTTGCGATAGATGACGCGGGCGAGCTTGGCCTTTTCGCCGTGGTAATTGTCGTTGCGCTCCATGACGACGACCTCGTTGGCCCGCCATTCGCGCAGCTTGAAGGCGCCGGAGCCGGCATAACCGGTCTTCAGCCAGGCGTTGCCGAAGTCGTTGTCGTATTTGTAGTCGGCACTGGGCGTCACCGCGGCAGCATGTTCCTTGACCAGCTTGGCGTCGACGACCGACGCGACCGTTGCCGACAGGCAGTTCAGGACGAAGCTCGGCGCATAGGCCTTGTCGACCGTGAACTGGAACGTCGTGTCATCGACGGCCTTGGCCTTCTCGGTGACGTTGTCGCCATTGATGCCGAACTGGCCGATGATGAAGGCCGGGCTCTTGTCGAGCTTGATGGCGCGCTCGAACGAATAGGCGACATCAGCCGCGGTGATCGGATTGCCCGATGCAAATTTCAGGCCGGGCTTGAGCTTGAAAGTGTAGGTCAGGCCGTCGTCGGAGACAGTCCAGCTTTCGGCGAGATCGCCCTTGACCTTGGAGGTGTCGCTCAAGTCGAGGCGGACAAGAAGATCGTAGGTGTTGCCGGTGACCTCTGCGGTCGACAGCTCGAACGCCTCGCCCGGATCCATGGAGATGATGTCGTCGATGGCGAAACCCTCGACCAGCGTGTCGGCCGGCGTGACAGCAAGGGCAGGAGCACCGGCCAGAAGCAGCGCGGACATGGCTGCGCCGGCGAGCAGGACGCGGGAGCGTAGAGCAAACTTTTCCATCATCATTTTTGACTGTTCCCTGTTTTTGTTGACCTGAGTTCCCGGCTCAGGGTTTGGCATTCACTTGACACATCGGCCCGAAAATCGGAATCGATTTTCGGAAAGCACGATGTGTAGTTCAAAGTCTTAGAGCGTCCTTTGCGCGTCCAACGGACGCGCGGCGCTCTAATCGAACGGTGACCCCGAACCGGTCGTCCTGGTGATATTTATCCAGTTCCGCCTCACCATATCCGGCGGTTTCAGGCGCGGCAACGAGCATTTGCAAAGCTGTTTGTTGGGCCAGGATCAGCCAGCCGCCGCCGCCGGAATCGACACCCGCAGTCGCCCTATTTCAACGCGGTGACCAGGTCGGCGTCGGGAAAACAGGTGGCGGCGCGACCGTTCCTTGCCTGCCATTTGCCGATCGACCGGCGCGTCTTGAAACCGGGCAGGCCGTCGGCGCTGCCGACGTCGTAGCCCTCGGCCTCCAGCGCCCGCTGCAAGGTGGCGATGTCGGACCTGTGGAGCCCGCCGACAGCACCCCAGCGCCCAGAAAAATTGCTGTCGCCATTGGCGATGCGGTCAGCACCGTGGCCGATGAACAGCGCGTAGAGATCGCTGGTGTTGTATTGCTTCAGGACGTAGAAATTGGGCGTGACGATGAAGGCCGGACCGCTGCGCCCGGCCGGCATCAGAAGGAATCCTTCGGCCTTCAATTCGCGCGCCGGGAACGGTCTTGCCGCGACACGCTTGATGCCCATGTCAGCCCACTGGGAAATCCTCTTGCCCTGGTCCGGACCTTCGAGCGAACAGGAGACCGCTTCCGGCACCGTCACCTCAAAACCCCAGCCGCGGCCCTTCACCCAGCCATAATGGACGAGGTAGTTGGCGATCGAGGCCAGCGTGTCCGGCACCGAGTTCCAAATGTCGACCCGACCGTCGCCATCGACGTCGACGGCATGTTTGAGGAACGATCTCGGCATGAACTGCGGCTGGCCGAGTGCGCCGGCCCATGACGATTTCATCGCGCCGACCGGGGCCAGCCCGCGCTCGACGATCTCGAGCGCTGCCATAAGCTCGGTGCGGAAGAAGTCCCTCCTGGTCGCCATGAACGCCTTGGTCCCCAGCACTTCGAAAGCGTCGTAGGGCATCTTCGCCGCGCCAAAGCCGCTCTCGCGGCCCCAGATCGCCAGCAGCACCTCGCCCGGCACGCCGTAGCGCTTCTCGATCGCGGCGATCGTCCTGGCATTGGCCGCCTTGCGCGTGCGGCCACCAGCGGTCACGGCGCGAACCGTCTTTTCGGCGAAATAGGCGCCGGGCGAACCGAACTCCGCCTGATGCTGCTTTTTCGGCGTCGTCGCCTTTTTGCCCGGCATCACCAGGTCGGGCAGTTTGAGGTTCGGTTTGATGCCGTCGAAGGCGGCGTCGAAGGTTTTTCTGGAGATGCCTTTGGCGTTGGCTTCGGGCCAGAGGTCGTTGTTGAGCCAGGCGCGGAACTGGGTGTCGAGTTTTGTGGCGGAGGCGGGGGTGGCGAGGAGGAGGCCAACAAGGGCTGCAAAGAGCGAGAGCAGGACCAATCTGAAAAGTTTCCGTTCCGTCGCGCCCCCCTCTGTCCTGCCGGACATCTCCCCCACTTGGGGGGAGATTGGCAGCGTCAACCTCGCCGCCAATCTTGCAACATTGAAGACTGGCGAAAGCAGGCGTGACAGCCAATCTCCCCCCTTCAGGGGGAGATGTCCGGCAGGACAGAGGGGGGTGGGACGGAGTGCCGGCTTTGTAGGACGCGTAGCAGCCATCATCCGCCCCCCTCAAAACGCCGTCCGCGAGCGCAGCGCGGCGGCCAGCGTGCCTTCGTCGAGATAGTCGAGTTCGCCGCCGACCGGGACGCCATGCGCCAGCCGCGTCACCTTGATATCGAAGCCGGACAATTGGTCGGTGAGATAATGAGCGGTGGTCTGGCCCTCGACGGTGGCGTTGACGGCAAGGATCACTTCCTTGACCTCGCCGCCGGCGACGCGGTCAACCAGCGAGCGAATGTTGAGCTGCTCGGGGCCGATGCCGTCGAGCGGCGACAGCGAGCCGCCGAGCACATGATAGCGGACATTCATGGCGGCGGCCCGCTCCAGCGCCCACAGGTCGGCCACGTCCTCGACGACGATAAGCGTGCCGGCGTCGCGGCGCGGATCGGTGCAGATCATGCAGGGGTCGGACGTATCGACATTGCCGCAGGTCGAGCAGATGCGCACCTTGTCGACCGCCTCGCTCATGGCGGCGGCGAGCGGCGACAGCAACTGCTCCTTCCTCTTGATGAGGTGAAGCGCTGCCCGCCTGGCCGAACGCGGCCCAAGCCCCGGCACCTTGGCCAGGAGTTGGATCAGGCGTTCGATCTCGGGACCGGCGATTCGCTTCGACATCGCATCGGTTTAGGATTTTTCAACGGGTTTTGGAACACCGCAGCGGCGCGGCTGTTGCGAACAATCGCTGAGGTTTGCGCTGCCTACGTCGACTATCGATAGCTCAGTAGGTTTCCAGCGGCCTGCCCTGGCCGGCGATCATCGCACCGATGGCATCGGTGTTCTCGGGTGTCGATTCAAACGACATCGTCGGCTCGGCCGACGCCGCCGGGAATGACGTGACCGGTTGCGCACCGGCGGTTCCGCCGAAACGGGCGGCGTCCGGCTCCTGCATCGCCACAAAGGTCACCTTCTCCGGCGTTGCCTTCCCTGGAACAGCCTTTGCCGGTTGCGATGCGACTGCAGTCACATAGGTTGCCTTGGTCGCCGTTAACTTGGCGGCCGGCGCCGCAGAGGCCATGAGCGTCACCGGTGCGGCGCGCGACCGCCGCGGCGTGGCCTGCGCCACGGCGACCGTGGGCTCGTCCGGCAACGGTTTCCAGTTCCGGCCGCGCTTTTCGTAGAAGGCGTTGCCGCCGGCGACCATGGTGTAGTGCATGTTCTTGTAGGGGAAACGCAGGCCGGCCGTGTGAAAGAACATCGAGTTCTTCAGCTTGGCCTTGCGCTCGCCCTTGAGCACCGCCTCCGCGGCTTCCTCGACATCGGGCATCGCCTTCGAATTCATCGGCCGTGTCATCACGCCCGGCGCGAACTGGCCGCGTTCGCCGACCACCTGGCAGATGGTGTTGCCGTGCTTGCCGGAGCGCAGCCGGTTCATCACCACCGTGCCGACAGCAATCATGCCGTCGCGGCTCGACCGGTTGGATTCGAAGAACATGGCGCGCTGGAGGCACTCCTTGTCCTTCGCTGTGTGGCTGTAGGGCCGCGACCTGACGGTATCGGTCAGGCTGGCCACGGACAGGCCGTGCGTGGTCTGACTGCAGGCGGCCAAAAACAGCGGAGAGGTGACGACGCCAAGCAGCAACGGCGTCTTCCATCGGGTCGCGATCAAAGATATCCCCTCATTCTGTCGCCAGCCCGCCTCTGGTTGCGGCAAGAATGAGACACTTTCGGGCAAAAAGATGGCTAAAGCGTTATTAAGTGAGCGGAGTTGCCTAATGGACACAGCTGGCCGTCAGGCGGGCGTTGACCGCTGCGCTCTTCGGCCATTGTAACGGCATGACCTTCGAGCGTCGCAGCCTTCGCAGCGTGGCCGGCCGGGCCAAAGCCATGGGCTCGCTCGACCGGCATACCTATCAACACAGCTCAGAGGCTGTTTGGAAAGTCGCTCCGGCGAGTCATATGGTGGTGGTTTCGAGAACCGGAGCGGAGCGGACATTTGGGTCCGTGAGCACCGGAAGCGCAGAAACCGCTATCAGATGGCCGCCGGAGTAGAGTTCCAAGCAGCCTCTTAGAACGGCAGCTTCATTCCCGGCGGTATCGGCAGTCCGGCGGTCAGCGCCTGGGTCTTTTCCTGCATCATCTGCTCGACCTTGGCCCTGGCGTCATTGTGGGCGGCGAGGAGCAGATCCTCCAGAATCTCGACCTCGTCCTCCTTGAACAGCGATGGGTCGATTTTCAGCGCCTTCATCTCGAATTTGCCGGTCAGCGTCACGCTGACCAAGCCGCCGCCGGCCTGTCCGGTGGCTTCCAGCGTGGCGATCTCGTCCTGCATGGCCTGGAACTTGGCCTGCATTTCTTTCGCTTTGCCCATCAGGCCGAGAAGATCTTTCATCGCGTTGTCCTCTACGATTGATTTGTTTCTTGTTTAAGCACGATCTTCTCCGAAAACCGGCTCCCACCCTTCGGAATCATGCTCAGGTTTCGTCTTCGTCGGTGGCCGGCTCGATCGGAACCTCTGCCTCCGCCGCATCGGCTTCCGGTGCGTCGGGAATACGCACGTCGATGATCTTGGCGCCGGGAAACCGCGCCAGGATGGCGGCGACGGTCGGGTCGCTCTTGGCATCGAGGAGGGCGTTTTCGCGTTTGGTCGATTCCATCTCGGCCAGCGTCTGGCCGCCCGCTTCCTTCGACAGCGACACCAGCCAGTTGCGGCCGGTCCAGGCGCGCAATTTGGCGGTCAGATCATTGAGCAGCATCTTCGGCGCGTCATCGGTCAGGCTGACGTCGATACGGCCCGGCTCGATGCGCACCAGGCGCACGCAGCGCTTGACCAGCACCTTGAAAGCGATGTCGCGCTGGGCGTCGGCAAGGGCGACGATGTCGGCCAGCGATTTAACCGGCACTGGCGGCGCATCGGCGACCGGCTCCGGCGCCGGAACGAAAGGCGCAGGCATCGGCTCGGGTTCGACCAGCCGCATCGTCTGGGCGCCGCCATTGGCCGTCGGCATCCGCGCCTGCGCCACGGCGCTGGCGCCACCATTACCGGGATTTGCTGGGCCAGAGCTTGCGGGCGCACCGTTCGAGCGTGGCGCGCCATTCGGCACCGACGCTGCGCTCTCCAGCGATTTCAGCGCCTCGTCCAGCGTCGGCAGGTCGGCGGCATGCGCCAGCCGGATCAGCACCATTTCGGCGGCGCTGACCGGCCGGTTGGAGGACTGCACCTCGGGAATGCCTTTCAACAGCATTTGCCAGGTCCGCGACAGCACCCTGACCGACAGCGCCTTGGCGAAATCGGCGCCGCGCCGGCGCTCGTCCTCCGACAGCGAGGCGTCGTCGAGGGCTGTCGGCACGAAGCGCAGCCGGGTGACGAGATGGTTGAACTCGGCCAGGTCGGTCAGCACAGCGGCCGGATCGGCGCCGGTGTCGTACTGGTTGCGGAATTCGGCCAGTGCGGCCGCCACATCGCCCTTCATCACATGTTCGAACAGGTCGACGATGCGGGCGCGGTCGGCCAGCCCGAGCATGGCGCGCACCGCTTCGGCGCTGACCGCGCCGCTGCCATGGGCGATCGCCTGGTCGAGAATGGACAGCGAATCGCGCGCCGAGCCCTCGGCCGCGCGGGCGATCATCGCCAGCGCGTCGTCATCGACCGCGATGCCTTCTTTTGCGGCGATCGAGGAGAGGTGCGCGACCAACGTGCCGGCATCGATACGCCTGAGATCGAAGCGCTGGCAGCGCGACAGAACGGTGATCGGAACTTTTCTGATTTCGGTGGTGGCGAAGATGAATTTGACGTGCGGCGGCGGCTCTTCCAGCGTCTTCAGCAGGCCGTTGAAGGCCTGCGTCGAGAGCATGTGCACTTCGTCGATGATGTAGACCTTGTAGCGCGCCGACACCGGCGCGTAACGCACGCGCTCGATGATGTCCCTGATGTCGTCGATGCCGGTGTGCGAGGCGGCGTCCATCTCGATGACGTCGACATGGCGGCCTTCCATGATCGCCTGGCAATGCTCGCCCGGCACGGCAAGATCGACCGAAGGCTGGTCGACATCAGATGTTTTGTAGTTCAGGGCCCGCGCGAGTATGCGCGCCGTCGTCGTCTTGCCGACACCGCGCACGCCGGTCAGCATCCAGGCCTGGGCGATGCGGCCGGTGGCGAAAGCGTTGGTGAGGGTGCGGACCATCGGCTCCTGGCCGATCAGTTCGGAGAAATTGGCAGGACGGTATTTGCGCGCCAGAACGCGGTAGGCAGCGGCCTTTTCCGTTCCCGAATTTCCGGCTTCGCTCATTCGCCCGTAAAGCTCCAAGGGCCGCGCCTGCAAGCGGCCGATTCCTGCGCATAGTTTCGCCCGCAGGGCTTGGCGCCGTCAATGTCGCGGGAGAAAGGCGAAGAGGTGGGAGGCTGGAACAATGACCCGTTCCGGGCTCGTTAGGGCTGCTTCCTTCCGGACCTGACCCGGTTGGCGAGTGGACCGTCCACCACCAACCTCCCGCTTTTCATATCGGCAATCCGGCGATGAAATGCAAGGGCGCAGTGACGGGCGGCGAAACCAGAAAATAAAAAACCGCCTCGGAGGCGGATCGCTGGCGCGATTAAGCACCATGTTGAAACTACTGGCATAGCGGCCGGCACAAAGCAAGAACAGATGAGCGAAAGACATGGCCGGCAGACCAGAGGGGGCGAGATGGTGACTTCATTCCAGCCCAGGTCTTGACAGGCCATACCCCGAGTTCTTCGCCGTACCATCATCGCCATGATAGCCCTTGATTCGCTTGCCGCCCTCTTGCGGGCTAACGGCAGCCGCTCTAGCGTCCATGGAGTAAAAAATACTACAAAAGTGAAGGAAAACGCCGATGTCGCCGGGCCTCGAGGCCGGATTCACGCTGGATGCTCGTCTGGAGGCCGACAGCGAGCAGTTGATGTGGCTCGGCCTGTGCGAGTTGCGGGTGATGAACGACCGTCGCTGGCCATGGCTGCTTCTGGTGCCGCAGCGGCCGGGCGCGGAGGAAATCCATGATTTGACGCCGCTCGACCAGGCGATGCTCACGTTCGAGACCAATATGGTGGCGCAGGCGCTGAAAAGCGTGACCGGCTGCACCAAGATCAACAGCGGCGCACTCGGCAACATCGTCCGCCAGTTGCATGTCCATGTCGTCGCGCGCTCGGAAGGCGATCCCGGCTGGCCCGGCCCGGTGTGGGGGCACGGCATGCGCGAGCCCTATGAGCGCTCGGACCTGCGGCGGTTTGCGCAGAAGATAAAGGCAGCGCTATAAGCCTGTCCCGTGTCCATCCTGAACCTTGAGTCTGCGATGAGCTTCCGCCTGTTTGACGCGCCCTTGCACGAGCCGAGCCAGTTCGTCGGCTTCGCCGGCAACATGATCGACCGGCAATCGGAAAACCGCGCCGACGATTCCGTCGAAAAGGCGCTCGCCGATCCTTCAGCCAGGCTTTTGCTGATGCATGGCGGGCGGATCTACCTGAAGCTCATTGGTGGCGGCTTCGACCCCTGGTTCGGCGCCGAGGAAAGCCAGCCGCTCGAGGCGTCGCTCGACCGTGGCGTCCTGCTCGGTTTTTCCGACAGCGGCCCGGTGCTCGCCGTACCGGCCGGCATCGACCCCGAACAGCTGCCCGATACCATCAAGGCCATCGACTATCGCTCGGTCTACATGCAGGGGCTGATCGACGAGGCGGCGGCCGGCGCGATGGCGCAAGGAGCAGCGCTGCTCGCCTGGCATGCCAGCCACCGCTTCTGCAGCAAATGCGGCGCAGAAGCCGCGATGCGGGCCGGCGGCTACAAGCGGCTTTGCCCGGCCTGCGCCACCGAGCATTTTCCGCGAACCGACCCGGTGGCGATCATGCTGACGGCGACGCGTGAAAAGTGCCTCCTCGGCCGCGGCCGGCATTTCGCGCCCGGCATGTATTCGGCGCTTGCCGGCTTCATCGAGCCTGGCGAGACGATCGAGGCGGCGGTGCGCCGTGAAACGCTGGAGGAAGCCGGTATCCGGCTTGGCCGCGTCGTCTATCACGCCAGCCAGCCCTGGCCGTTTCCCTATTCGCTGATGATCGGCTGCTTCGGCGAGCCGCTCAACGACGACATCCAGGCCGACCTCAACGAGTTGGAAGACTGCCGCTGGTTCTTTCGCGACGAGGTGCTGTCGATGCTGGCCCGCGAGCATCCGGGCGGCCTGGTCACGCCGCCGAAGGGGGCGATCGCCTACAACCTCATCCGCGCCTGGGCCGACAGCGCATAGCCTGCAGGGGAAGCAAAAATGATCCGTCATACAGTGGTGTTCAGGCTGAAGCACAAGGAGAACTCGGCCGAGGAGGCAAAATTTCTGGCAGACGCCAAAATACTGGCGGCGATACCGGGCGTCGAGAAATTCGAGCAGTTGCGGCAGGTCAGCCCGAAGAACGATTATCGTTTCGGCTTCTCGATGGAGTTTGCCGACCAAGCCGCCTATTCCGGCTACAACGACCATCCCGACCACGTCGCCTTCGTCCGCGACCGTTGGATCCCGGAAGTCGCGGCGTTTTTGGAGATCGACTACGCGCCGCTGAGTTAAGTTGGTGACTTGCTGGTGAAAACCGCCAGTTGAGCGGTGAAAGCACGCTTGTAGGCGGGCCGGGCTTCGCCGCGGGCGACATAGGCGGAGAGGTTCGGATATTCGTCCAGTATACCCGACCCGCTCAACCTTAGCAGCACATGCACCATCATCAGGTCCCCGGCGCTGAACGCGCCATCGAGCCAGTCGGCATCGCCAAGACGACCGGAAAGCTCGCCCAGCCGGTCACGGATGCGATCATCGACCATAGGCAGGCGCTGTTCGTGCCAGGTCTCGTCGCGCTCCAGGAGCACGGCGGTTTGGCGTTCAAGGATCGGCGGCTCCACGGTGTTTAGCGCGGCAAACATCCATGAGATTGCGCGCGCCCTGGCATTCGCATCGTCTGGCAGCAGGCCAGCATGGCGCTCAGCGATATGGAACACGATCGCCCCCGACTCGAACAGCGCAAGATCGCCTTCCTCATAGGTCGGAATCTGCCCGAAAGGGTGAAGCGCGAGATGCGCGGGTTCGTTCATCGCTTTGAACGAAACAAGACGAACCTTGTAGGGCTGGCCGACTTCTTCAAGCGCCCAGCGAACACGCATGTCGCGCGCCAGTCCCCTGCCGCGATCGGGCGACTGTTCAAAGGCGGTGATGGTGGGGGTCATGGGCAGGCCTTCATCTCGTCGTCTCCCTTCTTCGGTTGCGGCAAGCAAAGGACGAATGTCGCGCCGGAATTCCGACATCTGCGAATTGTTTTTCAATCGCTCATGACCGCCGCGACGGAGGCACGTAGCGCTCCGGCGAAGTCGGGATGGTCATAGAGGTCGTTGTGGCCAGCCGCTATGGCGATGTGGCTGCGCAGGTCGCGGGCAGCCTCGCGCAGGGGCGCCGAACGCGCCGTAGGTACGATGGTGTCGTTCTCGGCGGTGATGACGGCCGTGGGCACATCGAGGTCGCGCAGAGATGCCGCTGCCTCCATGCGGTGCCGCAGCAAGAGGCGCACCGGCAGCCAGGGATAGTGGTGAGCGGCGAGTTCTCTCAGCGAATCGAAGGGGGTCACCATGACGATGCCGCGCAACGGCCGGGACGTCGCCAGATCGGCCGCAACCGCAGCGCCGATGCTAAGGCCGATGGCGAGGATGCCTGCTTTGGCATCGCTGGCCAGCTGGTCATGGGCGCGTCGGGCGTCCTCGAGCAGGGCGGCGGCCGATGGGCTGCCGCTGCTCGGCGCATAGCCACGGTAGTGCAGCGCAGCGACCTCATGGTCGGGAAATAGCTGGTGCAGCATGAAGGCAAGTGCGTCGGCGTTCCAGGCATTGCCGGCGAACCCCAGCAGCAGGGGGCGTGGCTCGGCCGGCGCCTGCCTTGCCGGCAGGCGGACCAGAACGACGCGCTCGCCATCCTCAGTCGCCAGTTCGACATGGCGTGCCCCAGCCGGCAGATCGGGTCCGAAAGCCGCAAGGCCGGCCGGAAAGATCAGCCAGGACTGGAGCACATACACGACCGCAACAATCACCGCATACAATCCAGCGACCGCGAGCGTCAGTTTCAGAAGCCACATCGCAGCAATGTCGCCCGATGCTCGTCACCTGGCAAGGTGCTGAGCTAGTCCGCCACCTTCCACTGCTCACGCGACTGGCTGGCCGGGTAGACGCCCAGAATCCGCATTTCGCGCGAGAAGAAGGCAAGCTCGTCGAGCGCCAGTTTTACCAGCGGATCGTCGGGATGGCCCTCGATATCGGCGTAGAACAGGGTCGCGGTGAATGCGCCGAGCTGGTAGCTCTCCAGCTTGGTCATGTTGATGCCGTTGGTGGCAAAGCCGCCCATCGCCTTGTAGAGCGCGGCCGGCACGTTGCGGACGCGGAAGATGAACGTCGTCATCATCCTGGCATCGGCCGAGGGACGTTCGGCCCACTGCCTGTTCCTGGTCAGCACGACGAAGCGGGTGACGTTGCTGTCGGTGTCCTCGACATTCTGCTCGATGATGTCGAGCCCATAGAGCGTCGAGGCCAGAGCCGGCGCCAGCGCCGCCATGGTGCGGTCCTTCAGCTCTGCGACCAGCTTGGCGGCGCCCGCCGTGTCGCCGGCGACCACCGGCTTCCAGCCGTTCTTGCGGATATATTTGCGGCACTGGCCGAGCGCATGGATGTGGCTGTGCACGGTCTTGATCTGGTCGCGCCTGACGCCCGGCAGAACCATCAGCTGGAAATGGATCGGCAGGAAATATTCGCCGACGATGTGCAGTTTCGATTCCGGCAGGAGATGATGGATGTCGGCGACGCGCCCGGCAATCGTGTTCTCGATCGGGATCATGGCGAGGTCGGCTTTGCCGGTCTCGACCGCGTTGAAAGCATCCTCGAAGGTCGGACACGGCAACGGCTCCATATCAGGGAACATGTTGCGGCAGGCGGTGTCGGAATTGGCGCCCGGCTCGCCCTGGAAGGCTATTCTGTTGGTTTTTTCAGGCATGCCAAATGTCTCAGGTGTCCAAATGTCTCAGGTTGAAAGGACGGTTCTGGCGCGTTGGAGATCGTCCGGCGTGTCGACGCCGAACGGCGCCGACTTTACGATCTCGGCATCGATGCGCATGCCGGCCTCGAGCGCCCGCAACTGCTCGAGCTTCTCGCGCCGTTCCAGCGGCGACGGTTGCAGCGCGACAAAGCGCTCGAGCGCTGAGCGGCGATAGGCATAGAGGCCAATGTGATGATAGAGCGGCCCATCGCCCCAGGGTGCGGTGGCGCGGGTGAAATAGAGCGCCCGCAGCCGTGTCTCCGACTGCGGCGAGCCGACGATCTTGACGACATTCGGATTGGTCTTCTCCTCGTCGCGGACGATCTCGATGCCAAGCGTGGCGATGTCGACCGTCGCATCCTCGAAAGGCCTCAGCGCGGCCTTGATGATGTCGGGATCGATGGTCGGCAGGTCGCCCTGCACATTGACGATGGTTTCGACCTTGCGCCCGGGATCCAGCGTGGCCAGCGCTTCGAAGATGCGGTCGGAGCCCGATTCGTGGCCGACGCGCGTCATCACCGCCTCGAAACCGTGCGTGCGCACCGCCTCCGCCACGCTCTGGGTATCGGTGGCGACCACCACCCGGCCGAGCCCGGCCTCGGCGGCGCGGCGGGCGACATGGACGATCATCGGAACGCCGGCGATGTCGGCCAGCGGCTTGCCCGGCAGGCGGGTCGAGGCCATGCGGGCCGGGATGAGGATGAGCGTGGACATCGGGTGATGAAGCATCCGAAAAAGAGGAAGGGAAAAGTGGCAAAAGGTCTCACTGGAAGCGCCCTTATAGGTGTTGCAACCCCAGAGCAAAAGACCTAGTTTCCGCCCGATTTGACCGCCTCGCGGGGTGGTTCACGATTACCGACGGACGGAGTGGACGGATCGGTCCGCCGGAAAAGGGAGCCTGGGGCGTATGGACTCTTTCGAAATCAACAAGCTGATCGGCGGCCTGCTCGGAACTGTGTTCGTCGTCTTCTCGGTCGGCATCATATCCGACGCGCTGTTCGCCTCCCCAGCACCGGAAAAACCCGGCTACGCCATCGAGGCGACCGAGGAGCCTGCCGAGGGCGGCCCGGCAGCCCCCGCCGAAGCCAAGCCGATCGCCGACCTCCTGGCCAACGCCAATGTCGAGGCGGGTGCGTCCGTGTTCAAGAAGTGCCAGGCCTGCCACACCGGCGAAAAAGGCGGACCGAACAAGGTCGGCCCTGATCTCTGGGATATCGTCGACCGTCCCATCGCCGAGCATGCGGGCTTCGCCTATTCGGCCGGCATGAAAGAGTTTTCCAAGGGCGGCGCGGAAAAATGGACGTACGACCACCTCAATAACTTTCTGCTTTCGCCGAAGAAGCTGGTGAAGGGCACGGCGATGGGCTTCGCCGGCCTGCCGAAAGACGAGGACCGCGCCAACGTCATCGCCTATCTGCGCACGCTGTCGGACAGTCCGAAGCCGCTGCCGACACCCGGCGCTTCGGCCGAGAATGCAGCCGCGCCCGCCGAAGGCGCGGCGCCGGCCAAGCCGGCAGAGGGCGAAGCACCGGCAGCCCCTGCTGCTCCCGCACCAGCTCCGGCGCAATAACGCAATTGTAATCGAAACATTCCTTGAAAAAGCCGGGTTCAGCCCGGCTTTTTCAATGGGAAAAGCGCATGTACGGCGACAAAGCCGGCCTGTCGCGGTTTTCATGAGCGTCAAATGAACTAGATTGTCCGCTAGCAGCTATCGCACAGAGGAGAAGGCATGACGGTTGGCCGAACGTTTCTCAAATCGATGCTGGTTGTGGCGGCTTTCGCCGGCGGCCTGCAGGCAGCCTTGGCGGACGAATGGCGCACCACCGCGTCGCTGATCGGCGACTCCAAATATGGCGACAACTTCCAGCACTATGATTACGTCAATCCGAACGCGCCGAAGGGCGGCTCGCTGAATTCGGTGGTGCTTGGCACGTTCGACAGCTTCAATCCCTACATCGTCCAGGGTTCCGCCGCGGCTGGATTCGCCCCGTTCGGCGGCGGATTGCTCTACGACACGCTGATGGAGCAGGCAACCGACGAAGGCAGTGTCAGCCATCCGCTGATCGCCGACGCCTACAAACATCCGGACGACTATTCGTCGGCAACATACCGCCTCGACCCGCGGGCCAAGTGGCATGACGGCAAGCTGATCACCACCGACGATGTAATCTGGTCGTTTCAGGTGCTGAAGGCCAACAGCCCGATGTACAGCCGCTATTTCGAGAATGTCACCGATGCGGTCGCGGTTTCCGATCGCGAGGTAGAATTCCATTTCGACCAGAAGGGCAACCGGGAGTTGCCCAAGATTCTCGGCGATCTCGTCGTGCTGCCAAAGCATTGGTGGGAAGGTACCGACGCCACCGGCAAGAAACGCGACGTCACCAGGCCGACGCAGGAGCCTCCGCTCGGCTCGGCCGCCTACAAGATCGCCAGCTTCAAGCCGGGCTCTGAAATCATCTGGCAGAGGGTTCCGGACTACTGGGCTGCCAAACTGCCGGTGAAGATCGGCCGCGAGAATTTCGACAGGCAGCGTTTCAGCTACTTTCTCGACGACAATGCCGCCTGGCAAGCCTTCACCAAGGGCGGACTGCATGACATCAGGCCAGAAAACAGTTCGAGGCGCTGGAACACCGCCTATAATTTCCCGGCGGTCCAGGCCGGCGACGTTATCAAGCAGGAATTCAAGACCGCCTCACCCGAACCGATGCAGGCCTTCATGCTCAACACGAGGCGTCCGCTGTTTGGGGATCGTCTGGTGCGCGCCGCGCTGACTTACCCGCTCGACTTCGAGGCCATGAATCGTACCTTGTTCTTCGGTTCCAACACCCGTACCAGCAGTTACTTCCAAGGCACCGAACTGGCATCGAGCGGCCTGCCGCAAGGTAAGGAGTTGGAAATCCTCGAGCCATATCGCGACAAGCTGCCGCCCGAAGTCTTCACCCAGGAATTCAAGCTGCCGGTCTACGACTCGCCACAGGCCGAGCGTAAGTATCTCAAGACTGCGGTCGATCTCTTCGCCAAGGCGGGCTGGGTGATCAAGGGCGGCAAGATGGTCAATGCCAAGACAGGCGAGCCTTTCAAGTTCGAAATCCTCGGCTGGAACGATACCGACCAGGTCCTTTCCAGTCCCTATATCGCCAATCTGCGCAAGATCGGCGTCGACGCCACGCTGCGGCTGATCGACCAGACCCAATACATCAACCGCGTCAACAATTTCGATTTCGACGTCACCATATCGCAGTTGGGGCAGTCGGATTCGCCTGGCAACGAGCAGCGTGACTTCTGGAGTTCCAAGTCCGCAGACACGCCTGGATCCCGCAACTACGCCGGGATCAAGAATCCGGTCGTCGATGCGCTGGTCGACCG
Organism: Mesorhizobium sp. WSM4815; assembly: GCF_055811575.1. NCBI lineage: Bacteria > Pseudomonadati > Pseudomonadota > Alphaproteobacteria > Hyphomicrobiales > Phyllobacteriaceae > Mesorhizobium > Mesorhizobium sp. WSM4815. The sequence continues at coordinate 645,229 of NZ_JBVVQS010000102.1, read as the reverse complement.
CGTCATCTTTGCGACCGACCGTGACGATCTGGTTGCTGCCACCCATGCGCTCGACCGGGTGCTGCTGTGGAATTACTATGTTGTGCCGCAACACCATCGGTCGGTGGTCTGGATGGCCTACTGGAACAAGTTCGGCATCCCGGAAAAGCAACCGGCCTATAGCGGCGTCGACCAGAATTCCTGGTGGATCGATGCGGACAAGGAAAAGGCGCTGGCGGCAAAATACAAGAGTGGCAATTGATGGCGGCGCTCCCCCGCCGCGTCTCGCTGGCCCGCCGCGACTTTCTGGCCTTGGGCGTCGCGGCCACGACGGCAGCGCTGTTGCCCGGCCGCGCCTTCGCCGCCATCCCGACGGGGGTCAAGCTGCATGGTCTGTCGGCCTTCGGCGACCTCAAATATTCCCCAGGTTTCACGCATTTCGACTATGTCAATCCGGACGCGCCCAAGGGCGGCCAGATGAATTTCGCACCGCCGAACTCCACCTTCAATCAGAGCTTCCTGACGTTCAACACGCTGAATTCGCTGGTGTTGAGAGGGGAATCGCCGCCGCGCACCGAACTCTGTTTCGATTCGCTGATGGCTAGCGCACTCGATGAGCCGGATGCGGTCTATGGCCGGCTTGCCGAGTCGGTTACCTTGTCGCCGGACCGCAATGGCTTCCGCTTCAGCCTACGACCGCAAGCACGCTTCCATGACGGCTCGCCAATGACCGCGGAGGACGTCGCCTTCGCATTGAAGCTTTACAAGGACAAGGGCCATCCGAACCTCTCCCAGGCGTTGCGGCATATGACGGAAGCGGTTGCGGCCGATCCGGTTACCGTGGACCTCACCTTCAACGGCAAACAATCCGCGCAGAATATCCTTGCGATCGTCGCCATGCCGATCGTGTCCAAAGCCTTTTATACGGTCAATGATTTCGATGCCTCGACGATGACACCGCCGCTCGGCTCCGGACCTTACAAAATAGGGCGCGTGGCGGCCGGACAGACCGTCGAATATGAGCGCGTCGCCGACTATTGGGGCAGGGATCTGGCCGTGAACCGCGGCGTCTATAATTTCGACCGCATCCGCATCGATTTTTACATCAATCGCCAGGCAGCGTTTGAAGCCCTGAAGAAGGGGGACACGCATTTTCGCGAAGAATTTACCTCGCGGGTATGGGCAACCGGTTACGACTTTCCGGCACTGAAGGACGGCCGGGTCGTCAAACGCGAATTTCCCGGCGAGAAAACGCCGTCCATGCAGGCTGTCGCGCTGAACCAGCGTCGTGCTCAATTCCGCGATGTGCGCGTCAGACGCGCGATCGCCAATTGCTTCGATTTCGAATGGACCAAGCGGGTTCTGTTTTACGGCGCCTACGAGCGCTCGCAATCGAACTTCGAGCGGTCGGATTACAAGGCCGAGGGCCTGCCCTCGCCCGAGGAATTGGCCCCGCTTGAGCCGTTTCGAGCCGAGTTGCCGCCGGAAACATTCGGCGAAGCGGTGATGCAGCCTGTCTCCGACGGTTCGGGGCACGACCGCAAGCTGCTGCGCGCGGCTTCGAGACTGCTTGCCGAAGCCGGCTGGAAGCGGGCGGGCAATTTCGTCGTCAATGAACAGGGCGAGCCACTGCAGGTGGAAATGCTGGCCGAGGACGACGGCATCGTTCGGCTTTTGTCGCCGTGGGCGGAGAACATGAAAACGATCGGCATCGACGCTTCGATCCGGCAGGTCGATTCGACGCAATATGAACAGCGGCAGAGCAATTTCGATTTCGATTTCACCCTGCTCGCCTGGTCGATCGGGGCGACGCCGACTGCCGACGGCCTGGAGATACTCTACGATTCGCGGATGGCGAAAACGCCGGGGATGCGCAATTATCCCGGCACGGAAAGCAAGGCCATCGATGCACTGATCGAGGCAGCCGGCAAGGCGCAGAGCCGGATCGAACTGATCACGGCGCTCAAAGCACTCGATCGGGTCTTGCGCGCGCGGCTAGACTGGATTCCAACTTATTATCTCGCGAATCACCGAGTCGCCTATTGGGACATGTTCGGCTTTCCCGAGGAGAAGCCCGATTTCGGCTTTCCGGTCGAGGCGCTGTGGTGGTTCGACAAGGACAAGGCGGCAAAGATTGGCAAAGGGTAAAATGTTGCGCAGCACTTCACCCTCCCCCTTGTGGGAAGGGTCGGTGAGCAGTCCGCGCACTGCGCGGATGGCGAACCGGGGTGGGGGTGCCGGCGCATGCATTGACTTGAAAGCACCCCCACCCCGCTCCGCTTCGCGGATCGACCCTCCCCACAAGGGGGAGGGTAAAGACTGATGGGCGCCTATATCCTGCGCCGCATCCTGCTGATGATCCCGACCTTGTTCGGCATCATGGCAGTCTCTTTCGCCGTCATCCAGTTCGCGCCGGGCGGACCGGTCGAGCAGGTCATCGCACGGCTGACCAACCAGGGCGGCAGCGATCGCCTTGGCGGCGGCGGCGGTGACGCCAGCGCCAGCAATATCGACGTGGCCGGCGATGCCAGTTCGAGATATCGCGGCGCGCAAGGGCTCGACCCCGAGTTCATCGCCAAGCTGGAAAAGCAGTTCGGCTTCGACAAGCCGCCGCTCGAGCGCTTCGGCATGATGCTGTGGAACTATTTCCGGTTCGATTTCGGCGACAGCTATTTCCGCGACATTTCAGTGATCGATCTGATCCTGGAGAAGATGCCGGTGTCGATCTCGATCGGACTGTGGATCACGCTGCTGTCCTACCTGATCTCGATCCCGCTCGGCATCCGCAAGGCCGTCAAGGACGGCTCGGCATTCGACGTATGGACCAGCGGCGTCGTCATTGTCGGCTACGCCATTCCGGGCTTCCTGTTCGGCATCCTGCTAATGGTGCTGTTTGCCGGCGGATCGTTCTATGACTGGTTCCCGCTACGCGGCATCACCTCCGACAATTGGGACCAGTTGTCCTGGCCGGCGCGGATCGTCGACTATCTCTGGCACATGACCTTGCCGCTGACGGCGCTGGTGCTGTCGGCCTTCGCCACCACGACGCTGTTGACCAAGAATTCGTTCCTCGAGGAAATCCGCAAGCAATATGTGGTGACCGCGCGCGCCAAGGGTCTGTCGGAACGGCGGGTTCTCTACGGTCACGTCTTCCGCAACGCCATGCTGATCGTCGTCGCCGGCTTTCCCGGCGCCTTCATCTCGGCCTTCTTCACCGGCTCGCTGCTGATCGAGAACATCTTTTCGCTCGACGGGCTCGGCCTGCTCGGTTTCAGGTCGGTGGTCGAGCGCGACTATCCGGTGGTGTTCGCCAATCTCTACATCTTCTCGCTGCTTGGCCTGATCGTCGGGCTGCTGTCCGACCTGATCTATACCTGGGTCGACCCGCGCATCGACTTCGAGCGGAGGGACGTCTGATGGCCGGGGCCGCAGCCGAAACGGCGCCGGGCCGGAGCGCACGGCCCTGGCTGTCGCCGCTCAACCAGCGGCGGCTGCAGAATTTCAGGGCCAACCGGCGCGGCTACTGGTCGTTGTGGATCTTCCTCGTGCTTTTCGTGCTGTCGCTGTTTTCCGAATGGATCGCCAACGACAAGCCGGTGCTCGTCTCCTACAAGGGCGAAATCCTGTTTCCGGTCGTCGTCGCTTATCCCGAGGAGAAGTTCGGCGGCTTTTATGCGGTCACCGACTATCGCGACCCGGTCATCCAGGACGAGATCAATGCTCATGGCTGGATGATCTGGCCGCCCGTCCGCTACTCCTACCGGACCGTCAACAACGCCATTCCCGAGGCCGCCCCAACCAAGCCGTCTTGGCTCTATGACACCAAGACACGTTGCAACCAGTATCCGCAAGGCGGCGCCGACCCCAATTGCGTCGTCGGCAACTGGAACTGGCTGGGCACCGACGACCAGGCGCGCGACGTGCTGGCGCGCGTCATCTACGGATTCAGGGTCTCGGTGCTGTTCGGCCTGATCCTCACCGCCGGCTCGGCGGTGATAGGCGTGACGGCCGGCGCATTGCAGGGTTATTTCGGCGGCTGGACCGACCTTCTGTTCCAGCGCTTCATAGAAATCTGGTCGGCGATCCCGGTGCTTTATCTGCTCCTCATCGTCGCCGCCATCCTGCCGCCCGGCTTCTTCATCCTGCTCGGGCTGATGCTGCTGTTCTCCTGGGTGGCGCTGGTCGGCGTGGTGCGGGCCGAGTTCCTGCGCGCCCGCAACTTCGAATATGTCAACGCCGCGCGCGCGCTGGGCGTACCCAACGGTACTATCATGTTCCGGCATCTGTTGCCCAACGCCATGGTGGCGACGCTGACCTTCCTGCCCTTCCTGCTCAGCGGCTCGATCTCGACGCTGACCTCGCTCGACTACCTTGGCTTCGGCCTGCCGCCCGGCTCGGCCTCGCTGGGCGAGCTTCTCAAGCAGGCGCAGCGCAACCTCAACGCGCCATGGCTGGGCATTTCCGGCTTCGTCGTCATCTCGCTGATGCTGTCGCTGCTGGTCTTCGTCGGCGAAGCGACCCGCGACGCCTTCGATCCGCGCAAGACGTTCAGATGAGCGAAGCCCCTCTCCTCTCCGTGCGCGATCTCAGCGTCGCCTTCGCGCAGGAAGGCCGCCAGTCGATGGCCGTCGACCACATCTCCTTCGACATCGCCAAGGGCGAAACAGTGGCGCTGGTCGGCGAATCCGGCTCCGGCAAGTCGGTCTCGGCGCTGTCGGTGCTGAAGCTGCTGCCCTATCCGGCCGCCAGCCATCCGTCGGGAAAAATCCTGTTCCAGGGCGCCGATCTGCTCGCTGCCGACGAGAAGGCATTGCGCCGCGTGCGCGGCAACAAGATCACCATGATCTTCCAGGAGCCGATGACCTCGCTCAACCCGCTGCACACGATCGAGCAGCAGATCGTCGAGGTGCTGACGCTGCACCAGGGCCTGGGTGACCGCCAAGCCAAGGCGCGCACTCTGGAGCTGCTCAACGAGGTCGGCATCCGCGAGCCGGAGAAGCGGCTCGACGCTTACCCGCACCAGCTTTCCGGCGGTCAGCGCCAGCGCGTCATGATCGCCATGGCGCTGGCCAACGAGCCGGAACTGCTGATCGCCGACGAGCCGACGACCGCACTCGACGTCACTGTGCAGGCGCAGATCCTCGAGCTGCTCGCGGAGTTGAAGAGCCGCAAAGGCATGTCGATGCTGTTCATCACCCACGATCTCGGCATCGTCAGAAAGATCGCCGACCGGGTCTGCGTGATGACCAAGGGCAGGATCGTCGAAACCGGGCCGACGAAAGAAATCTTCGCCAACCCGCAGCACAGCTATACGCGGCATTTGCTTGCCGCCGAACCCAAGGGCAAGCCGCCCGCCGCCAACGCTGCTGCCAGGCCAGTGATGACCGGCCAGGACATAAAAGTCTGGTTTCCGATCAAGAAAGGCTTTTTCCGGCGCACCGTCGACAATGTGAAGGCGGTCGACGGCATCGACGTCACCGTGCGCGCCGGCCAGACGCTCGGCGTCGTCGGCGAATCCGGCTCGGGCAAGACGACGCTCGGCCTGGCGCTGGCCAGGATGATCTCGTCGACCGGGACCATTCAGTTCGATGGGCGCGATATCAACGAGCTGTCATTCAACGCCATGCGGCCGCTGCGGCGCGAGTTGCAGATCGTCTTCCAGGATCCGTTCGGGTCGTTGAGTCCGCGCATGTCGGTCTCCGAGATCATCGAGGAAGGGCTGAAGATCCACGAGCCGAAACTGTCGCCCGATGAGCGCGACAATCGCATTGTCGATGTGCTCGGTGAAGTCGGGCTCGATCCCGCCACGCGCAATCGCTATCCGCACGAGTTTTCCGGCGGCCAGCGCCAACGCATCGCCATCGCCCGCGCCATGGTGCTCAACCCGCGCTTCGTCATGCTGGACGAGCCGACCTCGGCGCTCGATATGAGCGTGCAGGCGCAGGTGGTCGACCTTCTGCGCAGCCTGCAGGCGAAGCACGACCTCGCCTATCTGTTCATCAGCCACGACCTGAAGGTCATCCGTGCGCTTGCCAACGACGTCATCGTCATGCGCAATGGCAGGATCGTCGAGGCCGGCCCGTCCGAACAGATTTTCGAACGGCCGCAGACCGACTATACCAAGGCGCTGATCTCGGCCGCATTCAGGATCGAAACGGCGCCGGTCGGCATCGTCAGCGAGTAGGCTGTACCGCATAAAGGAAAAAGAACCCGCCATGGAAAAAGGCCGTGTCCTGCTTGCCCTCACCGGTATCCATCCAGGCCGTTGGCGCGAACTCTTGGCGGCCGAACGCGAGGTGGTGCTCGAGCCGGAAGGCGCCAGCGATCCTTCGATCACCTATGCGGTGGTTTGGAAGCAGCGGCCGAACCTTCTGTCGTCCCTGCCCAACCTGCGCGCGGTCTTTTCGATCGGCGCCGGCGTCGACCACATCTTCGCCGATCCCACCTTGCCCGACGTGCCGATCGTCAAGGTCGTGGCCGACAATTTGACCCAGTACATGACCGAATATGTCGTCTGGCGGGTGCTCGATCACCATCGGCAGGGCCTGCTTTACCGGTCGCAGCAGCAAAGGAAGATCTGGCACGAGTCGCCGCAGCGGCCGGCCGGCGACATCTCCATCGGCATCATGGGGCTCGGCACGCTTGGCCGCGCGGCGGCGTCGGTGCTTTTGTCGCTCGGCTTTGCGGTCAATGGCTGGTCGCGCAGCGACAGGCCGGTGAAAGGCGTTTCGACCTATGCCGGCGAGGCCGGATTGATCCCCTTCCTCAACGCCACCGATATCCTGGTGGTGCTGTTGCCGCTTACGCCGCAGACGCAAGGCATCATCAATTACGGCGTGCTGAAGGAGTTGAGGAGACGCAACGGCCTCGGCGGCTCAGTGCTGATCAACGCCGGGCGCGGCAAGTTGCAGAAGGACGCCGACATTCTGCGTGCGCTGGAGGACGGCACGCTGAAGGAGGCGAGCCTCGACGTGTTCGAGGTCGAGCCGCTGCCGAAGACCAGCCGGCTGTGGAGCCACCCGAAAGTGTTCGTGACGCCGCATGCGGCGGCGACCTCCGATCCCGTGCATCTGGTGCCGATCATGCTGCGCCAGATGGCCGCCTTCGAGCGCGGCGAGAAGCTCGAGAACGTCGTCGATCGCAACGCCGGGTATTAACCCGGCTTGCCGCATTCGCGGCGGGCGATCGACCGGTTCATGGCGTCGATCCGGCCGCTTGCCTGTTCGACGTCGCGCTGGGCCTTGGAACGGGCGTCCGGCGTGAACGGGCCGAGGCCCACCCCGGGATCGGAGAAGGACGGCTTGGCATCCAGTGGAAGGCGGTATTGCTGCGCCAGCCGGTTTCGTTGCGCCAGCAATTGATCGCAAGGCACGCTGTCATATTGCAGCGAGGACTGGACATTCGCGTCCTGTCGCTCGGCAATCGAGGTGCCGACGCAACCGGCTATTGCCAAGCAAGATGCCAAGACCACCAAGTTCCAGCGCATGCAACGTCCTCCGTGTGTCAGTGTCCTGCCCTTTCGGGCACGCGAATCCGACTTTTTCGCAGCCGCCGCCACGCGTGGCGCAGGTGAACGAAAAGGGTCGCCGGACAAGGCCTGATGCGATTTCGTGATGGAGATCCCGCCGGCAGTTGCCTGTATGCCGAGTCAGCAGTCACTTGCAACAGGCTTCCCGCGCCGGAATTAGCAACTATCTTGGAGCCATGCGCGCCAGCGACCTGCTTCACCCTCGGCCCGAGGGCCTTTATTGCCCGCCCGGCGATTTCTTCATCGATCCGGTGCGGCCGGTCAGCCGGGCGCTGATCACACACGGCCATTCCGACCATGCCCGTTCCGGCCACCGCTCGGTGCTGGCTACACAACAGACGCTGGACATCATGCGGCTGCGGTACGGCGAGGGTTTTGCCGGGACGACGCAAGCGGCAGCACTTGGTGAGGCGATTGCGCTGAACGGCGTCACCGTAACCTTCCATCCGGCCGGCCATGTGCTGGGCTCGGCGCAGATCGAGGTCGTGCATCAGGGCTCATGCATCGTCGCTTCGGGCGACTACAAGCGCCAGAGGGACGCGACTTGCGAGCCGTTCGAACCGGTCAAGTGCGACGTGTTCATCACCGAGGCGACTTTCGGCCTGCCGGTGTTCCGTCATCCGCCCGATACCGAAGAGATCGCCCGGCTGCTGAAATCGACGGCGCAGTTTCCCGAACGCGCGCATCTGGTCGGCGCCTATGCGCTCGGCAAGGCGCAGCGCGTCATGCGCTTGCTGCGCGACGCCGGCTACGACAGGCCGATCTATATCCACGGCGCGCTGGCCAAGCTCAGCGACTACTATCAGAGCCAGGGCATCGAGCTCGGGACGCTGGAGCCGGCGACCGTCGAAAGCAGTGGCAAGGAGGATTTCACCGGCGCCATCGTCGTCGGCCCGCCATCGGCTTTCGCCGACCGCTGGGCGCGGCGCTTTCCCGATCCGATCTCGTGCTTTGCCTCCGGCTGGATGCGCATCCGCCAGCGCGCCAAGCAGGGCGGCGTCGAGCTGCCGCTGATCGTTTCCGACCATGCCGACTGGGACGAACTGACCGCCACGATAAGGGAAACCGGCGCGGAGGAAATCTGGGTGACGCATGGCCGCGAGGAGGCCCTGGTGCGCTGGTGCGAACTCGAAGGCATGGCTGCCAGGCCGCTGCATCTCGTCGGCTATGAGGATGAGGGCGATTGATGGTGGTCACGGCCGATGTAGCGCTTCACGGCGGCGCGACAGAACGCAAGGCTGGCCCATTGGCGCGGCCCGCATTATGAACCGCTTCGCCGAACTCCTCGACCGCCTCGTGCTGACGCCGTCGCGCAACGGCAAGCTGACGCTGTTGAGCGATTATTTCCGCAGCGTCGAGGATCCGGATCGCGGTCTGGCGCTGGCTGCCATCACCGGCGACCTGACCATCGCGGCGGTCAAGCCGGCGATGCTGCGCGCGCTGGTCATGGAGCGCATGGACCCGGTGCTGTTCGGCTATTCCTACGACTATGTCGGCGACCTGGCGGAGACGGTGTCGCTGGTCTGGCCGCAATCGCCGGCGGATATCGCCAACCATGAGCCGACGCTCGCCGAGGTCGTCGCGAAATTGCAGGCGGCGAGCCGTTCCGACGGGCCGAAGGTGCTGGCCCGGCTGCTCGACAGCGCCAGCATCTCGGCGCGCTTCGCCATCATCAAGCTGGTCACCGGCGGCCTGCGCATCGGCGTTTCGGCGCGATTGGCCAAGCAGGCGCTGGCCGATCTCGGCAAGGTCGACGTCGCCGAGATTGAAGAACTCTGGCATGGGCTGACGCCGCCCTATGCCGAGCTGTTCGCCTGGCTGGAGGGCAAGGCGGAAAAACCCAAAAAGACAGCGCTGGCGCTGTTCCGGCCGGTGATGCTGTCCAACCCGATCGGCGACGGCGACCTCGAAAAGCTCGATCCGGCCGACTATGCCGCCGAGTGGAAATGGGACGGCATCCGCGTCCAGGCGGTATCGGAAGGCGGTGTTCGCCGGCTCTACTCGCGCACCGGCGACGATGTCTCCCGGGCTTTTCCTGACCTCGCAGAGGCGATGGATTTCTCCGCCACCCTCGACGGCGAGCTTCTGGTCGGCGATCCCCGGCAGGCGACCGGCACGTTCTCGGACCTGCAGCAGCGGCTGAACCGCAAGAGCGTGACACCGAAGATCCAGCAGCAATACCCGGCCTTCATGCGCTGCTACGACGTGCTTCAGATCGGCGACGAGGACTTGCGCATGCATCCTTTCCGCGAGCGGCGCGGCCACCTCGAAGCCTTCGTGCAGACGCTCGATCCGAGCCGCTTCGATCTCTCGCCGCTGGTCGAATTCAACGACTGGCAGGCGCTGGAGGAATTGCGCCGCAAGCCGCTGCATCCGGTCATCGAAGGCGTGATGCTGAAGCGCTGGGATTCGCCCTATCTCACCGGCCGGCCGAAAGGCCCATGGTTCAAATGGAAGCGCGATCCGCACACAATCGACGCCGTGCTGATGTATGCCCAGCGCGGCCACGGCAAGCGTTCGAGTTTCTATTCCGATTACACGTTCGGCGTCTGGTCCGGCCCGGAAGGATCGGAGGAACTGGTGCCGGTGGGGAAAGCCTATTTCGGCTTCACCGACGAGGAACTGAGGCAGATCGACAAATATGTCCGCGACAACACGATCGAGCGCTTCGGCCCGGTCCGCTCGGTGCGGGCCGACCGCAGACAGGGCCTGGTGATGGAGGTGGCGTTCGAAGGGCTCAACCGCTCGACACGGCACAAATCCGGTGTCGCCATGCGCTTTCCGCGCATTTCACGGCTGCGCTGGGACAAGCCGGCGGCCGAAGCCGACCGCATCGAGACGCTGCAGGCGCTGCTCGATAGTTAGAGCGACGTGCGTCCAATTGGACGCACAAAGTACGCTCTAACAGTTATAATCTACGCATCGTGCTTTCCGAAAATCGATTCCGATTTTCGGGCCGATGCGTTGAGCTCTACGGAACAATCGCGACGCGGATCTCGTAGATGTCGACCGACTTGCCCTGCTTGTCGAAGTCGGAATTGATGGCGATGGTGCCGGCAGCGCCCGGACGTTTGTCGGGAAACCGCACATCGAAGAGGTATTCGTTGCGCTCGTGACCGACCGCGTAGCGCTTGCGGCCGCAGTCGCCGAGTTCGCCGAAATTGCAGTCGACGGAGATCTGCGTCTCCTGGCCCTCCTCGGAGCGGGCGATGATGTCGAACGTGGCCTGCTTGCCGGCGAGTTTGTCCAAGACCCCTTGCTCGACGTCGAAGCTGATCGCCGAACCGGAGGCGCCCGACCGGATGCGCAGGAAAGAACCGCTGTCGTCCTGCATGACTTCGGCCTTGGCGTCCGAAGGCGCGCTGACAAGCGTCGGGTCGCTCGGTGAAAACACATTGATCCAGTCGCGCGCCTCATCCGCCTCGCCGGCGTTCAGCGGCGGGGCCGTGTCGCCTGGCGGCGTGAAATCATCGTCTTCCACCGTCGGTGGCGTTTGCGGCGGGGCGGTGTCGAGTTCGGCCGCCGACTTGAAGACGCCGGTCTGGGCAGCGAAATAGAGGCCGATGCCGGCGGCTGCAAGCAGCGTCACGCCGAGGAAGATCGCGGTGAGAGGCAGGCGGGGACCTCTCACCCGCCTGTCGTCGCGGTCGGGCATCACCTCTGCGTCGCCGTCCCCGGCCGATTGGGGGGACGACAAGTCGATCTCCGGAGCATCGGGAAAAGCCGCTTCGGGCATGATGTCGGGAACGACCGGCAAGACGCGCGAGCGCGGCGCATCGGAAGCTGGGGGTGCGTCGGAAGCAGGAGGCGCGACCGATGCAGGAGGCTCAGCCGGACCGTCGACAACGACCTCAGACGGCGGCGCCGGTTCAGCGTCGGCGCCGGCATCCGGTTCGGCATCGGCCTCGGGTTCGGCATCGGCTTCGCTGCCAGCCGGCTGCTCCACAGCCGGTGCTGCAGCGTCGTCATCGGTCGGCCGGCCGACAGCGGGAACCGCCGGCAGGAATTCGGATTCGATTTCGGTTATCTTGGCCTGCACCGCCTTGCGGCGCTTGATGGCGACTTCCACCGTCACGTTCGGGTTGGCCTGCAGGGCACGATCAAGCGCGGCGAAGGCCGATCGGTACACCCGCTCGCGAAACGCGCGGTCTTCGGCATTGCCTTTCTCGAAGGCATTCCGGATCGCTTTTTCGATCGCGTCCAACGGGGACCCCCTGCACGTATGGTCACATTGTCATGATCGTTAGCCGCAGGCGACCGATCAATCAACGGGCCAGCGGCCGCATTCTGCCTTGGCGATGCATCGAAAGCCGATTTCGGCGGTTTTCGGTAAAAGAATCAACATTTTTCGCCGGTTTCCCGATGCATCGCCAACACGACAAGCACAACCTGGCGTTGAGGCTTCGCGCAACCGCATGGCCGGTCGGAGGGGCGGTCGCTTATAGGCCCGGGATGAGCCGACACGAATTGCCAAGTCCCATCTTGAATTTGTGGCGGGTTGCGTCTATCACCCAGCGCATCTTGGAGGCCTTGGCTTCCCGGGCCGCTTTAGCTCAGTTGGTAGAGCACATCATTCGTAATGATGGGGTCAGGTGTTCGAGTCACCTAAGCGGCACCACTAATTCCCTGATATCATTTCGCTTTCTGTCGTATCGAAACGCAACGTTTCGAATGATTTAAAAGTGTGGCAAAAAGTGCGGCAGCGATGATGTTCGGCCCTTTCCCAAGCGCCACCGCGCGGCATCACTGCGACGCTGCCGGCGTCAGTCGCAATATCTTTCCCGCTGGTTCGTCAGTCAACGCCATGATCGCGCCGTCGGGAGCCTGCATCACGTCCCGGATACGCCTGCCGAGAGCGAGGACTTCCTCGCCGGCGACCTGCTTTCCGTCGATCCTGACACGAACGATGCCTTCCGCCGACAGTCCGCCAATCAAGAGGTCGCCGCGCCAATCGGCAAACATGTCGCCGGTGTAGAAGGTCATGCCGGAAGGGGAGATGACGGGTGTCCAGCTATGGATGGAGTCGGCAAACTCCGGCCGCGTCGACGGTTCGGGGATGCGTTCGCCCGAATAGTGCCGGCCCCAGCTGACCACGGGCCAGCCGTGATTCCTGCCCGCTTGCGGAATGTTCAGCTCATCGCCGCCGAGCGGTCCCATTTCCGCCGTCCAGAGCACGCCGGTTTGGGGATGGAGCGCAGCACTTTGCACGTTGCGATGGCCGTAGGACCAGATCTCGTCGGCGCCGTCCTTGCCGACGAAGGGATTGTCGTCAGGCACGGAACCATCGGGGTTGATGCGGACGATCGTGCCGAGATGATTGTTCGGGTCCTGCGCCTCTCGCATCTTGCCGCGCTCACCGAACGTGACGAAGAGCTTGCCATCCGGCGCGAATACCAGGCGGGAGCCGTAGTGCAGCCGGCTGGACACGGCTGGTTCCTGCCGGAAGATCACTTCGAAGTTCGAAAGCTCGCTGCCGTTCTCGTCCAGGCGTCCACGGCCGACCGAGGTGGCCGCGCCGCCGCCGCGTTCCTCCGAATAGGAGAGATAAACCGTCCGGTTGTCGGCAAAGTCCGGATCGAGCGCCACATCCAGCAGACCGCCTTGTCCGCTGGCAAGGACGTCCGGCACACCGTCGATCGGGTCGGAAACGGCCCCGTCGGTCGAGACGAGCCGCAGGCGCCCCGGACGCTCGGTGACCAGCAACGCGCCGTCGGGCAGGTAGGTCGCGCCCCAGGGATGCTCGAGCCCTTCGGCAAAGGTCTGGACCGCAACGCGGCCTGTTTCGCTCTCGATGCTGCTGTCCTGCGCGAGCGTGGTCGAGGGCGCACCGAAGGCGAGAAGAAAAGACGAAGCAATGAATATCCGCAGCATGATTTCTCCATCCGAACGGAGGCATAGGGGAGGAGCCGCCGGCTCCCCGATATAATGACCGACTGCCGATGCAGTTCCAAGCTGGCGCCGCGCCCCAGGTTTTCAGCTATGGCCAGGTCGAGGTCCGCGAGAGTTCGGCCTGGCACTCTCGGCGTGCCTCTAGATAAAGAAGTCAAATGAGCGCGAACTGAAAACCAATTGAGACACAACTGAAACACATCCAGGCGCAGGCGACATGCATGCGAAACGCTTTGGGGCGATGGTCGCCGCAAGAGCAGGAACGCAGGAGCGTCGCCGATGACACCCGACCAGACCAGACTTGTCCAGGACAGTTTTCGCGAGATCGTGCCGATCCGCGTGGCCGCCGCCGCGCTGTTCTACGAGCGCCTGTTCGCGATCGACGCGGATCTTCGCGCGCTGTTTCCGGTGACAGACATGACCAAGCAAGGCGCCAAGCTGATTGCGAGCCTCGGCTTCGTCGTGCATGGACTGGACCGTGCCGACACCATCCTGCCGACGGTGCGCGTGCTCGCCAGGCGTCACGTGACTTACGGTGTCGAGGAGCGTCATTACCCGATCGTCGGGCAAGCGCTCATCGAGGCGCTGGCAGCCGGCCTCGGCACGGCTTTTACGCCGGCTGTCCGCGAGGCTTGGGAGGCGGCCTACGGGTTGCTCGCCAGCGTAATGATCGCGGCTGCCCGTGAGGATCAGCTCGCCGCGTAATTTTTGGGGATGCAGCCGCAGGCGACCACCCACCCAAACGACAATTCCAAATGGAGAGAAACTCGATGTTCAGATACACAGCACTTGCGGCGCTTTGCGTCGTGGCAGGTTCCGCTTCTGCCGGCGAACTCACGGCCCGTCAGGGTGGGACCGTCGATCTCGGCAATTTTCATGGCGTCGTCTACTACACCGAGGCGGAGGACGGCTATCGGGTGGTCACCACGATGGCGGCGGGCGAAGAAAACCTGCCGGTACGCTTCGTCGCGACCCTCAGTGAGGGCCAGGCATTCGTGATCTCGGTTCCCGGCGAATTGGCAGGGGCCGGACAGGCACTCGAAATCTCGCGCGCCAAAGGCAAGCTGGTTGTCGCGGAGGTGGAGTCCACCCAGTAACGGGTTGAAAGTTGACGTCGCGACGCAACCGGGTAGTCTGCGCCCGCTTCCGCGTCTTCCAACAGCGCGAAGAGACAAATCGGCACCGTCATTGGGATGGGTATCGTCCTAACCTCGGAGAAACGAGATGCTCAAGGTGCAAAGTGCGGAAGTTCGATTTCGACTTTTTGAGTGTGGACAATTTTTCCTGATCCTGATGGGCGCTGGTCTACTTGCGCCGGCCGCTTTTGCCGATGTCGTCGAGCCAGCGACCCTCGCCGTCGCGGATTTCGAGTTCAGGGATACATCAGACGAAGTCAGGGACCAGACCGCCGAACACGAAGCGCGACTGAAGGCATTTGGCGTTGCGTTGCAGGATGGCCTTTCGGAGAAGATCAAGCTCGTCGCGTTACCCTGTCAGGCAGAACAGTGCACCATCAAGGACCCCGGCCTTGTCGATCTCTCGAAAAAGGCAAAAACAGCCAGCGCGAAATATCTCCGGATCGGTCAGGTGCACAAGATGAGCACGCTGGTCGGCTGGGTGAAGTTTGCAGTGCTGGATTTGAGCAACAACAAACCTGTCTGCGATCGATACCTGACTTACCGGGGAGATACCGACGAAGCATGGCGGCGAGCAGCAGAGTTCACGGCGCGTGACGTCGAGAAGCACTGCATTCCGTAGGAATCGCGGTCGCTGTAGCCTTTGATCGGCCGGCGCCCTGAACCTCAGCATGGGCTGGGGTACCGCAACTGCGGCGTCAGGCGGCCTTCTTCTTCGCCAGCCTCGCCTTGATGCTGGCGACGTCGGCGCGCGGCGTCGCCGCAAACAGCGTCTTGGTGTAGCTGTGCTTGGGGTCGGCAAAGACCTCGTCGCGCGAGCCGTATTCGACGGCCTCGCCGTAATACATGACCATCACCTCGTCGGCGATGTAGCGCACCACCGACAGGTCGTGGCTGATGAAGACATAGGTCAGCTCGAACTCGTCCTGCAGGTCGGCGAGCAGGTTGAGCACCTGCGCCTGCACCGACAGATCGAGCGCCGAGACCGGCTCGTCGAGCACCAAAAGGCTCGGATTGAGCATCAGCGCGCGGGCAATGGCGATGCGCTGGCGCTGGCCGCCCGAGAACATGTGCGGATAGCGGTTGTAGTGCTCCGGTCCAAGGCCGACCTTCTTCAGCATCTTCATGGCGAGATCGCGCCGTTCGTCGGCTGGCGTGTCGGTGTTGATGAGCAGCGGCTCGCCCAGCACGTCGCCGATCTTCTGGCGCGGATTGAGCGAACCATAGGGGTTCTGGAAGACGATCTGCACCTTGCGACGCATCTCCTTCGTCAGCCCATTTTTGGCGATGTCGACCTTGTTGCCGTCGATGAAGAGCTCGCCCGCTGTCGCGGGATCGATCAGGGTTATGATACGTGCGAGCGTTGACTTGCCGCAGCCGCTTTCGCCGACGATGGCCAGCGTCTTGCCCTTTTCAACGCTGAACGAAACGCCCTTGACCGCGTGCACCGTGCGCGAGGGACGAAACAGGCCGCCGCCGACATGGTAGTCGCGCACGATGTTCTTGCCTTCGAGAACCGTCACGCTCATGACGCGGCTCCCGTTGCAGGCCCGCTTCCAGCAGCAGACGGAGCCGGTTCGAACAGCATGTCGGAAATGGTCGGCAGCCGGTCGCCGACGGCGTTTTCCGGCAGCGCCGACAGCAGCGCCCGCGTGTAGTTGCTCTTCGGCTGCTCGAACAGCGACAGAACGTCGGCCTCTTCCATCTTGCGGCCCTTGTACTGGACGATGACGCGGTCGGCGGTCTCGGCCACGACGCCCATATTGTGGGTGATCATGATCAGGCCCATGCCGTATTTGGCCTGCAAGCCGACCAAAAGGTCGAGAATCTGCTTCTGGATGGTGACGTCGAGCGCGGTCGTCGGCTCATCGGCGATCAGCAGCTTCGGATTGCAGGCGATGGCGATGGCGATCATGACGCGCTGGCACTGGCCGCCCGACATCTGGTGCGGGAATGAGTTCAGCCGCTCTTCCGGATCGGCGATGCCGACCAGCTTCATCAGTTCGATGGCACGGGCCCGGCGCTGGGCGCGGTCCATGCCCAAATGGAAGCGCAGCACCTCCTCGATCTGGAAACCAGCGGTGAAGCACGGGTTGAGGCTGGCGATCGGCTCCTGGAAGATCATCGAGATGTCCTTGCCGACGATCTTGCGGCGCTCGGACGGGCTGAGCTCAAGCAGGTCGATGCCGTCGAAGGCCATGCGATCGGCCTTTACCGTCGCCGTGTTCGGCAACAGCCCCATCACCGCCAGCATCGCCACCGATTTGCCGGAGCCGGATTCGCCGACGATCGCCAGCACCTCGCGCGGCTCGATCGACAGGTCGATGCCTTGCACGGCCATGAACGGTCCGGCGGCGGTATCAAACGACACGGTGAGGTTCTTGATGTCGAGAAGAGGCATGGTCACGACCTCTTCAGCTTGGGGTCGAAGGCATCGCGCAGGCCATCGCCGATCAGGTTGATGGCGAGCACCGTGATCAGGATGGCAAGGCCGGGGAAGGTCACCACCCATGGCGCGCGCAGGATGAACTCGCGCGCCGTGGCCAGCATGGTGCCCCATTCCGGGGTTGGCGGCTGCGCGCCGACGCCAAGGAAGCCAAGAGCCGCGGCCTCGAGAATGGCGTTGGAGAAGGACAGCGTCGCCTGCACGATCAGCGGCGCCATGCAGTTCGGCAGGATCGTCTTCACCATCAGCCTGAGATGGCTGGCACCGGCCACCTTGGCTGAGATCACATATTCGCGGTTCTTTTCGGCCATCACCGCCGCACGGGTGAGCCGCGCGAAATGCGGCTGCAGCACCAGCGCGATCGCCAGCATGGCGTTGAACAGGCCGGGTCCGAGGATCGCCACCAGAACGAGGGCAAGCAGCAGCGACGGGAAGGCCAGGATGACGTCCATGACGCGCATGATCAGCGTATCGACCCAGCCGCGGAAATAGCCGGCGAGCACGCCGAGGACGATACCGCTGGTCAGCGAGAAAACAACGACGACCAGACCGATGAACAGCGAGAACCGAGCCCCGAAAATCAGCCGCGAAAGCATGTCGCGGCCAACGGCGTCGGTGCCGAGCAGGAACATCGATCTGCCGCCCTCCTGCCAGGCCGGCGGCGCCAGCAGCGCATCGCGGAACTGTTCGTCAGGCGAATGCGGCGCGACCAACGGCGCGAAGATCGCCACCAGCACCAGCGCAGTGAACACGACCAGGCCGATGACGGCGCCGGTGTTCATCGAGTAGTAATGCCAGAACTCGGTGAAGGCGCGTTGCCGGCCGCCGGTCGGAATGGAGGCGGCGGTGGCTTCTGCCGTGGTTTGGTCGGTCATCTCACTGCACCCGGATACGTGGGTTGATGACGGCGTAGAGCACGTCGACGATCAGGTTCACCGCCATGACGATCAGCGCGATGATCAGCAAGCCGCTCTGGACGACAACATAGTCGCGCTTGGCGATCGCGTCGATCATCCACTTGCCGATACCGGGCCAGGAAAAGATCGTTTCGGTCAGGATGGCGCCCGCCATCAGCGTGCCGACCTGCAGGCCGATGGTGGTGACGACGGGGATCAGCGCATTGCGAAAAGCGTGGAGCCCGATGACGCGACGCGGCGCCAGGCCCTTGGCCCGGGCGGTACGGACGTAGTCTTCGCCCAGCACCTCCAGCATCGCCGACCGCGTCTGGCGCGCTATGACGGCGAGCGGGATCGTCGCCAGCACGATCGCCGGCAGGACAAGATGACTGGCGGCGGACCTGAAAGCGCCGCTCTTGCCGGAGATCAGGCTGTCGATCAGCATGAACCCTGTCGTCGGCTTGAAGAAATATTGAAGGCCGATGCGGCCGGAAACCGGCGTCCAGCCGAGATAGCCGGAGAAGAAGATGATGAGCAGCAGTCCCCACCAGAAGATCGGCATCGAATAGCCGGTCAGCGCCACGCCCATCGTCGCCTGGTCGAACCAGGATCCGCGCTTGACCGCGGCGAAGATGCCGGCGGGAATGCCGATGAGAACGGCGATGATCAGCGCGATCGTCGCCAGTTCCAGCGTCGCCGGAAACAGCGCCTGGAATTCACCGAGCACCGGCCGCTTGGTGGCGAGCGATATGCCGAAGTCGCCGGTCAGGACCCTGCCGATATACTCCAGATACTGGACGACATAAGGCCGGTTGTAACCAAACCGCTCGACAAGTTCGGCGTAGCGTTCCGGGCTGACGCCGCGCTCGCCGGCCAGGGCCGTGATCGGGTCGCCCGGCAAAAGCCGGACGAAAGCGAACGCCGCCAGCGATATGCCGAACACGGTCGGGATGATCAAGGCGAGCTTGTGGAGGAGATAGCGGAGCATCTTGCTTCATAGAACGGCGGCGCTTTAAGTCCAGCGTCGCCGTTCTATTTCTCAGCAGTTATTCGGCGACGTCGACGCCGTCAAACCGATGAATGCCGAGCGGATCCATGACGAAGCCCGTAACTTTCTTGTTCATCGGCATGAAGACCTTGGAATGGGCGATGGTCAGCCACGGCGCCTCACGCTTGAACACGACCTGAGCCTCCTCGTAGATCTTGGTGCGCTCGGCGACATCCGTGGTCGCCTTGCCCTTCTGCAGCAGGGCTTCGAACTCCTGGTTGCACCAGATCGCATAGTTGGACTGGCCGATGGCATCGCAGCCGAGCAGGAACAGGAAGTTGTCCGGGTCGCCGTTGTCGCCGGTCCAGCCGAGCTGGAAGGCCCCGTCACGGTCCTTCTGCTTGCCGCGTTCGCGATACTCGGTCCATTCGTAGCTGACGATCTCGGCCTTCACGCCGATCTTGGCGTAGTCGGCCTGGATCAGTTCCGCGACCCGTTGGGCATTCGGATTGTACGGGCGGCTGACCGGCATTGCCCAGATCTTCATCGACAGATCCGTGACGCCGGCATCAGTCAGCATCTTCTTGGCCGCGTCGGGATCGTACGGATCGTCCTTGACCTCCTTGTTATAGGACCACATCGTCGGCGGGATCGGGTTTATCGCCGCCTGGCCAGCGCCCTGATAGACGGCATCGAGAATGGCCTGCTTGTTGACGGCCATGTTGAGGGCCTTGCGGACCTCGACCTTGTCGAAGGGCGCCTGCGTCGTGTTGTAGGCCATGTAGCCGATGTTCAGGCCTTCCTGCTCGTCGACCTTGAGGTTCGGGTCGGCTTTCAGGCCGGCAATGTCGGCCGGCGCCGGGTACGACATGATATCGCACTCGCCCGCCTTCAGCTTCTGCGCGCGCACGGCCGGATCGGTGGTGATGGCAAAGATCAGATCGTCGATCTTCTGGCGGCCGCCATAGTAGCCGTCCCATGCCGCATAGCGGATGACCGCGTCGACCTGGTAGTCGACGAACTGGAACGGACCGGTGCCGATCGGCTTCTGGGTGAATTGCTGCCTGGTGCCAGCCTTGTCGAGCTGGTCGGCATATTCCTTGGAGACGATCGAAGCGAAATCCATGCCGAGATCCGGCAGAAAAGCGACCTCAGGTTTGTTCAGCACGAACTTCACCGTCAGGTCGTCGACCTTGACGATTTCCTTGAGAAGATCCGGGAAGCCCATGCCGGCAAAATATTCCCAGCCGGTGCCTGCCAGATAGTCGAACCACGGGTTTTCCTTCTTCCACTGGCGCTCGAAGGAGAAGATCACGTCGTCGGCGTTGAGATCGCGCGTCGGCGTGAAGTAGTCGGTGGTCTGGAACTTCACGCCCGGCCGAAGCTTGAACGTGTATTCGAGACCGTCGTCGGAAACCGTCCAGCTCTCGGCGAGGCCAGGCGTGATGGTGGTCTTGCCGTGTTCGAACTCGACCAGGCGCGAATAGATAGTTCGCGACGACGCGTCGAAATCGTTGCCACCGCTCCACGGCGACGGGTCGAAGCCGGCCGGCGACGCCTCCGAGCAGTAGACCAGCTGCTTGGCATTGGCCATGCCGCCGAGGACGCTTGCGGCCAGCAACGCGGCCGCAAAAGTCAGTTTCTTTTTCATGGAGGACTCCCTGATGTTCTTCCAAGCCCCTCTATCAGGCTCGCGAAGCGCGCATATAAGCACCGTTTTTCCGGCTTTGGAACACCCCGTTTGCCTACCCCATGGGAAGCAGAATTTCTTTCTTCGGGCTCGCCGAAAGCGAGAATGAAATGTCAAAACTCATCGATCACGATATTGTTAACGACTGCATTTTTTTATCATCTTCAGCGCATCCGACGGTGAGCAACCGCCGCCTTCGCCGTGTCATTGGCACGGGACGATTTCTTCCCACCTTGCCGCAGGGGCAGACTTGCACGGCTGCCGATAGTCGCAATACATAGATGACAGGCTGGATTTCCTGGATGCCGGCAGCAGCGGAGGACGTCTCTGTCATTCGGAGGCGACGCGGCGAGCAGGCAGAGACAATAAGAACAATCGAGGGAGGGACGAGTGGCAAAAACACCAAAGACGACGGCACCAGCGACAGCCAAGGCCAAACCTGCTGCGCAACCGGCTAGCCCCGACAAGCCCCCGACAAGCCAAGGGCCAAAGACGCCGACGGCCAAAACCAAGCCGAAGGCGGCCGCGGTGTCCACCAAGACCAATGTATCCGCGAAGACCAATGTATCGCCGAAGCCTGGCGCGAAGCCCGCCGCCGTCAAACCGGCGGCGAAGGCGGCACCGACAGCGGCTGCATCGGCGTCAAACCCAGGTCCGGCCACAAGGCTGCCGAATGTGGTTGCCGCCGGATTGCCGGAAAAACCCTGGCTCAAAAGCTATCCAAAAGTCGTTCCGGCCGAGATCGGCGCTCTGCCCTTCGGCTCCATCGGCGATCTGCTCGCCGACGTCTGCAAGCAGTACGCCAGCCGGCCCGCCTTTACCTGCATGGGCAAGACCATCACCTACGTGGAAGTCGAGCGGCAATCGGCCGCCTTCGGCGCCTATCTGCAATCGACGGGACTGCCGAAAGGCGCACGCGTGGCGCTGATGATGCCGAACGTCCTGCAATATCCGGTGGCGATGATGGCAGTGCTGCGCGCCGGCTATGTCGTGGTCAACGTCAACCCGCTCTACACGCCGCGCGAGCTGGAACATCAGCTCAAGGATTCCGGCGCGCAAGCCATCGTCATTCTCGAGAATTTCGCCAGCACCTTGCAGGCGGTGATCGCCAATACGGCGGTCAAGCATGTCGTGGTCGCGGCGATGGGCGACATGCTTGGCGGCCTGAAGGGGACGATCGTCAATCTCGTCGTGCGCCGCGTGAAGAAGATGGTGCCGGCCTGGTCGCTGCCGGGCCATGTCAAGTTCAATGCCGCGTTGAAGGCAGCCGCCGGCATGAATTTCAAGCCGGTGCATGTCGCTGCCGACGACGTCGCCTTCCTGCAATATACCGGCGGCACCACCGGCATTTCGAAGGGCGCGGTGCTGCTGCACAGCAACGTGCTGGCCAACGTGGCGCAGAACGCGCTGTGGATCGAGGACGCCTTCACGGTCAAGCCGAAGCCGGCGCATCTCAATTTCATCTGCGCGTTGCCGCTCTATCATATCTTCGCGCTGACGGTGAACGCACTGATGGGCATGCAACTGGGCGGCCAGAACATACTCATTCCCAATCCGCGCGACATTCCCGGCTTCGTCAAGCAACTCGGCAAATACCCGATTCACATCTTTCCAGGCCTCAACACGCTGTTCAACGCGCTGCTCAATAATGAGGATTTCCGCAAGCTCGACTTCAAGCCGCTGATCCTGACGCTGGGTGGCGGCATGGCGGTGCAGAAGGGTGTCGCCGAACGCTGGAAGGCGTTGACCGGCTGCCCGGTCACCGAGGGCTACGGGCTTTCGGAAACCTCGCCGGTGGCCACCGCCAACACGTTCAGCGACGGCAACTTCACCGGGACGATCGGCTTGCCGCTGCCCTCGACCGAGATCGCCATCCGCGACGAAGACGGCAATGATTTGCCGCCCGGCGAAGTCGGCGAGATCTGCATCCGCGGACCGCAGGTGATGGCCGGTTACTGGAACCGGCCGGACGAGACCGCCAAGGTGATGACCAAGGACGGTTTCTTCAAGTCGGGCGACATGGGCTTCATGGACGAGCGCGGCTTCACCAAGATCGTCGACCGCAAGAAAGACATGATCCTTGTGTCCGGCTTCAACGTCTATCCGAACGAACTCGAGGAAGTGGTGGCGCTGCATCCGGGCGTGCTCGAAGTTGCCGCGATCGGCGTGCCGGACGAGCATTCAGGCGAAGTGCCGAAGCTCTTCGTCGTCAAGAAGGACCCGTTGCTGACCGCAGAGGTGCTGACAGTGTATTGCCGCGAGAACCTGACCGGTTACAAGCGGCCAAAATACATCGAGTTTCGGACCGAACTGCCGAAGACGCCGGTGGGCAAGATCCTGCGCCGGGCGTTGCGGGAATAGGAAGAATTTGGGCGGGAATAGGACAATTTTGGCCGATAGCCTTACTGTCGATGACGCGGCGGATACGCTTTCCCGTCCCGATCCGCTAACGTTCATCAAGGCGAACATGCGTATCGCCCCTGTTGCCGCGCTTCCCGAAATCCGGCTTTATGCAGCCCATCCAGCGAGCGGACTGTGGCGGCTGACGCGTCCACAAGGACGAGCAGCCGAGCCGGAAGAAGAAGCAAACGAAGCCGACGAGGATGGCCCCGAGCCGCAGCCTCCTTACTGGGCCTATGCCTGGGCCGGCGGCGCGGTGCTTGCCCGCTACATCCTCGATCGACCGGAGACCGTGGCTGGGCTTCGCGTGCTCGATCTCGGCGCCGGGTCTGGCCTCGTCGGTATCGCCGCGGCAAGGGCCGGCGCCAGCGCAGTGATTGCATCCGAGATCGACCGCAACGGCGTCGCCGCGCTCGGTCTCAATGCGGCGGCGAACGGCGTCGCAATCACGGTCGTCGGCGAGGACATCACCGCTGGTCCGCCGCCGCCAGTGGACGTCGTGGCAGCCGGCGACTTGTTTTACCGGCAAGATCTCGCCGACCGGGTCATCCCCTTCCTCGACCGCTGCCTGGTCGCCGGCATCAACGTGCTGATCGGCGACCCGGGCCGCGCCTACTTGCCCCGCTCGCGGCTTCACCTTCTGGCCGAATACCAGGTGCCGGATGTCGGCCAAGGCACAGCGACGAAGCCGAGCGGCGTCTTCTCGTTCGAGCCGGAGCAACTCGGAGGCGAGTTCAGATCGTCTCCTTGACCTTTGTCGAAAGAAAGTCGGGCAGATCGGCAACCGAATCCAGAATGACGTCGGCGATCTGCGACAGCGATTCCCGCGTGCCGGTGCCGGAAAGCACGCCAATCGCCAGACCGCAGCCGCCGGCCCGCGCCATCTCCAGATCGTGGCGATTGTCGCCGACCACGGCGATCGCGGCAGGCCTCAGGCCGGTCAGGTCCGAGAAGGCGAGGATCGTGTCGGGCGCCGGTTTCGGATTGGCCACCGCGTCGTAACCATAGGCGGCGTCGAACAGCTGCGCGACGCCCAGCGTCAGCAATGTCTTCTCCGCGCCAGTGGTCGAATCGTTGGTGGCGACGCCGAGCCGGTAGGATTTCCTGTGAAGAACGCCAAGCGTCTCGACGATGCCCGGCAGCGCCACCGCCATCGACGAGCCCTGCACCGACGTGATCTCGTTGAAGCGGGCGACGGCAAGCATCTGGTCTTCATCCGACAGTCGCGGAAACCAAAGCTCGACGACATCCATGTTGGTGCCGGAGGCAAAGATGGAATCGGGCTTGAAGCGTTTGGTGGCGAAATCGTAGCCCGCCGCGGCAAGCAGCCTGTCGGCCTTCCAGCGGTCGCCCTCCGCCGCATCCATCGCCATGAAATCGGCAACGCCGAGCCACGTCGCGTTGAAGTCGACAAGGGTGCCGTCCTTGTCGAACAATATTCCCTTGATCTCGGCCAAGCCGCTTACTCCGATCCGCGCAATCGATGGATGTGTCCCACCAGTCCGGCAGTCGAAGCGTCCCGCTTTGCGGCATTCTCCTTGCCTTCCACGACAGGCAGCAGCCCGGTCGCCAGTTCCTTGCCCAGCTCGACGCCCCACTGGTCGAAGGAATTGATGTTGAAGAGCGTGCCTTCGACGAAGACGCGGTGCTCATAGAGCGCGATCAGCCGTCCGAACGTATGCGGATCGAGTTGTCTGTAGAGGATCGTCACCGAGGGCCGGTTGCCGGAGAAGACGCGATGCGGGGCGATCCTGTCGACCTCGGCGGGCGCCATGCCCTTTGCCAGCATCTGCGCACGCGCTTCCTCCAGCGTGCGGCCCTTCATGAACGCCTCCGACTGCGCCAGGCAGTTGGCGAGCAACAGGTCGTGGTGATGCTTGAGATCCGGCTCATGACCGATGGCTGCGGCGAGGAATTCGACCGGAATGAAATCGGTGCCCTGGTGCAGCAACTGGAAGAAGGCGTGCTGGCCGTTGGTGCCGGGCTCGCCCCAGACCAGCGGGCCGGTCGGCGTCGTGACAGCGCCGCCGTCGAGGGTGACGCTCTTGCCGTTCGATTCCATATCGAGCTGCTGCAGATAGGCCGGCAGCCTGGACAGGCGCTGGTCGTAGGGAATGACGGCGCGGGCGGGGTATTGGCAGATCACCCGATGCCACCAGCCGATCAGCCCCATCAGCGCCGGCAGGTTGCTGGCCAGCGGCGCCGTCTGGAAATGTTCGTCCATCGCATGCGCGCCATCGAGAAAGGCGCGAAAGTTCTTCGGGCCGACGGCGATCATCACCGGCAGGCCGATCGCGCCCCACACCGAATAGCGTCCGCCGACCCAGTCCCAGAAGCCGAAGACGCGGTCGGACGCAATGCCGAACTTGGCCACCAGGTCGAGCGCCGTCGAGACGGCGGCGAAATGCTTGCCGACCGCTTCCTTGCCGAGCGCCTTCTGCACCCATTCTCGCGCCGTCTCGGCATTGGTCATCGTCTCGATCGTGGTGAAGGTCTTGGAAGCAACGATGAACAGCGTGGTTTCGGCGGAGAGGCCCTTCAGCGTGTCGTGGATATGGGCGCCGTCGATGTTCGACACGTAATGCGTGCGCGGCCCGTCGTGATAGGGCGCCAGCGCCAGCGTCGCCATGGCCGGGCCAAGGTCGGACCCGCCGATGCCGATGTTGACGATGTCGGTGATCTTCTTGCCGGTGGCGCCGGCCGCCTTGCCGGAGCGCACGGCATCGGCGAAGCCGCCCATCGCATCGAGCACGGCGACAACCTCCGCCTTCACGTCCTGGCCGTCGAGCACGATGCCCTTGCCGTTCAGGTTGCGCAGCGCGGTGTGCAGCACGGCGCGGCCTTCGGTGACGTTGATCTTCTTGCCCGAGAACATCGCCGTGCGCCGGCCTTCGAGATCCGCGGCTGCCGCCAGCTGCTCGAGCAGATCCATCGTCTGCGCATCGACCGCGCATTTCGACCAGTCGAGCAGCAGGTCGCCGTCGGTGGCGGAGAATTTTTCGAAGCGCTGCGGATCGGCGGCGAAGGCCTCGCGCATGCTGCCCGATTTGGCCGGACGGTGATCGCGCAGGGCGTCGAGCTGTTTCTGAAAGGACGATTGATCCACTGCCTCACTCCGAGCCTTGAATTGCCAACATAACAGACCGGGTGTTTCCGGCGCGTGTCGTCGCGGCGAACTATCTAGCCGAAATCCACCGGTTTCAATGCGCCGCGATGACGCGTTGCGTCAGGCAGCGATGACGCAAGACGTCACGCGGGGGATGGCGCCTTGCGTCAGGCAGCGGGATGACGCTTTGCGTCACCCTTGGGAAGGATCACTGGCGTAAATCCCAGTGATCAGAAAAATTGATTGGCGCAACTCCTTGTGCCACCGGTACATTCGACTGGTCCAGCCAGGTGAAAAAGGCTGGCCATCGAGGAACATCCCCATGCCACAGCGAAACGACACGGCCATATGGTCCGGCCTGTTCCGGATTTCGGCGGAATCCGGCCAGACCCTGCAGGCGCAGATCCGCCAAGCGATCGTCGCCGCCATCCTCGACCGGCAAATCGCCGCTTCGATGCCGCTTCCGTCCTGCCGGATCCTGGCCGAGAAACTCGGCGTGGCGCGCGGCACCGTGGTGCTGGCCTTCCAGCAGCTCGTCGACCAGGGTTTTCTGGTGGCGCGCGAACGGCGCGGCCATTTCGTCAATCCGGACGTGCTGGCGACGCCGGCCAAACCGCACCAGAAGGCGCCAGACCAAGCCAACGAGATCGACTGGAAGGCGCGCCGGCAGATCGCGGCCAGCGACATGCCGCCGCCGGCCAAGCACGACAACTGGATCAAGTCGTCCTACCCCTTCGTCTACGGCCAGTTCGATCCGGCACTGTTCCCGACCGCCGAGTGGCGCGAGTGCAACCGCATGGCGCTCGCCGTGCTCGAGATCCGCAATTGGGCGTCCGACATGGTTGACCGCGACGATCCGCTTTTGATCGAGCAGATCCAGGCGCGGCTGTTGCCGCGGCGCGGCATCTTCGCCAATCCCGATGAGATCATCGTCACGCTCGGCGCGCAGAACGCGCTCTACATGCTGGCGACATTGCTGATGACCAAGGGCTCCAAGGTGGCCATGGAAGACCCCGGCTATCCCGACGCACGCTCGATCTTCCGGCTGGCGGGTGCCGACGTCGCACCGGTCCCGGTCGACCATTCCGGCATTGTAACCGCTTCTATTCCCAGCGATTCCGGCTTCGTCTTCGTGACTCCCAGCCACCATTGCCCGACCATGGTGCCGCTGTCGGCGGAGCGCCGGCAGGACCTGCTGGCGCGCGCCAACCGCCACAACCAGATCATCATCGAGGACGGCTATGACAGCCAGCTTCTGGACGAGGCGCCGCAGCAGGCGCTGAAGAGCCTCGACCGTTCCGGCCGCGTCATCTATGTCGGCTCGATGTCGAAGACGCTGGCTCCGGGCCTTAGGCTCGGCTACATCGTCGCCTCGGCCGGGCTGATCTCCGAGCTTCGCGCGCTGCGCCGCTTCATGCTGCGTCATCCGCCGGCCAACAACCAGCGCGCGGTCGCGCTGTTCCTGTCGCTTGGCCATCACGAGGCGCTGGTGCGGCGGCTGTCGAGCGCCTTCGACGAACGGCGCAAGCGTCTGATCCATGCGATTTCCGCCTTCCTGCCGGAGTGGCGCTCGACCGATTCCGCCGGTGGCGCGTCGCTCTGGCTCGAAGGGCCGCGCGGCACCGATTCGCGCGGGCTGGCCGAGGCCGCCGCCTCGCGCAGTGTCATCATCGAGCCCGGCGACCGCTTCTTCGACCGCACCGAAAAGCCGTCGCGCTTCATGCGGCTCGGCATCTCCTCGATCGCGCTGCAGCACATCGAGCCCGGCATCCGCGAACTGGCGACGGCGGCCGGGCGCAGGCCGGCCGCGGCTTGAAGCCTCGGCCTGGCCGGCACCGGCCACCGTTGTTTAGCCCCCTGGCATATGCGACGGAACCCTCTGGCTCATAGGCTGTGCCAATGCCGACGGCATAGTTCGAGGGATAAGGGGACGAAGCGGACGATGGTGGACCAACCACCTGGTGGACCAACCACCGCCGCCCGCTTCGCAGCTAAAGGTGGAGTGCCTCCCATGTCAGTGGCTGTTGAGAAGCCGGACACGCCCTCGGACCAGCGTTCGCGGCGTTCCGGCGGGCGCGAAGCGCGTCGCGCCATGCGGGCAGCACCCCTTGCCGACGATATCAAGCCGGTGCGCGCAGGCCTTGAAGGCGGAAGCTACGGACCGCTCAGCGAAAACGACCGCGAGCGCATTCACGAAGCGGTGCTGACGCTGCTTGAGACGGTCGGCTTCGCCAATGCCATCCCATCCTGCATCGAGGCGCTGACCGAGGCCGGCGCCACGCTCAGCGAGGACGGCCGCATTCGTTTTCCGCGCGCGCTCGTCCTCGACACCATCAGACGAGCGGCACGCCATTTCACCCTGCATGGCCAGGATCCCAAGCACGACATGCTGATCCAGGGCAAGCGCGTGCATTACGGCACGGCGGGCGCCGCGGTGCATCTGGTCGACGTCGAGAAGCGCTGTTATCGCGAGTCGCTGCTGCAGGACATCTATGACGCGGCGCGCATCGTTGAAGGGCTCGACAACATCCATTTCTTCCAGCGGCCGATGGTGCCGCGCGACATTCCCGATCCGCTCGACATGGATTTCAACACGCTTTACGCCTGCGTGATGGGCACGTCGAAGCATGTCGGCACATCGTTCACGGTGCGCGAGAACGTCAAGCCGGCGCTCGACATGCTCTATGCGATTGCCGGCGGCGAAGAGAATTTTCGCGCCCGGCCTTTCGTCTCCAATTCGAACTGTTTTGTCGTGCCGCCGATGAAATTTGCCGAGGATGCCTGCGGCGTGCTCGAGGCCTGCGTCGAAGGCGGCATTCCGATCCTGCTGCTGTCGGCCGGCCAGGCGGGCGCCACGGCGCCGGCGGCGATCGCCGGTGCGGTGGTGCAAGCGGTGGCCGAAGTGCTCGCCGGCCTCGTCTATGTCAACGCCATCAAGCCGGGGCATCCGGCGATCTTCGGCACCTGGCCGTTCGTCTCCGACCTCAGGACCGGCGCCATGTCCGGCGGCTCGGCCGAGCAAGCGGTGCTGACCGCTGCCTGCGCCCAGATGGCGCAATTCTACGACCTGCCGGGCGGTTCGGCCGCCGGCATGACGGACTCGAAACTGCCCGACATTCAGTCCGGTTACGAAAAGGGCATCACCGATGTGATGGCCGGCCTTGCCGGCCTCAACCTCGTCTACGAATCGGCCGGCATGCACGCCTCGCTGCTCGGCTTTTGCCTGGAAAGCCTGATCATCGACAACGACATGCTCGGCCATTGCCTGCGCTGCGTGCGCGGCATCGAGGTGACCGATGAGTCGCTGTCGATAGACACCATCGCCGACGTCTGCCTGAAGGGGCCGGGTCATTACCTCGGCAACGAGCAGACACTGCGGCTGATGCAGACGGAATATTTCTATCCGGCGGTCGGCGACCGCTTTTCGCCGAAGGAATGGAACGAGAAAGGCAGGCCTGACATCCTGCAGCGGGCGATCATCGAGAAGAAACGCATCCTCGCCGAGCGCTTCCCGCGCCACGTGCCGAAGCCGGTCGACGACAAGTTGCGGGCTCGCTTCGGCAATCTGATCCAACTGCCGCGCAGCGGCATGGGCGGCTGAAGACGGTTCCCGTCAAACGGTCAGAGCCTAATCCATCCCGACCCTTCGTCATCCTAGGTCGAAGCAAGGAGCGAAGCGACGCGGCGCAGAACCTAGGATCCATGCCGTTACGCCAGCCGAAGATTGCAGCGGAGCAGAACCGAATGCTACCCTCCGGTCCCGCAAAAAAGCTCGAACCACTCCGGATTGGTCTTCTCAATCAACTCTATCTTCCACTGGCGCAGCCAGCGCTTCAGCGACTTCTCGCGCTGGATGGCATCGCGAATGTCGAATTATTCTTCGTACCAGACTAGGCGTTGCACGCCGTAGCGGCTGGTGAAGCGCGAGCCTTCGCCGGACTTGTGCTCCGGCATGCGATGGTGCCACGCTTCTGGCTCGCGGTCATATAGGCATAGCCGGGCATTGGGGAAAGGTAACTGCCACCGTTGCGGATGCAAGCGCCGTTCTGGTCCGTTGCATTCTTCGGCTGATGTCACGGAATGGATCCCAGGGTCTCCGCCGCGTCGCTTCGCTCCTTGCTTCGCCCTGGGATGACGAAGACGTGGTGGCTTATGGCTAATCGCAAACCCTCGAGATTGGCACGAGGAGATCGGTCGGCGGCAACCATCACAGCCTCCTTTCAGGCTCAGTCAAAGAACCAAATCCTCTGTGCAGAGGAACTAGTCGGCGCTCAACCCGTAGCGGTCGACGACCTCGCCACTGATCAGCTTGGCATGCAGCGTCATCAGTATGATTTGCGCATCGAAGCTGTCGCCGGCCTCGAGTGCCGCCTCGAGCCGGCGCTCCGCATCCAGCCTATGTCGAAGGCCGTTGGATTGCTCGAATGCTTCCGGCCCGGCAATACAATAGCCAAGCAGCTGCGCCACCGGCGGATAGGCCTGTGGCGGCGGCTCGTCGGACCAGTGGCCCTTCATCAGATTGACGATGGTGAGCTTTGCTCCTTCCGGCACAAGGGCGGGATGAAGGTCGACGCCGCGTAGCGCGGCGTCGAGTTGCCTGAGGTCGCCTGAGCGGCCGAACATTCCAAGGAAGCCTAAGGAGGAGCGCCGTTTCGCCATGATGTTCCTATCCGAATGCCCGAAACCGCAGCGAAGCGCCGGCCGCAGGGAGCCGCTAACCGCTCGCCGCCAGCAACAAAACACCGGCGAGGGCCGATCCCGCAAGCGTCGGCAGCATGCCGATCTTCAGCTTCAGGATGGCGATCATTGCAGCACACGACAGCAGCGCCGCACCCCAGTCGATGGACGAGAACACCGGCACGTCCATGCCAAGCCCGACTTTGCGCACCTCGCCGAAAATGACATGCAAGCCGAACCACAAAGCGAGGTTCATGATGACGCCGACGACGGCAGCGGTGATCGCGCCCAGCGCCGCCGACAGCGCCTTGTTGCCGCGCAGGGA
Source organism: Mesorhizobium sp. WSM4815 (assembly GCF_055811575.1). Lineage (NCBI taxonomy): Bacteria > Pseudomonadati > Pseudomonadota > Alphaproteobacteria > Hyphomicrobiales > Phyllobacteriaceae > Mesorhizobium > Mesorhizobium sp. WSM4815. Next base: position 614,169 of record NZ_JBVVQS010000102.1, on the reverse strand, counting down.
TTCGATATAGGGGGCGCCGAGGAATATCCAGAAGAAGCAAGGCGTGAACGTCGCCCACAAGGTGAGCATCGCCCCAAGCGATCCGGCAAGCAACGGGCTCAACGATCCGGATTGGCGGAACGCGGCCAGAAAGCCGACGAACTGCAGGACCAGAATGAGCGGGCCGGGCGTGGTTTCGGCAAGCCCGAGGCCATCGACCATCTCACCGGGGGCGAGCCAGCCGAACGACTCGACCGCTGCCTGCGCGACATAGGCAAGGACTGCGTAGGCGCCGCCGAAGGTGACGACCGCCATGACGCTGAAGAAGCCGCCGATCTGCGTCCACACACTGGCGGACCCGGTGAACGCCCAGATCAGCAGCATCGGCCCGAGCCAGATCGGCAGCCAGATCGCGACGGTGCGCGGCGCATGCCATCGCGTCGGCCTGACGTGGGCCAGCTCGCCGCGCTCGAACATCAGGTCGACCGCGCCCTTGATGTCGGGAACCGCGTCCTTGCCGTGCGCCGCGCCGGAAAAAAGCGCCGGCGCAACACGATTGCCAATCCAGCCCGCCAGGCCGGCAAGCAGGATGATGAGCGGAAACGGCATGTTCAATGCATAGATGGCGATGAAGGCGGCGAGCGCGATCGAAACCATGACCCGGTTCTTCAGGGCACGACGTCCGATCCGGATCATCGCCTCGATCACGATGGCGAGCACGGCCGCCTTTACCCCGAAAAACAGTGCCTCGACGAGCGGAGCGTCGCCATACAGCGCATAGAGGATGCTCAAGGTGAGCATCACAAGCGCGCCCGGCGCGACGAACAGGATGCCGGCGACCAGGCCGCCGATCGTCCGGTGCAGCAGCCAGCCGATATAGATGGCGAGTTGCTGGGCTTCAGGGCCGGGCAGCAGCATGCAGTAGTTCAACGCATGCAGGAAACGTTGCTCGCCGATCCAACGCCGTTCCTCAACCAATTCCCTGTGCATGAGCGCGATCTGGCCGGCCGGCCCGCCGAAGCTGAGCAGGCCGATTTTCGCCCAGAGTTTCACGCCTTCACGGAAGCTTGGCGCAGCCGGCGCTTCGACGATCTCGGCCGTCTTTCCCAAAGCCCCCGTTTTGTCAGAAGCCCCCGTTTTGTCAGAAGCCGGGGCGCTCATGATGGCTTGCTCGCGCTTGGCCAATTGTGCGTCTCCTCGGTGGCATCGCGGCACCATCGGAAAAACGCGTCGTAGAGCAGCATGCCTGCCTCCAGCTGTTCCAGGTCGTCGCGAAACATGCGCGACAGGCCAAGCGAGGCGGCCAGGAATCCGGCTGCCTGGGGAACCAAATCGAGGCGTGCGGTATCGGCGGCGCGCACTATCATGGCCAGGCGGTCGAGCGCCTCGGATTCGAGCCCGAACTCTTCGATCATCGTATCGAAGGTGCAGCGTTCGCCCCGGTGAGTCCAGAACACATTGTCGATGTCGAAAGGCACGGCCTGAAAGCGGTCCGCAACGGCCGACACTTCGGCCGCCTCGACAAAGAGGAAGACCGCGCCCGAATCGATGAAGCGCCTGATCAGCCAGGGGCAGGCGATGCGATCGACCTTCGGGCGGGCCCGTGTCACCCACACGGTGCGGCCCCTTTCGTCGCGGGGCGGTATCTTGCCGGCATCGATCAAAGGCCCCTTGGCATCGCGCCAGGCCTCGAACCCGCCTTCGAGGGATTCGGCGGCAATGCCTTCATGCCGCAGCCATGCGGCCACGCCTTGCGAGAGCTTTTGCCCTTTTTGGCAGACGACCGTCACTCGGCTGCCGGCGAATTCGGATGCCCAGGTCGACACGGTTTTGAAATCACGCCGGTTTGAGGCCGGCAGCAGGCGCGGATCAGCGCTGTAATCCTCTTCGATGCGAACATCGATGATCGCGGGTGCGCCCGGCAGACCAATCAGACGGGACAGTTGCGGTACGGTGATAGCGGTTGTCGACGGCATGGCGTCCACCTCCTTGAGAGAGAAGCTTGGACGCGAACGTTGGGCTGACGCCTCACGGGGTCGTCGCGATGCACCCCTTGCCATGATCGTGGATTTGTCGCGCCCGCTTGTCAAGCGCCATGCCTGGAGCAAAGGATGCTCTGGCTCCGGCGGGCGGCGGGGCCAGGACACGTTTGGGAGGAAACCCATGAAAAAGACCTATCACGGCAGTTGCCATTGCGGTGCGGTGCATTTCGAAGCCGAAATCGACCTCACTGAGGGCATCCGCAAATGCAATTGCAGCTTCTGCTGGAAACTCGGCTACCGGAAATCCTTCGCCGCCTATGAGGCCGTGCGGGTGACGGATGGCCGCGACCGGATGCGGGAGTACAAGGCGACGCCGTCGAACTGGCCGGAAGGCGACATCAACCACTATATGTGCCCGAACTGCGGCGCGAATTTTCTCTCGCGCGGCTATCTGGATTTCATGGGCGGGAATTTCTGGGCGGTGAACGTCGCCTGCCTCGACGACGTCACCGAAGAGGAACTCGCCGCAGCCCCAATCGTCTACGAGGACGGCAAGCACGACAGGCAGGACCAGACGCCGGAGATCACCGGCTATCTATAGGCGCTGCTTGGGCGTGGCTCCCCCTTCTCCCCTTGTGGGAGAAGGCAAGAAAAGAGGCGTTCAGTGATTGTCCCGCGGCACGCCTGCGGTGTGCGCCACATCCTGGTATTTCACCGCGGGCTTCAGCACCATTCCTTCGGAGAACTGGTCGACCATGCCGCGCTGGATCTCCTGCCATGGGGTTTGGTGCTTGGGGTAGCGATAGCCGCCACTGTTCTGCAGCTCGGCGCGCCGGCGCGTAATCTCGTCATCGGTGACGAGAATGTCGGCAGTGCCCTTGCGCAGGTCGATGCGGACGCGGTCGCCGGTCTTCAACAGCGCCAGCCCGCCGCCTATGGCGGCTTCGGGCGAGGCGTTGAGGATCGACGGCGAGCCCGACGTGCCTGACTGGCGGCCGTCGCCGATGCAGGCCAGCGCATGGATGCCCTTCTTGATGAGATGGGCCGGCGGCTGCATGTTGACGACTTCGGCGCCGCCGGGATAACCGATCGGGCCGGCGCCACGCATGAACAGGATGGTGTGCTCGTCGATGCCTTGCGCCGGGTCGTCGATGCGGGCGTGGTAGTCCTCTGGCCCGTCGAAGACCATGGCGTTGCCCTCGAAGGCCTCGGGGTCGTTCGGGTTCGACAGATAGCGCTCGCGGAATTCGGGCGAGATGCCGCTGGTCTTCATGATCGCCGAATCGAACAGATTACCCCTAAGATTGATGAAACCGGCATTGTCCTTCAGCGGCTCGGCGACGGTGCGGATAACATCGAGATTCTCGTTGACGGCCGCGCTGCAATTGGCGCCGATCGTCTTGCCGTTGACCGTCATGGCGTCGGGATGAGGCAACAGCCCGGCCTTCATCAGTTCGGCCACCACCGCCGGCACACCGCCGGCATGGTGATAGTCCTCGCCGAGATACTCGCCCGACGGCTGCAGGTTGACAATGAGCGGTATCTTGAGGCCGACCGTCTGCCAATCGTCATTGTCGAGCGGCACGCCGAGATGGCGGGCGATGGCGTTGAGGTGGATCGGCGCGTTGGTCGAGCCGCCGATAGCCGAGTTGACGACGATGGCGTTCTCGAAGGCCTGGCGGGTCATGACGTCGGAGGGTTTCAAATCCTCACGCACCATGTCGACGATGCGTTTCCCCGTCTCATAGGCGATCTGGCCGCGCTCGCGGTAGGGCGCCGGAATGGCGGCCGAGCCCGGCAGCTGCATGCCAAGTGCCTCGGCCAACGAATTCATGGTGGTTGCGGTGCCCATGGTGTTGCAATAGCCGGTGGACGGCGCCGAGGAGGCGACGATGTCCATGAACTCGTCATAGCCGATCTCGCCGGCCGACAGGCGCTGGCGCGATTCCCAGACGATGGTGCCGGAGCCGGTGCGCTTGCCCTTGTGCCAGCCGTTGAGCATCGGGCCGACCGACAGCGCGATAGCCGGAATGTTGACGGTGGCAGCGGCCATCAGCAGGGCCGGCGTCGTCTTGTCGCAGCCGATGGTGAGCACGACGCCGTCGAGCGGATAGCCGTAGAGCACCTCGACCAGGCCGAGATAGGCGAGGTTGCGGTCGAGTGCGGCGGTCGGGCGTTTGCCCGTCTCCTGGATCGGGTGGCACGGGAACTCGAAAGGGATGCCGCCCATCGAGACGATGCCCTCGCGCACGCGCTTGGCCAGTTCGAGATGATGGCGGTTGCAGGGCGAAAGATCCGAGCCGGTCTGGGCGATGCCGATCAGCGGCTTGCCCGACATCAGTTCGGCACGCGTCAGCCCGTAATTCAGGTAGCGCTCGAGGTAAAGCGCCGTCATCCCCGGATTGTCGGGATTGTCGAACCACTCCTGCGAGCGAAATTTCTTTTTCTGCGTGGGGGCGCCGGCCATCATGGTCTCCGTATTTGTATGACAAATCGATATGACAACGCGCGAGAGCAGGCAAGAGGCACGCGCCATCCGATTCCGGACTTTGGTGCGATAGACATGCGTTTACCCCCACGCTAGACCGCATCGGGGCTTGTCAATTCGTATCCGGGAGATTTTGATGGCTTTGGTTATCGAAGGCGAGGAACGCATCGCCGCACCCCTGCAAAAGGTGTGGGAGGCGCTGAACGACCCGGACGTTCTGAGGCAGACCATTCCGGGCTGCCAGAGCCTTGAAAAGAAGTCGGACACCGAGATGGCGGCGACCGTGGTGGTCAAGATCGGCCCGATCAAGGCGACATTCAACGGCGAGGTGACGCTCAGGAATCTCAACCCGCCGCATTCCTACACCATCCAGGGCGAGGGCAAGGGCGGCATCGCCGGCTTCGCCAAGGGCGGCGCCGATGTGACGCTGACCGCCGATGGCCCGGAGGCGACGATCCTCAGATATGCGGCCAAGGCCGATGTCGGCGGCAAGATCGCCCAACTCGGCAGCCGGCTGATCGAATCGACATCGAAGAAACTGGCCGGACAGTTTTTTTCGAGTTTTGGCGAGAAAGTTGGCGGCTCCCCTCCCCCTTGAGGGAAGGGTGCCGCGCGAAGCGCGGCGAGAGGGGTCGCCTCAACCGCCTCGACCTACAACTGGCGTTGACCAAGAAAGGTGGAGTGCGTCGCCACCGACCCCACCCGACCCTGCGGGCCACCCTCCCCTCAAGGGGGAGGATCACTCAAACACGATGTTCGGCACGGCGGCTTCGGCCGCGCCGCGTTCTTCTTTGACCCGGCCCCAGACGTTCGCGGCGATGTCGCGGTAGATCTTGGCCTCGGCGCTGTCGGGCTTGGAGACCACCACCGGCGTGCCGGCATCCGAGCTTTCGCGGATGCCCATTTCGAGCGGCACTTCACCGAGGAAGGAGACGCCGAGACGCTCGGCCTCGCGGCGCGCGCCGCCATGGCCGAAGATGTCGTAGCGCTTGCCGGTGTCGGGGGCGAGGAAATAGCTCATATTCTCGACGATGCCCAACACCGGCACGTCGACCTTCCTGAACATGTTGAGGCCTTTTCGCGCATCGATCAGGGCCAGATCCTGCGGCGTCGAGACGATGACGGCGCCGGCCAGCGGCACCTGCTGGGCCATGGTCAGCTGCGCGTCGCCGGTGCCGGGCGGCATGTCGACGACGAGCACGTCGAGCGGACCCCATTCGACCTCGCGCAGCATTTGCGTCAATGCCGACATCACCATCGGCCCGCGCCAGATCATTGGCGTTTCCTCGTCGACGAGGAAGCCCATCGACATCACCTTCAGGCCGTAGTTCTCCATCGGTCTCAGGACCTTGCCGTCGACGGTCTGCGGCCGGCCATGGATGTTGAGCAGCCGCGGCATCGACGGGCCGTAGATGTCGGCGTCGAGCACGCCGACCCTCAGGCCGTTGGCGGCGAGGCCAAGCGCGATGTTGACGGCAGTGGTCGACTTGCCGACGCCGCCCTTGCCGGAAGCGACAGCGATGATCGCCTCGATGCCGGGCACGCCGCGCTTGCCCTGACTGTGCGAGGCTGGAGCGTGCGGAGCCGGACGTGGCGCGGCAGCGGGTGCGGCCGGCGGTACGGGCCTGGGGGCAGGCCTTTGCGGCACCGGAGCTTCCATGCCGCCACCCTTCTTTTCCGCCGTCAGCGCGACCACGGCTCCGGCGACACCCGGGATCGCCTTGACGACACGCTCGGCGGCGGCACGCAGCGGCTCCATCTCCTTGGCCCGGGCAGCCGGCACGGTGATCGAAAAGAAAACCTTGGCATCGGCAATGAAAATCTCGGAGACCATGCCGAGGTCGACGATGTTGCCGGTGAAGTCCGGTCCATTGACCGTCTTCAGGCGCTCGATGACGATTTCCTTGGTGACGTTTTCCTGGACGGCGGGCATCAGCTTTTCCTCTGCTTTTCGCCTGAGATAGTGCAGTTCCCGAACAGAACCAAGCGGCGGAACGACACGCACGGGCGTGGCTGCAAAGACTTGCGTCCGTTTGTCGGTCTTGCAGAGGACGAAACGTCTTTAGGGAAGAGGCACGCCGATCGCACAGGCTGCGGTCGCCGGAAAACGAAGCAGCCCTATCTTTGCAGGCTTCGGACGTGCTCGCCCGCAAGCAAAGGAGACCAATCATGCTCGCAAACAGCAACGCAACGGCCAATCTCGCGGTGAAGGACCTGGCCAGGGCCAAGGCCTTCTATGAAGACGTTCTGGGGCTGACGGAGGTTCACAACGAGGGTGGCGAACTGATCGTCTACAAATGCGGCGACACCAGCATCAATGTCTATCGCTCGAACTTCGCCGGAACCAACAAGGCGACGGCGGTGACCTGGATGGTCGGCGACGAGATCGAAAAGATTGTCGGCGCGCTAAGGTCGAAAGGTGTTGTTTTCGAACATTACGATATGCCTCACACGACGATCGAGGGCGACATCCACGTCGGTCACGGCATGAAGGTCGCCTGGTTCAAGGATCCCGACGGCAACATCCTGAACCTTGTGGACAGGTAGAACCTTTTGGACCGTTAGACTGGACGGCGGCGAAGCTTCGGCCGCAATGAGGATTCGCCAGGCAAAAACAGCACGCATCTGGCGCAGCCTCACTCGGCCGGGTAGCGTCCGCTCATGATCGACAAGCTGGAATTCTTCATCGCGCTGGCCAGGGAGGAGCATTTCGGCCGGGCAGCGGAGGTGTGCGGCGTCACCCAGCCGACGCTTTCGGCCGGCATCAAGCAGCTGGAAGGCCAGCTCGGCGTGATGCTGGTTCTGCGCGGCTCGCGCTTCCAGGGGCTGACGCCGGAGGGAGAACAGGTGCTGGCGTGGGCGCGCCGCATCGTCGGCGATACCCGCACCATGCGCGAGGAGATGCGGGCGGCGCGTCACGGCCTTTCGGGGCGCATCCGCATCGCCGCCATCCCAACGGCGCTGGCCATGGTGGCGCGGCTGACGACACCCTTTCGGACAAAACATCCCGGCGTCACCTTCTCGGTGCTGTCGCGCACGTCGATCGAGGTGCTGTCGCTGCTCGGCAATTTCGACATCGACGCCGGCATCACCTATCTCGACAACGAGCCGCTGGGGCGGGTGACCAGCGTGCCGCTCTATGACGAGCGCTACCAGCTGATCACCGCGATCGGAAACCCCTATTCCGACCGCGACAAAGTGACATGGGCGGAGCTCAGCCAGCTGCCGCTCTGCCTGTTGACGCCGGACATGCAGAACCGCCGCATCATCGACCAGCATTTGGCCGAAGCCGGCACGCAGGTGCGGCCGACACTCGAATCCAATTCGATGATCGTGCTGTTCTCGCATATCCGTACCGGGAAATGGTCGTCGATCATGCCGCTCAACCTCTCGGAAACATTCGGCTTTTCCGAGCCGATCCGGGCCATTCCGATCGTCGAGCCGGACGCCAGCCACACCGTCGGGCTGGTGGCGACGCTGCGCGAGCCACACACCCCGCTGGTCTCGGCGCTGCTGGACGAGGCAATGGCGCTGGCAGACGATTTCCGCGCCCGCCACTGAGCTAGAGATTGCAGGCTGGGCGGCAGCGATAGAAGATTTCTATCGAGCAACGGATCAGCTTTATTGATTTAGCGGGTTTCCTCCGATTTCCTAGGCACTTAGCGGATTACTACGACCAGGGAGGGCGCTGCATGATCATGCAGCCTGCAAGTACCGAGATCGCGTCGCGCACGGCGGCGATCGTCCAGGAGCTGAAGGGCCTCGAAGGCCCGCTGTTGCCGATCCTCCACGGCATCCAGGAAGAGTTCGGCCATGTGCCGCAGGACGCACTGCCGGTCATCGCCGAAGCGCTGAACATCTCCAAGGCGGAGGTGCACGGCGTCGTCACCTTCTACCACGATTACCGCAGCCGGCCGGCCGGCCGGCATGTGCTGAAGCTCTGCCAGGCCGAAGCCTGCCAGTCGATGGGCTCGGACGCGATTGCCGCCAAGCTCAAGCAATTGCTGGGCATCGGCTTCCACGAGACGGCCCGCGACGGTTCGGTGACGCTGGAGCCGGTCTATTGCCTCGGCCTTTGCGCCTGCGCGCCATCGGCGATGCTGGACGGCGAGGTGATCGGCCGGCTCGATGACGAAAAGCTCGACGAGATCGTTGCCGAGGTGCGCTCATGATCCCGCGTATCTACGTTCCCGGCGATTCCGGCGCGCTGGCGCTCGGTGCGGAAAAGGTCGCCAAGGCGATTGAGAAAGAATTGGCCGATCGCGGCATCGAGGCCAAGATCGCGCGCAACGGCTCGCGCGGCGCCTATTTCCTCGAGCCGTTGGTCGAGGTGGCGACAGAAAATGGTCGCGTCGCCTATGGGCCGGTGAAGCCGTCTGAGGTCAAAAGCCTGTTCGACAGCGGCTTCCTCACCGGCGGTCATCACAAACGCTGGCTGGGCGCGCCCGACAAGATCCCGTTCCTGGCCAGGCAGACGCGGCTGACCTTCGCGCGCTGCGGCGTCATCAATCCACTGTCGCTCGATCACTACAAGGCGCATGGCGGGCTGAAGGGCCTGCAGAACGCCGTGGCTATGGCGCCGGCCGAAATCGTCAAACAGGTGACGGAATCAGGCCTGCGCGGTCGCGGTGGCGCCGGCTTCCCGACCGGCATCAAGTGGAAGACGGTGCTCGATACGAGCGCCGACAAAAAGTACATCGTCTGCAATGCCGACGAGGGCGACAGCGCCACCTTCGCCGACCGCATGATCATGGAGGGCGACCCCTTCGTGCTGATCGAAGGCATGGCGATCGCCGGTGTCGCCACCGGCGCAACCAAGGGCTTTGTCTATATCCGCTCGGAATATCCGCATGCGGTGGCGATGATGCAAAAGGCGGTCGAGGCCGCCCGCAAGGCCGGCCTGCTCGGCCTCAACGTGCTGGGCTCGCCCAACGCCTTCGACATGGAAATCCGCGTTGGCGCCGGCGCCTATGTCTGCGGCGAGGAAACCTCGTTGCTCAACAGCCTCGAAGGCAAGCGCGGCGTTGTTCGCGCCAAGCCGCCACTGCCGGCCATCCAGGGCCTGTTCGGCAAGCCGACGGTGATCAACAACGTCATCTCGCTGGCCTCGGTGCCTGTGATCATGGACAAGGGTGCTGCCTTCTACAAGGATTTCGGCATGGGCCGCTCGCGCGGCACTATTCCGATCCAGATCGCCGGCAATGTCAGATATGGCGGCCTGTTCGAGGCGGCGTTCGGCATGACGCTTGGCGAGATCGTCGACGACATCGGCGGCGGCACCGCGACTGGACGGCCGGTCAAGGCGGTGCAGGTCGGCGGCCCTCTGGGTGCCTACTTCCCACGCTCCCTGTTCGACACGCCGTTCGACTACGAAGCCTTCGCCGCCAAGGACGGGCTGATCGGCCACGCCGGCATCACCGTCTTCGACGACACCGCCGACATGCTGAAGCAGGCGCGCTTCGCCATGGAGTTCTGCGCCATCGAGAGCTGCGGCAAGTGCACGCCCTGCCGCATCGGCTCGACACGCGGCGTCGAGACGATCGACAAGATCGCCAGGGGTATCGAGCCGGAAAAGCAGATCGAGCTGGTGACGGACCTCTGCAACACGATGAAGTTCGGTTCGCTCTGCGCGCTGGGTGGCTTCACGCCTTATCCGGTGATGAGCGCAATCAACCACTTCCGCGAAGATTTCAAGCCGGCGCCAGTCGCCGAAGCAGCAGAATAGGAACCTCGCGATGGGTCTCATTCAGGAAATCGACTACGGCACGCCGGCCTCGACGTCCGAGAAGCAGGTGACGCTGACCGTCGACGGCTTCACCGTCACCGTGCCGGAAGGCACATCGATCATGCGCGCCTCGATGGAGGCCGGCATTGCCATCCCGAAACTTTGCGCCACCGATATGGTCGACGCCTTCGGCTCCTGCCGGCTCTGCCTGGTCGAGATCGACGGCCGCAACGGCACGCCCTCCTCCTGCACGACGCCGGTGGCGCCGGGCATGGTCGTGCACACCCAGACCGGTCGGCTGAAGGACATCCGCCGCGGCGTGATGGAGCTCTACATTTCCGACCATCCGCTCGACTGCCTGACCTGTGCGGCCAATGGCGACTGCGAATTGCAGACGCAGGCCGGCGTCGTCGGCCTGCGCGACGTGCGCTACGGCTATGAGGGCGACAACCACGTCTTCAAGAAGAACGACGGCGCCGAAAACTTCAAATGGATGGCGAAGGACGAGTCCAACCCATACTTCACCTATGATCCATCGAAATGCATCGTCTGCTCGCGCTGTGTGCGCGCCTGCGAGGAGGTGCAAGGCACATTCGCGCTGACCATCGAGGGCCGCGGCTTCGAAAGCCGTGTGTCGCCCGGCATGCACCAGCTTTTCATCGACAGCGAGTGCGTGTCCTGCGGCGCCTGTGTGCAGGCCTGCCCGACGGCGACGCTTTCCGAGAAATCGGTGATCAAGATCGGCCAGCCCGAGCATTCGGTCGTCACCACCTGCGCCTATTGCGGCGTCGGCTGCTCGTTCAAGGCCGAAATGCGCGGCGACGAGCTGGTGCGCATGGTGCCCTACAAGGACGGCAAGGCGAACCGTGGCCATAGCTGCGTCAAGGGCCGTTTTGCCTACGGCTACTCGACCCACAAGGAGCGCATCCTCAATCCGATGATCCGCGAAAAGGTCACCGATCCATGGCGCGAGGTGTCGTGGGAGGAAGCGCTGACCCACACCGCCAACGAGTTCCGCCGCATCCAGTACCAGTATGGCCGCACCTCGATCGGCGGCATCACCTCGTCGCGCTGCACGAATGAGGAAACCTATCTGGTGCAGAAGCTGATCCGCCAGGGTTTCCGCAACAACAATGTCGATACCTGCGCCCGCGTCTGCCATTCGCCGACCGGCTATGGCCTTGGCCAGACTTTCGGCACTTCGGCCGGCACCCAGGATTTCGACTCGATCGAGCAGACCGATGTGGTGATGATCATCGGCGCCAATCCGACCGACGCACATCCGGTGTTTGCTTCGCGCATGAAGAAGCGGTTGCGCAAGGGCGCAAAGCTGATCGTGCTCGACCCGCGCCGCACCGACATCGTGCGCTCGGCTCATATCGAGGCGCAGCATCATCTGCCGCTGAAGCCGGGCACCAATGTCGCCGTGGTCACCGCGCTTGCCCATGTCATCGTCACCGAAGGCCTGTTCGACGAAGCCTTCATCCGCGAACGCTGCGACTGGGACGAGTTCCAGGATTGGGCGTCGTTCGTGGCGCTGCCGGAAAACAGCCCTGAGGTGGTCGGCCAGCTTGCCAATGTCGATCCAGAAGAGATCCGCAGCGCCGCGCGGCTGTTTGCCACCGGCGGCAATGGCGCGATCTATTACGGCCTCGGCGTGACCGAGCACAGCCAGGGCTCGACCACCGTCATCGCCATCGCCAATCTTGCCATGGCGACCGGCAATATCGGCCGGCCGGGCGTCGGCGTGAACCCGCTGCGCGGCCAGAACAATGTCCAGGGCTCCTGCGACATGGGCTCGTTCCCGCATGAGCTGCCCGGCTATCGCCACGTCTCCGGCGACGCGGTGCGCGATATCTATGAAAGCCTGTGGGGGGTCAAACTCGACGACGAGCCCGGCCTGCGCATCCCCAACATGCTGGACGCCGCCGTCGACGGCTCGTTCAAGGGCCTCTATGTGCAGGGCGAGGACATCCTGCAGTCCGACCCCGACACCAAGCATGTCGCCGCAGGCCTTGCGGCGATGGAATGCGTGGTCGTGCACGATCTCTTCCTCAACGAGACCGCCAACTACGCGCATGTCTTCCTGCCCGGCTCGACATTCCTCGAAAAGGACGGCACCTTCACCAATGCCGAGCGCCGCATCAACCGCGTGCGCAAGGTGATGGCGCCGAAGAACGGGCTGGCCGACTGGGAAGTGACGCAGAAGCTCGCGCAGGCGATGGGGCTTGCCTGGAATTACCAGCATCCGTCCGAAATCATGGACGAGATCGCCAGGACGACGCCGAGCTTCGCCAAGGTCTCCTACGACTATCTGGAAAAGATGGGCTCGGTGCAGTGGCCGTGCAACGAGCAGGCACCGGAAGGCACGCCGATCATGCATATCAGCGGCTTCGTGCGCGGCAAGGGCAAGTTCATCCGCACCGAATATGTGGCGACCGACGAGAGGACGGGACCGCGCTTCCCGCTGCTGCTGACCACCGGCCGCATCCTGTCGCAGTACAATGTCGGCGCGCAGACCAGGCGTACCGACAATGTCATGTGGCACAGCGAGGACCGTCTCGAGATCCACCCGCATGACGCCGAAAACCGCGGTTTGCGCGACGGCGACTGGGTCCGCCTGACCAGCCGCTCCGGCGAGACGACGCTGCGCGCGCTGATCACCGACAAGGTGTCGCCTGGCGTGGTCTATACGACGTTCCACCACCCCGACACGCAGGCCAACGTGATCACCACCGACTTCTCCGACTGGGCGACCAACTGCCCGGAATACAAGGTGACGGCGGTGCAGGTCGGCGCCTCCAACGGGCCGTCGGAATGGCAGCGCGACTATGACGAGCAGGCCCGCAACAGCCGTCGCATCGCGACCTTGGAAGCAGCGGAGTAATCGTGCCGAGGCATTCGACCGAAAGCGCTTCAATCTTGACGGTTGGTCGACCCCCACTCCGTCGAGCTTCGCTCGACACCTCTCCCCCGATCGACGGGGGAGAGGAAAGCGCGCGAACTCCAGGCTCCCTTCCTCTCCCTCCGGAGGGGGGAGAGGTGGCGCTGCGAAGCAGCGACGGAGTGGGGGATGGCCTAGGAGAGCAACTGTCAATTGAAGGAAGAAACCTTCGACGCTTCCTAAGTAAAATGGCCGGCAGGCCAGAGGGGGGTGCCGCGTGATGCCCAAACGTTGCGGTACGACCCAGATCTCCCGCCTCGCCCACCGCGCCGGCGGCAGTGCGGCCGCCAACCGGATGGTGCCGGAAGAGACGCCGGTGGCGTTCTCCTTTGCCGGCACCACTCACGCGGTGATGATGGCAAGTCCGGCCGATTTCGAGGATTTCGCGCTCGGCTTCTCGCTGACCGAAGGCATCATCGCCGACGGCCGGGAAATCGAGGCGGTCGAGGTCGAGGATCACGGCGCCGGCATCGACATCCAGATCAGGCTGAAGGACCAGGCCAATACGCGCTTCGAGGCGCGGCGCCGACGGCTGGCCGGCCCGGTCGGCTGCGGGCTGTGCGGCATCGAGTCGATCGAGGAGGCGATGCGCTCGGTCGAGGCGGTTGGTTCGTCAAGACTTACACTTGACACCGACGACATCGTCCGTTCGGTCAGGCTTTTGTCGAAAGCGCAGCCGCTTCATGCCGAGACCGGTGCGGTCCATGCCGCCGGTTTTTATATCCCAGGCAAGGGCATCGTCATGGCGCGCGAGGATGTCGGCCGCCACAATGCGCTCGACAAGCTGGCCGGGGCGCTCGCCAAAGCCGGCATCGATGGCTCCTCGGGTGCTGTCGTGGTGACATCGCGCGTTTCGGTCGAGATGGTGCAGAAGACGGCGGCGATCGGCGCTGCGTTCATCATTGCCGTTTCGGCGCCGACGGCACTTGCCATCCGTACCGCCGGGGACGCCGGCATGACGCTGGTGGCTTTGGTGCGCGGCGATGATTTCGATATTTTTTCCCACCCCGACCGGGTGGCTACCGGAGTTGCCAAGCATGTCGCATGACGAAGGCCACATCATGAGCACCAGCGAAAAGCTGGTCCGCATGGCCAACCAGATTGCCACCTTTTTTCACTCCAAGCCGCGCGAGGAAGGCGTTGCCGGCGTCGCCGAGCACATCAACAAATTCTGGGAGCCGAGGATGCGGCGGCAACTGTTCGAGATGCTGGACGATGGTGGCGAAGGCTTCAACGAGCTTGTCGTGGCCGCCTCGGCAAGGATCAAGCGGCCGGCCGCATCGGAAGCAGCGGGCTTCGGCGCCAATGCCGGGGGCGTCGTTCCAAGCGGCAAGGGCCTTGGGGCCGGTGAGTCGAATACCGGGATCGCCGCTTCGCAGAAGTAGGCCCGGTGCTGCCCCTCATCCGGCCCTTCGGGCCACCTTCTCCCCGTCAACGGGGAGAAGAAAAAGGCGCTACCCGTGCGCCACCATCACATGGCGCACGGCGGTATAATCCTCCAGCGCATAGAGCGACATGTCCTTGCCGTAGCCGGACTGCTTCAGCCCGCCATGCGGCATCTCGTTGGTCAGCATGAAGTGGGTGTTGATCCAGGTGCAGCCATATTGCAGCCGGGCGGCCGTCGCCATGGCGCGCGAGACATCCTTGGTCCACACCGAGGACGCAAGGCCATAGTCGCTGTCATTGGCCCAGTTCACCGCCTCGTCGACCTCGGCAAAGCGGGTGACGGAGACAACCGGCCCGAACACTTCGCGACGCACGATCTCGTCCTCCTGCAGCGCGCCGGCGACGACGGTCGGCTGATAGAAGAAGCCAGTGCCCTCGCCCGGCTTGCCGCCGGTGGTGATCTCGATGTGCTTAAGCTCCGAGGCGCGCTCGACGAAACTCGAGACGCGGTCGCGCTGGCGCCGTGAGATCAACGGTCCGATCTCGTTTTCGGTGTCGTCGGGGCGGTTGTATTTGATGGTCGAGACGGCGGAGGAAAGGTCGGCGACGAGCTTGTCGTAGACCTTCTTGCCGGCATAAATGCGGCAGGCGGCGGTGCAGTCCTGGCCGGCATTGTAATAGCCGAAGGCGCGCAGGCCATTGACCACCGCGCCGAGATCGGCGTCGTCGAAGACGATGACCGGAGCCTTGCCGCCTAGTTCGAGATGCGTGCGCTTGACCGATTTGGCGGCGGCCTGCAGCACCTTCTTGCCGGTGGCGACATCGCCGGTGATCGAGATCATATTGATTTTCGGGTGGTTGATCAGCGTGTTGCCGACGCTGTCGCCTCTGCCGAGCACGACGTTGACGACGCCCTCGGGCAGTATCTCGGCAAGGATTTTTGCCAGCTTCAGCGCTGTCAGCGGCGTCTGCTCGGACGGCTTGAAGACGACCGTGTTGCCGCCGGCAATCGCCGGCGCCAGCTTCCAGGCCATCATCATCAGTGGGTAGTTCCACGGCGCGATCGAGGCGACGACGCCGATGGCGTCGCGGCGGACCATCGAAGTGTGGCCGGGAATGTATTCACCGGCGACCTGGCCGGGCATCGAGCGGACAGCGCCGGCAAAGAAGCGGTAGCAGTCGACGATCGCCGGGATTTCGTCGTTGAGCACGGCATTGATCGGCTTGCCGCAATTGAGCGCCTCGAGGGCGGCGAAATCTTGTGCCGCGGCCTCGATGCGATCGGCGATCTTCAGGAGATAACCGGAGCGCTGCGCCGGCGTCGTGCGCGACCAGGTGACGAAGGCTTTTTCGGCCGCCAGCACCGCCGCCTCGATCTGCGCCTGGCTGGCTTCAGGCAGGTTGAGGATAGTCGCCCCGGTCTTCGGATTGAGGATCGGCTCCTCGGTCTCGGTGCCCTTCTCGAATTTCGAGCCGATCAGCATCTTTGTGTCCATGGCAGTCTCTCCCTTATGGATTCTGGACGTCATTTGCCCGAACCAGCGATCTGGTCGCCGTCGCGGGTCAGGTAATAGGCGACGAGGATGGGCAGCAGCGTCACCAGCACGACGACCATGGCCACGACGTTGGTGACCGGGCGCTGGCGCGGACGGATCAGCTCTTCCAGCATCCAGATCGGCAGCGTCTGCTGCTGGCCGGCGGTGAAGGTGGTGACGATGACCTCGTCAAACGACAGCGCAAAGGCAAGCATGCCGCCGGCAAGCAGCGCGGTGGCGATGTTGGGCAGCACGACATGCCGAAACGTCTGGAAGCCGTCGGCGCCGAGGTCCATCGACGCCTCGATCATCGAGCCGGAGGTGCGGCGAAAGCGGGCGACGGCGTTGTTGTAGACGACGACGACACAGAAGGTGGCGTGGCCGAGCACGATCGTCCAGAACGAGAACGGAACCTCGGCCAGCGAAAAGGCCGAACGCAGCGCGATGCCGGTGATGATGCCGGGCAGCGCGATCGGCAGGATGACCAGCAGCGAGATGGTTTCGCGGCCAAAGAACCGTGTTCGCGAAACGGCGGCCGCGCAGAGCGTGCCGAGCACCAGGGCGACGAGTGTCGAGATAGCGGCGACACGGACCGATAGCGACAGCGCTTCCCACACGTCCGGGCGGTTCCAGGTGACGGCGAACCATTGCATGGTCAGCCCCGGCGGCGGCCAGGCGAAGCTCTTTTCCTCGGTCGTGAAGGCATAGACGAAGATCAGGAAGATCGGCAGATGCAGGAACAGCAGGCCGCAGGCGGCGGCGACCTTCAAGCCGAGAGGGGCGGTTGGTGAACCATCAGAGCGCATCGAAGGCCCCCATGCGCTTGGCGCCCCAGAGGTAGAAGCCCATGATGACGATCGGCACCACGGTGAAGGCGGCGGCGAGCGGGATGTTGCCGGCGGTGCCCTGCTGCGAATAGACGGCCTGGCCGATGAACAGCCGCGAGGTGCCGATGATCTGCGGGATGATGTAGTCGCCCAGCGTCAGTGAGAAGGTGAAGATCGAGCCGGCGACGATACCCGGCAGCGCCAGCGGGAACAGCACGTTGCGGAAGGTCTGGCCGGGCGAGGCGCCGAGATCGGACGAGGCCTCGACCAGATTGCCCGGCACGCGCTCAAGCGCCGCCTGCACCGGCAGGATCATGAACGGCAGCCAGACGTAGACGAAGACGATGAAGGTGCCGGTGGACGACACCGACAGCGAGTTGCCGCCGACGACCGGCAGCGACAGCCAGCCATCGAGCAGCCATAGCAGATGCAGCTTGGCGAGCAGCCAGGTGAGAATGCCTTCCTTGGCGAGAATGAGCTTCCAGGCGTAGATCTTGACCAGATAGCTCGACCACAGCGGCAGCATCACGCCGAGATAGAACAGCGCCTTCCAGCGGCCGCGCGCATAGCGGGCCGCGTAATAGGCGATGGGAAAGGCGATGGTCGCCGAGGCGAGCGTGACCAGGGCCGCCATCGTCACCGTGCGCAGGATGATGTCGAGATTGGCGGCCTGCAGCAGGTCGCCATAGGTCTTCAGCGTGAACTGCCGGTTGATGAGGCCGGAGAATTCGTCGATCGAGAAAAAACTCTGCAAGAGCAGCGCGAACAGCGAGCCGACATAGACGATGCCGAGCCACAGCACCGGCGGCAGCAGCATCAACAGCAGCAGCAGCTTCGGCTTGCGCCAGAACAAGTCGGACAGGGCGCCGTGCACGCCGCCGCTTCCCGGCAGGATGGCGGGAGCGGGATTGGAATTGAGCACGGCGATTGTCATGACGCCGCTCTGTCTTGGCGGAGGATATATGAGAGACCGCGATCCTTCGCGCCGTGAAGCGCCTTGCCTCGGCTATTAGCCACAATTGCCGAAACCTTCATCATCCCGGCTCGTCCATCAGATGCAAATGCTCGCGGTTGAAGGTGAGCACGACAGCCTCGCCTTCGCTGGGCAATTTCGCACCGGCCGGCACAATGGCATGCAATCTCAACCCGTCGGCGTCGAGCGCCAGTCTGGTCGTGGCGCCGAGATAATTGGTCGAGACGAGGCGAGCGGCAACGCCGTCGCCCTTGGCTGCCTGGCCGATGCGAATGGATTCAGGGCGCAGGCTGCCCCAGCGATGCTGGCCGGAATAGCGCTGAACGAAATCCGGCGGCAGCACATTGGACGAGCCGACGAAATCGGCGACGAAGCGCGTCCTCGGCCGCTGGTAGATGTCCTCCGGCGTGCCGATCTGCATGATCTTGCCGTCGTTGAAGACGGCGACGCGGTCGGCCATCGACAGCGCCTCGCCCTGGTCGTGGGTGACGAAGATGAAGGTGATGCCGAGCGCCTTCTGCAGCGACTTCAGCTCCTCCTGCATGTTTTCGCGGAGCTTGAGGTCGAGCGCGCCAAGCGGCTCGTCGAGCAGAAGCACCTTCGGCTGGTTGACCAGCGCGCGGGCGAGCGCGACGCGCTGGCGCTGTCCGCCGGAAAGCTGGCTCGGGCGGCGGGCGCCGTAGCCGGGAAGCCGGACCAGCGACAATGCTTCCTCGGCCGCCTTCTGCCGTTCGGGCTTGCCGACACCCTTGACCATCAGCCCGTAGGCGACGTTTTCGAGCACGTTCAGATGCGGGAACAGCGCGTAGTCCTGAAACACGGTGTTGACGTTTCGGCGATAGGGCGGAACGCCTTCGGCGCGTTCTCCGAAGATGGAGATCGAGCCCGATGTCGGCTGCTCGAAGCCGGCGATCAAGCGCAGGCAGGTCGTCTTGCCGGAACCCGAAGGTCCAAGCATGGCGAAGAACTCGCCCGGCACGATGTCGAGATCGACCATGTCGACGGCGCGCACGCTGCCGAAATGGCGCGAGACTTTTTGGAACGAAACGGCTGATGTCATGGCTGTCCTGATCTGCCAGGCTCGTCAATTCAGACGACAGCGCTGCCCCTCATCCGCCTGCCGGCACCTTCTCCCCGTATAGAGACGGGGAGAAGGGGCTAGCCGCAACGCTCGCGATCCCCTCTCCCCGTTGTTCACGGGGAGAGGGTAAGGGTGAGGGGCAGCGCCAACTTGCGAGCAATGCGAAACGAACTCACCGTCCGCCGATGACGCCGATATAGTCCGACACCCAGCGATAGTAAGGCACGCACTGGTCCTGGGTGGCGCATTTCGATACCGGCGTCTTCCAGAACTTGATCTTTTCGAAATTGTCGTAGCCGTTGGTCTTGCAGCCTTCGTCGCCGAGCAATTCGTTGCCCTTGCAGGCAGCCGGCACCACCGGCAGCGAACCGAACCAGGCGGAGACATCGCCCTGCACTTTCGGTGACAGCGAGTGCTCCATCCACATATAGGCGCAGTTCGGGTGGGCTGCGTCGGCTGCCAGCATGGTCGTGTCGGCCCAGCCGGTCACGCCTTCCTGGGGGATGGTCGAAGCGACCGGCTTCTTGGCAGCAACCAGTGTGTTGACCTGATAGGGCCATGAACCGGAGGCAACGACGCCTTCGTTCTGGAAGTCGTCGACCTGGATGGCGGCGTCATGCCAGTAGCGTCCGACCAGCGTGCGCTGGACGCGCAGCAGATCGAGGGCGGCCTTGTACTGATCTTCGGTCAGCTCGTAGGGATCCTTGATGCCGAGCTCCGGCTTGTGGGACATCAGATAGTTGGCCGCATCGGCGATGTGGATCGGCCCGTCATAGGCCTGGACGCGGCCCTTGTTCGACTTGCCGTCGGGCAAGGTCATCTCCTCGAAGACGACGTTCCAGCTCTTCGGCGCTTCCTTGAACACCTCGGTGTTGTACATCAGCACGTTCGGCCCCCACTGGTAGGGGGCGCCGTAGTGGACGCCGCCGACCGTGAACCACGGCGCATCCTTCAGCCGGTCGTCGACCGTGTTCCAGCTCGGGATGAGATCAGTGTTGATCGGCTGGACCCGCTTGCCGGCGACAAGGCGCAACGACGCGTCGCCCGAGGCAGTAACAAGGTCGAAGCCGCCCTCATTCATCAGCGCGACCATCTCGTCGGAGGTGTTGGCGGTCTTGATATTGACCTTGCAGCCTGTGGTCTTCTCGAAAGACGTGACCCAATCATAGTTCTTGTCGGTTTCGCCGCGTTCGATGTAGCCGGGCCAGGCGACAATATTGACCTGGCCTTCGCCCTTGCCAAGTTCCTTAACCTGGGCGATCGCCTGGCCGGAGAAGGCCAGCGCGACCGTCAATGCAGTGCATGACTTCAGGAATGAATTCATCGTCGATCTCCCATCTGAGGGGCCGCACTCTCGCGGCGGCTTGGTCCCTGATTGTCAAAGTGCTGTGAAATTTCCGGTTTCGCAAATTCATTTGTCAGAAAGGCGATATCGGTTTTTCCGATAGGTCAGCGGCCGTTCTTGTCCAGCCGCTGCCGAACCATGCGCTGCGACTGGGCAAGCCCGATGAAGTCGCGCGCCGCCTGCGACAGGCCGGAGCCGCGCCGCCAGACCGTGCCGACCTGGACAACCGGCAACGAGCCCGAAATGTCGCGCGATTCGATGCGGTCGCCTTCCAGCGACCATGGCCGGTAGACGAGGTCGGGCAGCAGCGCCACGCCGGCGCCGGTGGCGACGAGGCTGCGCACCGCTTCGACCGAGCGGGTGCGGAAGGCGACATGCGGCTTGGCGGCGATCGCCGCCAGCAATTTTCCGGTATTCTCTTCGATCTCGTCGACGGTCAGCATGATCAGCGGCTCCGAGGCGATATCGCTGATGCCGATGATGTCGGCGCTGGACAGCGGATGGCCAAGCGGCAGCCATAGCCGGTAGGGCGAGACTTCTAGAATTTCCGATTGCAGGGCGGTGCGGTCGCGCAGGTTCGAGGTGACCATGACGGCGATGTCGAGCTTGCCGCCGATCAGCAGATGTTCGAGGTAGTCACCATTGTCCTCGATGGCCGAGATCTCGACGCCCGGATAGGCGCGGCGATAGCGGGCGAGAAGGTCGGACAGCACATAGCCGGCAACCAGCGAGGTGACGCCGAGTTGCAGCCGGCCGCCAGCCGCCGCTTGCTCGCCGGAGAAGGCGCGGCGCGCATCGGAAACATCGGCAAGGATCTTTGTCGCGTGGCGCAGGAACTGGTGGCCCTTGTGGGTGATGTTGAGGCCGCGCGGATGGCGCTCGAACAGTTCGACGCCGAGATCGCCTTCGAGCTCCTTGATCGCCTCGGTGACCGACGATTGCGAGATGGACAGGTTTTGGGCGGCGCCAGACACGGTGCCTTGCTCGGCGACGGCGATGAAGAACTGCAATTGGCGGATGGTGAAGGCCATCGCCGGACTAAACACCGGGACGGCAAGGAAGAAAAGCCGCCGATCCCAGGCTCACCGCATTACTGCTCTGGCCAGGTCAGGTCCCGCTTTCGCTGCCGGCAATGCTGAGCCGTGCGCCAGCCTGGGCAAGGGCTGCGGCGATGGCGTGCGGCGGGGGCCGATCGGTGACGAGTTCGGAAAAACCGTCGAGGCCGCAGACCTGGACCAGGCCCTGGCGGCCGAACTTGGTGTGGTCGGTGATCACGAGCGAGCGCTGGCCGCGCGACAGCACCATGCGGGCGAATTCCGCCTCGTCCAGATCATAGTCCATCACGCCGGTGATGGCATCGACCGCGCCGGTGGAGATCACAGCGTGGCTGACGGAAAAGCGGCTGACGAATGCAATGGCCGAGACGCCGAAGGCAGCGCCCGAATCGCTGCGCAGTTCGCCGCCGGCCATATAGACCTTGTTGCCGTTGACGGTGGCCAGCGTGCGGGCGATGTCGGAGGAGTTGGTGACCACCGTCAACCGTCGGTGACCGAGCAGTTCGCGGGCCAGGAAAGAGGTCGTGGTGCCGGTGTCGAGCATGATCGCTTCGCCGTCGCGGATGGTGGCGGCAACCATGCGGGCGATGGCGCGCTTGGCATCGGCATTCTCGCGCATACGCCGCTCGAACGGCGCCTCGCCGGCCATCGACGGCAGGCCGACGGCGCCATGCATCTTCAGGATCGAACCGTCACTGGTCAGCGGCTTGACGTCGCGGCGCACGGTCTCCAGCGAGACGCCCAGCCGGTCGGCCAGGCTGGCGATGGTGACGGTGCCTTCCTCATGGAGGAGACGCAGGATCTCGCCATGCCGCTTCGAGGGCATCGGTCTCACCCAATCGGTTTGTTGCGCTACTGACCGCTTCTAAGGCAAATCGGCCACAGTTTACAAGAAAACCTTGTGATTTCGGGCAAAAAGCCACAAGTTGTCGTTGACAAGCCGGATCACATGGCGCGACACTGGCTTGTGACAGGCTTCGGAACTGCCACGGGAGAACGATGGCAGAGCCGCACCAAAATTCGCCTGCCCGAACGTCCGGGAAATCGTCTGACGTAAGGGAAAAGGACTTTTTTGAATCCGCGGGGGCGGATGCCGGAGTCAAAGAACCCGGCACTGGGGCTCGTCGGTGCGGTGCGGGATACCGATCCCGGGATCCCGCACCGACGAGGACTTCGCATTGCTCCCTCCTGCCGGCCGCCCTCTTTGCGTCGCCCGCGACGCCTTGAACCCCGCGCAACGAGGGCTTCACCTGTGACCACCGAGGACCGCATCCGCGCCCTGCCCTGCTGGACCGGCAGCGTCGAGATCGCGCCGCTGCCGGGCGGCCTGAGCAACGCCAACTATCTGGTCAAGGACGCCGCCGGGCGGCATGTCGTGCGCTTTGGCCAGGACTTTCCATTCCATCACGTCTTTCGCGAGCGCGAGGTGATGACCGCGCGCGCGGCGCATGCCGCCGGCTTCGCGCCTGCCGTCCGCCATTCCGAGCCCGGCATCCTGGTAACGGAATTTCTCGGCGCCAAGACCTATGTCGCGGAAGACGTCCGCGCCAACATCGACCGCGTCGCCGCCCTGATGCGCGGCTTCCATCGCGAGATGCCCAATCATGTCTCCGGCGCCGGCTTCATGTTCTGGGTATTCCATGTCATCCGCGACTATGCGCGCACGCTGGAGGAAGCCGACAGCCGCATGCGAAGCGAGTTGCCGCGGCTGCTGACGCTTGCAGACGAGCTCGAACGGGCGCAGAAATTGCTGCCGATCGTCTTTGGTCATAATGACCTTCTGCCGGCTAATATTCTCGATGACGGCCACCGGCTGTGGCTGATCGATTTCGAATATGCCGGCTTCAACACGGCAATGTTCGACCTCGCCGGCGTTGCCTCGAACGCCACCATGAACGACGAGGAGTCCTTCGCCTTCCTGACCGCCTATTTCATGAAGGAGCCGGACGAGGCGATCCGCCGCTCGCATGCGGCCATGCAATGCGCATCGCTGCTGCGCGAGGCAATGTGGAGCATGGTTTCCGAACTTTATCTCGACGCGCCCGGCATCGACTACGTTGCCTATACCGACGAAAACCTGACGCGGCTCGATGCCGCGCTGGAAAATTACAGAACAAAATACGGACAGATATCATGACCTTGCCCGCCCACGCCGAGATCGTCGTCATCGGCGGCGGCATAATCGGCTGTTCGACGGCTTATCATCTGGCGCGTGACCACAAGGCCGATGTCGTGCTCCTGGAACAGGGCAAACTGACTTCGGGCTCGACATGGCATGCGGCGGGGCTGGTCGGTCAATTGCGGTCTTCGGCCTCGATCACCCGCGTGCTCAAATATTCGGTCGATCTCTACAAGGGACTGGAAGCCGAAACCGGGCTGGCCACCGGCTGGAAGATGACCGGATGCCTCAGGCTCGCCACCAATGCCGACCGCTGGATCGAGTACAAGAGGCTGGCGACGACGGCGAAGAGCTTCGGCATGGACATGCAGTTGCTGTCACCGGCCGAGGTCAAGGCGATGTGGCCGCTGCTGGCAACCGGCGATCTCGTCGGCGCCAACTGGCTGCCGACCGACGGCCAGGCAAACCCTTCCGACATCACGCAGTCGCTGGCCAAAGGCGCGCGCATGCATGGCGCCAGGCTGTTCGAGGATGTCCGCGTCACCGGCTTCGACATGCAGGAGGGCCGTATCACAACGGTAAAGACCAACAGGGGCGATATCGCCTGCGACAAGGTGGTGAACTGTGCCGGGCAATGGGCGCGGCAGGTGGGAGCGCTAGCCGGCATCAACGTGCCGCTGCAGCCGGTGAAGCACCAGTACATCGTCACCGAAAGAATAGACGGGTTGGCGACCGATGCGCCGACGATCCGCGACCCCGACCGCCGCATTTATTTCAAGGAGGAGGTCGGCGGGCTGGTGATGGGCGGCTATGAGCCGAACCCGCAAGCCTGGACGACCGATCTTCCTGGCGGCGATGTCCCTGACGACTGGCAGTTCCGGCTGTTCGACGACGATTACGATCATTTCGAGCAGCATATGAACCAGGCGATCACGCGGGTTCCGGCGCTCGAAACCGTCGGCGTCAAGCAGATGATCAACGGGCCGGAGAGCTTCACGCCGGACGGCAATTTCATTCTTGGCGTGGCACCCGAATGCGCCAACATGTTCGTCGGCGCCGGCTTCAACGCCTTCGGCATCGCGGCAGGCGGCGGCGCCGGCTGGGTGCTGGCGCAGTGGGTGGTCGACGGCGAGGCGCCACTCGACCTGTGGGTGGTCGATATCAGGCGCTTTTCCGACCTTCACCGCGACCGGCAATGGGTCCGCGACCGCACGCTGGAAGCCTATGGCAAGCACTATACGATCGGCTTCCCGCATGAAGAGTATGCCACGGGCCGGCCACGGATCGTGTCGCCACTCTATGAACGGCTGCAAAAGCACCGCGCCGTGTTCGGCTCCAAGCTTGGTTGGGAGCGGCCGAACTGGTTTGCGCCCGAAGGCGTCGAGCCGAAGGACATCTATTCGATGGGCCGGCAGAACTGGTTTTCGCCGGTCGGCGACGAGCACCGGCACGTGCGCGAACACGTGGGCATCTTCGACCAATCGTCCTTCGCCAAATACGAAATGACCGGTGCGGATGCGCTGAAGGCGCTCGACTGGATCTGCGCCAACGACGTCGCCAAGCCGGTCGGCCGGCTGACCTACACGCAGCTTCTCAACACGCGCGGCGGCATCGAGGCCGACCTGACCGTGGCGCGGCTCGGCGAAGACCGATTCTACGTCGTCACCGGCACCGGCTTTAGGACGCATGACTTCTCGTGGATCGGCGACCATGTCGGCAACGAGCTCGACGTGACGCTCACCGATGTCACCGAGGATTTCGGCACGCTGTCGCTGATGGGACCGCGGGCCCGCGACGTGCTGGCTGCGGTGACCGATGCGGACGTGTCGAACACCGCTTTCCCGTTCGGACACGTGCGGGAAATCTCCATCGCCGGCACCACAGTTAGGGCGCTGCGCGTCACCTATGTCGGCGAGCTCGGCTGGGAGCTGCATGTGCCGATCGCGGCGACGGGCGAAATCTTCGACGCCCTGATGGCGGCGGGCGAGGAGCACAGCATCCGCCCGGTCGGCTACAGGGCGCTGGAATCGCTGCGGCTGGAAAAAGGCTACCGCGCCTGGGGCTCCGACATCACGCCCAACGACACGCCGCAGGAGGCCGGCCTTGGCTGGGCGGTGAAGCTTCGCAAGAACACAGATTTTCTCGGGCGGCGGGCGCTGGAAGAGATCGGCGGCGCGGTTCTGAAAAAACGCTTCGCCGGCTTCACCGTCGACGATTGCGAGATCGTGCTGCTCGGGCGCGAAACGATCCTGCGCAACAGCGAGCCGGTCGGCTACCTGACCAGCGGCGGCTATGGCTACACGGTCGGCAAGAACATCGGCTACGGCTATGTGCGCAACGCCGACGGCGTCAGCGACGATTTCCTCACCTGCGGCGACTACGAGCTGGTGGTGGCTATGCAGCGGACGCCGGCAAAAATCCATCTCGAGCCGCTTTACGACCCGGCCGGAGAAAGGATCAGAGCCTAAAGCGCGTCGCGTCTGAACGGATTCATGGGAGGCGCTTTAAGTTCTTGTTTCTATGCATGTCGTTATCGCAAAACCGCTGCGCACTTTTGCGCGACATGTATAAGAGCGGGGATGGTCAGTTCACGCGCAGTACGAGACCGCGGCTGGGCACGGTGTCGGCCTCGCCCGGCATGGAGACATAGGGCGATGTCTCCTCGGCGCGCGTGACGACGCCCTTCGCCTCGAGGTCGGCTATCCCTGCGGAAAAGCCGGCGTCCCACAGGGTGTTCTTGACCGTCAGCACGATTATCCCGCCCGGCCGGCAGATGCGGATCAGTTCGTCCAGCCCCTCAGCGCCGACATGGCCCGAGGTGAAGACGCCGGCCGATATGATGCCGGCATAGGCATCATCCGCGAAGGGCAGCGGGCCGTTGAGCGCCAAGCAGTGAAGCGCCGAATAGACGCCCTTGCGCGCTGCCTGGGCCAGCATGCCTTCGGAAATGTCGAGCGCCTCGACCTGCGGATAGCCCGCGATCTTCAGCCACTCGCCGATGAGCCCGGTGCCGGCACCGGCATCGAGGAGCGGTGCCGCGCCGCGCGGCAGGTGGCGGGCAAGCAGGGCAAGGCAGATGGTCGGATGGCGATAACCGGCCGCCGACATGTCGGCGTCGTAGGTGTCGGACCAGCGGTCGTAGAGCGCCGCCACCTCCTCTGGCCGCTTCGCTGCATAGGCCGCGGCGAGCGCGCCTTTGTTTTTCCTGTCCGCCATTACAGTCTCGTCCGCAAATCAAAGCGCCGCAGCGTTCTTAGCGCGTCCTGCAGGAACGCACGGCGCTGGAGTGAACCGCATGCAAGCGATGATAGCCAAACGGCGAAATTTGTGGAACCGTCGTCACCACAAATAGACGCGAAAAGAGGGCAGAAGCGATGGTGGACGAGGAAGCACGCGCGGCGCTTGCAGCCATTCCGGCGCTGGCCGGCTACGAGGGACCGCTGGAGCGGCTGGGTGGCCTCACCAACCTCGTCTTCAGGGCTGGAGATGCCTGCCTGCGGATTCCCGGCAAGGGCACGCAGGAGTATATCAACCGCGCCAACGAGGCGGTGGCGGCGCGGGAGGCAGCGATGGCCGGCGTCAGCCCCGAGCTGCTGCATGTCGACGGCGAGACAGGCGTGATGTTGACGCGCTTCATCGCGGGCGCCGAGACGATGTCGCCGGATAAATTCAAGACCCGGCCGGGCAGTCCGGCGCGTGCCGGCAAAGCCTTCCGCAGATTGCATACATCCGGCGCGGTGTTTCCCTTCCGCTTCGAGCTGTTTGCGATGATCGACGACTACCTGAAGGTGCTGTCGACCAAGGACGTCGCCCTGCCTGCCGGTTACCACGACGTCGTTATCGAGGCGGAAACCGTGCGCTCGGCGCTTGCCGCGCATCCCCTGCCTCTCGTCGCCTGCCACTGCGATCCGCTGTGCGAAAATTTTCTCGATACCGGCGACAGGATGTGGATCGTCGACTGGGAATATTCCGGCATGAACGATCCGCTCTGGGATCTCGGCGACCTCAGCGTCGAAGGCCAGTTTGATACGGCGCAGGAGGACGAGATGATGGGCGCCTATTTCGGTGGCGAGCCGACGCCGGCGGAGCGCAGCCGCATCGTCATCTACAAGGCGATGTGCGATCTCTTGTGGACGCTGTGGGGACTGATCCAGCTTGCCAACAGCAATCCGGCCGACGATTTCCGCGCCTATGCCGACGGTCGCTTTTCACGCTGCAGGGCGCTGATGGAGACGGCCGACTTCTCAACGCATCTGGCGGCGGTGCGCGCCGGTTAAGTGCCAAAACTCCGAACCTTAAGGCACAGAAATCTGGACCCTAGTTGACACCTTTCGGCACGTTTTCGGGCGGCACCGTGTCGACCACTTTCTGGCGATGGAAGATGAACAGGCCGGCCAGCACGATGATGCCCGAGCCGATCAGGATGCGCGGGCCGGGCATGTCGCCGAAGAAGGCCAGCCCGAAGATGACGGCCCACAGCAGCAGGCTGTAATGCAGCGGCGCCAGCGTCGACGCCGGCGCCAGCTTCAGCGCCCTGGTGATCATCAGATGCGCGCCGCAGGAGACGATGCCAAGAAGCAGCATGGCGCCGAAATCGAGCGAGGACGGCGTCTGCCAGTTGCCGATGGTGAGAAACCCGCCGACCAGCAGCGTGCCGATGGTTTGCCAGGTAACGAGCGAGGTGTCGCTGGTGCCACGCAACCGCCGGTTGAGAATGATCGCGAAGGCGAATGAAATGCTTCCGGCCAGCGCGAAGGTCGACGACAGCGAAAACGCGGCCGAGGACGGTTCGAGCATGATCAGCACACCGCAGAACCCGACCAGAATCGCCATCCAGCGGCGCCAGCCGACCTTTTCACCAAGCAACAGGTGGGACAGCGCCGCCACGTAGATCGGCCCTGCCATGTAGAAGCTCATGACGTCGGCGAGCGGCAGATAGACAACAGCGGCGTAGAACAGCGCCGTGTCGAGCGTCGTCATCACGACGCGCAAAACCTGCAGTTCCAGGCGCTCCATGCGGAACAGCCTGGCCGCGCCTTGACGCGCGATCATCGGACCGAGCACGAAAAAGGCGCCGATGGAACGGATCAGCACGACCTGGCCGACGGAAAAGCTGGCGACCAGCCATTTGCCCATCGCGTCATTCAAAGCAAACAGGAAATCGCCGGCCAGCATCAGCAGAATGCCAGCCAAAAGCACGTTCCTGATCGTCGAATTCTGGACAGTTGGCTGTGCCATGCCGATGTCGCTTCCTCCCGCATGAAAGCCCGGTGAGCAGCGTCGTAGACGCAAGCAGCCGCTTTGACGAGCGGAAATCTCGAAGCCGGCCAGACCAGGGACCGGAAATCGGCTGGGCCTGTACGGACGATCGCAACGGCCTACATTGGCCGTGGCCGAATGATAACCGGACGATAGATCACCGGCCGATCCCAGGGATCGAAGACCGACGCACTTCTGAACTCGGCGCGGCGCGCCAGATCGATGCGCTGCAGACATTCGGCGAAGGCATCATTCTTCCTGACGAAGCCGTAGGAACGGCATTTCGCCTCATCCGCGGCACGACGGTCTTCGGCCGTCATGCAGCCTGCACAAGTCGCCGCCAACACGACCACCATCGCCGTCTTGTGCCACATGGTATCCTCCTCGGCATAAAACTGGAGGTTGATTGTAGACTTGCGGTCAGGACCTATCAATCTGAGCGATGGAGTTTTGAGACGGGCGGTGCCTGCGGTTCACTGTTGCCGGCCGTCCGGCGATCGAGAGCCGTGTTTCCTGCCTGGCCCTCTCGGCCACCACCTTGCCCCTGGCGATGACACAGAGTCGCTCGGGACGCAGGCGCAAGGCCTCGACCGGATCGCCGGCATCGAGGACGACGAGGCTTGCGCGCTTGCCGACCGCCAGGCCGAGATGGTCGAGGCCCATGATGGCGGCGTTGACGTTGGTGACCATGTCAAAGCAGCGCGCCATGTCGGCCGGGCTCGACATCTGGGCGACGTGAAGGCCCATGAAGGCGACGTCGAGCATGTCGGCGGTGCCCAGCGAATACCAGGGGTCGAGCACGCAATCCTGGCCCCAGCCGACGCGGATGCCGTGGGCAAGCATTTCCTTGACCCGCGTCAGGCCGCGGCGTTTGGGGAATGTGTCGTGGCGGCCCTGCAGCATGATGTTGATCAGCGGATTGGGGATTGCCGAGACGCCTGCCTCTGATATCAGCGGCAACAGCTTCGAGACATAGTAATTGTCCATCGAGTGCATCGACGTAAGATGCGAGCCGGCGACCCTGCCCTGCAGGCCGAGGCGTTGCGTCTCATAGGCCAGTTGTTCGATATGGCGCGACAGCGGATCATCGGTCTCGTCGCAATGCAGGTCGACCATGAGGCCGCGTTCTGCCGCGATTTCGCACAGTTCCGTCACCGAACGCGTGCCGTCGGCCATGGTGCGCTCGAAATGCGGAATACCGCCGACGATGTCGACACCCATGTCGAGCGCGCGGATGGTGTTATCACGCGCCGTCGGTGAGCGATAAAACCCATCCTGCGGGAAGGCGACCAGTTGCAGGTCGATATAGGGCGCGACGGTCTTCTTCACATCGAGCAGGGCTTCGACCGCCAGCAGCCTGGTATCGCAGACATCGACATGGCTGCGGATGGCGAGCAGGCCCATGGATACTGCCCAGTCGCAATAGGCGAGCGCGCGGTCGCGCACCGCTTCGTGCGTCAACAGCGGCTTCAGTTCGCCCCACAGCGAGATGCCTTCGAGCAGCGTGCCCGACACGTTGATGCGCGGGATGCCTAGCGAGAGCGTGGCGTCCATGTGAAAATGCGGATCGACGAAGGGCGGCGAGATCAGATTGCCATGGGCGTCAATCGCCGTGCCCGCGCCAGCGTTCAGCTCCGGCTCGATGGCCGCGATCGTCTCGCCGATGATGCCGATATCGGCGATCCTGCCGTCGGGCAGCGTGCCGCCGCCGACGATAAGGTCGAAATCCATCTACCGTCATCCCTTTGAAGAAGCGAACCTATTCCGGCACATACCTTACCGCACCCTTTGCAGCACTGGTCGCCATCGAGGCGTAGGCGCGCAAGGCCATCGTCACCTTGCGCTTGCGCTTTTCCTCGGGCTTCCAGGCGGTGGCTCCCTTGGCCTCCATCGCGGCGCGGCGGGCGGCCAGTTCGGCATCGTCGACGGCAAGCCGGATGGTGCGATTCGGGATATCGATCTCGATCGTATCGCCCTCATGCACCAGCCCGATCAGCCCGCCTTCCGCCGCCTCGGGAGAAGCATGGCCTATCGACAGGCCGGAGGTGCCGCCGGAGAAGCGGCCATCGGTGACCAGCGCGCAGGCCTTGCCGAGGCCCTTCGACTTCAAATAGCTGGTCGGATAGAGCATTTCCTGCATGCCGGGGCCGCCACGCGGCCCTTCGTAGCGGATGACGACGACATCGCCGGCCTTGATCTCGTTGGACAGGATCGCCTTGACGCTGGCGTCCTGGCTTTCGAACACCCTGGCCGGGCCGGTGAATTTCAGGATCGATTCATCGACGCCCGCGGTCTTCACGATACAGCCGTCGAGCGCCAGGTTGCCTTTCAGCACGGCAAGGCCACCATCCTTGGAAAAAGGATATTGGGCCGAGCGGATGACACCCTTCTCCCGGTCGAGATCGAGTTCGTCCCAGCGGCGATCCTGGCTGAAGGCGACCTGCGTCGGCACGCCGCCCGGGGCCGCCAGAAAGAAGTCGCGGACATTCTGGCTTGACGTGCGCGAGATATCCCAATGGTCGAGCGCTTCGCCGAGGCTTGCGGTGTGCACGGTCGGCAGGTCGCGGTTGATCAGTCTGGCGTTATCGAGCTGGCCGAGGATCGCCATGATGCCGCCGGCGCGGTGGACGTCTTCCATGTGCACATCCGCCTTGGCGGGGGCAACCTTGCATAGCACCGGCACCTTGCGTGACAGCGCGTCAATGTCGTCTTGACCGAAATCGATCTCGCCCTCATGCGCGGCAGCCAGGATGTGCAGCACGGTGTTGGTCGAGCCGCCCATGGCGATGTCGAGCGTCATGGCGTTCTCGAAGGCGCCCTTCGAGGCGATGCTGCGCGGCAGCGCGGTGTCGTCGTCCTGCTCGTAGTAGCGCTGCGCGAGATCGACGATCAGGTGGCCGGCCTCGACGAACAGCCGCCTGCGGTCGACGTGCGTCGCCAACGTCGAACCGTTGCCGGGCAGCGAAAGGCCGAGCGCCTCGGTCAGGCAATTCATCGAATTGGCGGTGAACATGCCCGAGCAGGAGCCGCAGGTCGGGCAGGCCGAGCGCTCGATGGTCTTGACGTCCTCGTCGGAGATCTTGTCGTCGGCAGCCGCGACCATGGCGTCGACCAGATCGAGCGCCTGCGTCTTGCCGGCAAGCACCACCTTGCCGGCCTCCATCGGGCCGCCGGAGACGAAGACGGTCGGGATGTTGAGACGCAGCGACGCCATCAGCATGCCCGGCGTGATCTTGTCGCAATTCGAGATGCAGACCATGGCGTCGGCGCAGTGGGCGTTGACCATATATTCGACCGAGTCGGCGATCAGCTCGCGCGAAGGCAGCGAATAGAGCATGCCGTCATGACCCATGGCGATGCCGTCGTCGACAGCGATGGTGTTGAACTCCTTGGCGACGCCGCCGGCCTTCTCGATCTCGCGGGCGACCAGTTGGCCGAGATCCTTGAGATGGACGTGGCCCGGAACGAACTGGGTGAAGGAATTGACGACAGCGATAATCGGCTTGCCGAAATCGGAATCCTTCATGCCGGTGGCGCGCCACAGGCCGCGGGCGCCGGCCATGTTACGGCCATGGGTGGTGGTGCGGGAACGGTAGGCGGGCATTATACTGTCCTTGCTGTTTGCGTCGTCCGAACAGGGGCGGAAAACCGGAATTGAGCGGCGTTATATACGCCACCGTCTGGTCTGGCCACGGTTTTGCGATGCGCCGGGATCTTGAGCCAAAGACGGCAAGCCGGTCCAGGCAGTAAAAAAAGTCAGAGGTGCTGTCGGATCGTGTTTTGTTTGAGCGTCCTTGGGCAGACGGCGACGACCGGCATCTATCGCCAGCCGGCCGTTGGACCCGTGAAAACAAGCCAAAACAGCCCGAGGAGCAAGAAAATGCAAAAGATCACCCCCTGCCTGTGGTTCGACGACCAGGCCGAGGAGGCCATGAACCATTACATCTCCATCTTCAAGAACTCGAAGGTGCTGAGCGTGATGCGCTGGCCCAAGGGCAGCGGCGATAATGAGGGCAAGGTGCTGGTGACCAATTTCGAGCTCGACGGCGTGCAGTTCCAGGCGCTCAACGGCGGGCCGCAATTCAAGTTCACCGAGGCAGTCTCGCTGTCCATCGACTGCAAGACGCAGGAGGAGGTCGACTATTTCTGGGACAGGCTGATCGAGGGCGGTGGCGAGCCCAGCCAGTGCAGCTGGCTGAAGGACAAATTCGGCGTCTCCTGGCAGGTCGTGCCGGAGCAATTGCCGAGGCTGCTGCAGGACCCCGACACGGAAAAGGCCGGCCGCGTCATGCAGGCGATGATGCAAATGACCAAGATCGACATCGCCAAGATCGAAGAGGCCGCCAGGGGGTGAGTGAGACGCTCCCGACAGGGATCTTTGCCCGATTTTGGGAATATCAACTGCCGAAGTCGGCGCCGCCCCTCACCTGCCTGCCGGCATCCTCTCCCCGTATAGTGACGGGGAGAGGGGCGCTCTCATACATGATTTCGCCAATTACCACGTTGCAGGAAGGGCGTTGGCGTTGCGGCCAGCCCCCCTTCTCCCCGTCACTATACGGGGAGAAGGTGCCGGCAGGCGGATGAGGGGCGGCGCGACGCGCGAGTGTTCTTGGCGGCCATACGGCAACGGTCAAGCCGCCTTGTCGCGGACCTGGTAATCCTTGACCGCGGCGAAGCGGATCGCCTTCCAGCGCTCGGCCTCGTAGTTGAGCGAAAAGGCGTGCTGGGCAAGGAACACCGGATCGTGGTCGAGGTCGCGGGCAATGTCGCCGCGATGCGCCTCGATGAAGCGATGCACCTCGGCCTTGTCGTCGGCCGATATCCAGCGGCAGACGGAAAAGCGCGACATCTCGAAATCGACCGGCAGCGTGTATTCGATATTCAGCCGCTCCTTCAGCACGTCGAGCTGCAGCGCACCGACGACGCCGACGATTGCCGGCGAGCCGTCTTCTGGCGAGAACAGTTGCACGACGCCTTCCTCGGCCATCTGGTGCAGCGCCTCCTTCAGCTTCTTGGCCTTCATCGCGTCGCCGAGCCGGACGCGGCGCAGGATTTCCGGCGCGAAATTCGGCACGCCGCGGAACAGGATCTCCTCGCCCTCGGTCAGCGTATCGCCGATGCGCAGCGTGCCGTGGTTGGGGATGCCGACGACGTCGCCGGCAAAGGCCTCGTCGGCGGTGACGCGGGTGCGGGCGAAGAAGAATTGCGGCGCCGACAGGCTCATCGGTTTTCCCGTGCGCACCAGCTTGGCTTTCATGCCGCGCTCGAGCTTGCCCGAGCAGACGCGGACGAAGGCGATGCGGTCGCGGTGGTTGGGATCCATGTTGGCCTGGATCTTGAAGACGAAGGAGGTCATCCTATCCTCGGTCGCCTCGACTTTGCGGGTATCGGCTTCCTGCGCGCGTGGCGGCGGCCCGTAGGCACCAAGCGCCTCGATCAGGTCGCGGACGCCGTAATTGCGCAGCGCCGAACCGAAATAGACCGGCGTCAGATGGCCCTCGCGAAACGCACCGATGTCGAGCGGGCGGCAGGCTTCGCGCGCCAGCTCCAGCTCCTCGATGAAAGCCTCGCGCTCGTTCTCCGGCAACAGGCCGGCGACGCGATTGGAGTCGGGACCATTGACCGGCGTGCGTTCTTTCTCGGCGTCGCCCTTGCGCACCGCGTTCAGCGCCAGATGATAGGTGCCGGAAAAGGTCTTGCCGCGGCCGATCGGCCAGGTGATCGGTGCGGTGTCCAGCGCCAGCTTCTGCTCGATCTCATCGAGGATCTCGAACGGGTCGCGGCTTTCGCGGTCCATCTTGTTGACGAAGGTGATGATCGGGATGTCGCGAAGCCGGCAGACCTCGAACAGTTTTAGCGTGCGCGGCTCGATACCCTTGGCGGCGTCGATGACCATGACCGCCGCATCGACCGCCGACAGCGTGCGATAGGTATCGTCGGCGAAATCCTCGTGACCGGGCGTATCGAGCAGGTTGAAGACATTATCCTCATACTCGAAGGTCATCACCGAGGTGACGACCGAAATGCCGCGCTCGCGCTCGATCTTCATCCAGTCCGACCGGGTCTGGATGCGATCCTTCTTGGCCTTGACCTCGCCGGCAAGCTGGATGGCACCGCCGAACAAAAGCAGCTTTTCGGTCAGCGTCGTCTTGCCGGCGTCCGGATGCGCGATGATCGCGAAAGTGCGGCGGCGCGCCACCGCGTTCGTGATGTCTTCAGCCAATTTATGGAATCCCATGTGGTGCGCGGGCTTCTAGCAGCGCTTTTGCAGCCTGTCGAACAATTTTGGGCGGTTGCCCGGCCTTGAGATAGGTCCGCCGCAATGGCATCAACAGAGGCGGTTCGATAAAGGTCCATCCATGAGCGCAGCCAAGCACGTCATCGTCGTCGGCGCCGGCATCATCGGTGCGTCCATCGCCTGGCATCTGGCGAAGGCTGGCGCGAACGTGACGATCGTTGCCGACAGCGGTGCGGGCGGCGTCGCCACGCCGAATTCCTTTGCCTGGATCAATGCCAGTTGGGGCAATCCAGAGCCGTATTTCCGGCTGCGTACCCGTTCGATGGCCGAATGGACGCGGCTTGCCCATGACGTGCCCGGCATTCCACTCGCCTGGTGCGGCGGCCTGTGCTGGGACCTGCCGCCGGCCGAGCTTGAGGCCTATGCCGCCGAGCATTCCGCCTGGGGCTACGGGATCGAGCGCGTCGACCGCGTGAGAGCCGCACGTATAGAGCCCAATTTGACCGAGCTTCCCGACTTCGCCCTTCACGTCGCTGAGGAGGGAGTGGCCGAACCGGTCGCGGCCACGCAGACGCTGCTGGCCGACGCCGAGCGGCTTGGTGCGCGGGTGATTACCGGCACGACAGTCACCGCGCTGATACAGACCAATGGCAGGATTGGCGGCGTCGATACGTCAGGCGGACGGATTGTGGCCGACGAGGTGGTGATCGCGGCCGGCGCCGGCTCTCCGGCAATTGCGGCGACGGCCCGGCTAAAACTGCCGATCGAGACACCGCCCGGCCTGATCGTCCATTCACGCCCGTACGAAAAGCTGCTCAACGGCCTGGTGATCGGCGACCGGCTGCACATGCGCCAGACTGCCGAGGGCCGCATCATTGCCGGTTCGGATTTCGGCGGCGCCGATCCGGGCATGGATGCCGAAGCCACCGCCCGTGAGCTGTTTGCTGCGATGAAGAGCATGTTGCGCGGTACCGACCGGCTGGAACTGGATTTCCACACGGTCGGCTACCGGCCGACGCCCGTCGACGGCTTTCCGATCATCGGACGGGCTGAAGGCATCGGCGGCCTCTATGTCGCGGTCATGCATTCGGGGATCACGCTGGCGCCTGCGGTCGGTCTGTTCGCCGCCCGGGAAATCCTCGACCACGCGCGCGATCCGCTGCTTGAGCCTTATGGGCTGACGCGGTTTGCTCAATAGCCGGGCGGACGGCGAAAGCCGCCGGTCAGCGGCGCCATCGCCTTGGCGATGCCAAGCAGCCGCGATTCGGACCAGCGACGGCCGACCAGTTGCAGGCCGATGGGCAGGCCGTCGCGGTCCTGCCCGCAGGGCAGCGAAAGTGCGGGGTGGCCGCTATAGTTGAACACCGCGCCATAGGCCGGCAGCAGCCAATAGCTCTGCTCCCTGTCATCGACCTTGATTGGTGTTCCCGGCTCGCAATGCGGAAAGGCCGTGGCCATGGCGACGGGGCAAAGCAAGGCATCGCAACCTTCGAAAAACCGGTCCCAGGCAAGGATTGACTGGTCGCGGCGGGCGAGCGCATCGAACCAGCGCGAGACCGGTGTCGGTTCTTCTAACGGCTCCGGCTGCGCAGCCTCCAGCATCATGCCGATCAGCGCGCCGCCTTGCGTCAGATCGTCATGCAGGTCGAGCGTCGGCAGTCTTGCTTCCTCGACGGCTGCCCCCGCGGACTTGAGTTGCTCGGCCAGACTTTCGACCGCGGCCCTGATCTCGCCGGCTACCGGAAAACCCGGAAAGGCCGGCGCGAAAGCGATGCGCAGGGTCTTGGGATCAACCTCCGGCGTGCCCTCGACAGGCACCGGGGCAAGGTCGGTGTCGCTGCCATCCGGTCCTGCAATGATCCTCAGGATCAGCGCCAGATCTTCGACGTTGCGGGCCAGCGGACCGATGCAGGACATCAGCCGTACGCCGCGCGGTACGCCACCGGGATCGGGAAAGGCGCCGGCCAAGGAGACGCGATGCTCGGTCGGCTTGAGGCCGTAGACGCCGCAGAAGGCTGCCGGCAGGCGGATCGAATCCTGCATGTCGCTGCCGAGTTCGAATGGCGTCATGCCCGCGCAAAGTGCTGCCGCAGCTCCCCCGCTGGAACCGCCGGCGGTGCGCGATAGATCCCACGGATTACTGGTGCGGCCGAACAGTGGGTTGTTCGACTGCCAGTCGCCGAGCATCGTTGCGACATTTGTCTTGCCGACGAGCACGCCGCCGGCCGCCTTCAACCTGAGAACGACCGGGCTGTCTTTTCTCGCCACATAGTCGGCAAAAGGCGGGAAGCCGACCGTCGTCTTCATCCCCAGTGTTTCGTGAGTGTCCTTCAGCGTGAACGGCACGCCGTGCAGCGGCCCGAGAGCGTCGCCGCGCGCCTGCGCTTCGTCGGCCTTCTTCGCGCGAGCGCGAGCCCCTTCCCTGTCGAGCGTGACGACCGCGTTGACCGCCTCATTTTGCTTGTCGATCGCAGCCAAATGCGCGTCCAGCGCTTCCACGGCGGAAATCTTGCGGTCGCGGATCGCGGCAGCCAATTCTCTGGTGGAGGAAAAGACGAGGTCCATGACCAATGCTCCGACTTGCTAGCGGCGCCAGCCTCACCAAATGGCGGGCTACGGCGCGTCTTCAAGCCGAGTTCAGCATTCGAGGACAGGTGGTGCTTGATCGGAATTGCGCTGCGAGGGTCTGTTGAGGGAGCGCTGTCCCGCGATGTTGCCGCGATAGCGAGGGAGCTACACGGCCAGCGCCAGTCTTGCCGGTTCCGGCGCAAATGGACGAGTGGTCATGCCGTCTCTGGTAATGGTGACGAAGCTAGACGGCGGGATCGGCTGCCAGTCGCCGCCAT
Source organism: Mesorhizobium sp. WSM4815 (assembly GCF_055811575.1). Taxonomy (NCBI): domain Bacteria; kingdom Pseudomonadati; phylum Pseudomonadota; class Alphaproteobacteria; order Hyphomicrobiales; family Phyllobacteriaceae; genus Mesorhizobium; species Mesorhizobium sp. WSM4815. The sequence goes on along the minus strand of NZ_JBVVQS010000102.1, from coordinate 576,387 downwards.
CACGGTCGAAAGGCTCCGACATCAGGCATCGCCCGCCGCCGTTGCGGAAGACGGAGGTGTAGAGCGTCGGCGCGTGGGCATCGGTCGCATAGCGCACCGCATGGAGCGATTCGCCGTCCGACAAGGCGGCGGTAAGTCTCAGCGCCGGTTCGAAGCCGGCGCGGCGCGAGGCGTCGATCACCCGCGCCGTAGCGCGCGACACCGCGCCTTGCGGATCGCCCGCCAGACCCTCGTCGATCATCAGGAGAAAGAAAAGTTCGGAATCGGTGGTGCCCTCGCGGCGATCGAAGACATCGTCGGAGAGCGCGTTTTCCAGCGCGCGGCGGATTCTTTCGAAGCCGCCGATCTGGCCGTTGTGCATGAACGACCAGCGGCCGGCAGTGAAGGGATGACAGTTCATGCGGCTGGTGGCGCCGCCGGTCGAGGCGCGCACATGGGCAAGGAACAGGCTGGACCTGATCTGCCGGCACAGGCTCTTCAGATTGGGATCGGACCAGGCCGGCAGGATGTCGCGATAGAGACCCGGTTCGGGCCGGTCGCCGTACCAGGCGAGACCAAAGCCATCGCCATTGGTCGGCGACTTGGCTTCCTGAGCGCAATGACTCTGGGCGATCAGCGAATGGCAGGGCGCCGTGACGATGTCTTCCAGGAAAACCGCTTCGCCAAGGTAGGCCGCCCACCGGCACATCGCTCAATCTTCCCTCAGGCGCGATCCATGCGAGCCGCAGGCTCCTTGATCGCGTGTGTGCCTCTGTTGTGCGTGCGCTCATAGAGCTCGCGGACGATTCGGCTGGCCGTAGTCTCACACAGAAATGGCAAGAAAGCGTGAATGAGTGCGGCGAACGCTGCCATGAACAGACGCGAGCAGAACCACGCCGCGAAGGCCATATGGCTGAAATAGGTCTCGCCCACCTTGGCCGGGTGAGAGGTAAAGAGCCTTGCAAGCCGTGTCGTCATGGTGATCCCTCCTGGCTGGGTAAGCCCCCGATGCTGAGTATTCTGGCACGAGGTTTTGATTGATTAGTCCCAAAATATCCTTGTGTCTGGTCAATTATTGGGACAAACATCCCACATGTCGCTGGAAATCGATGAGATCGACCGAAGATTGCTGGCCGAACTGCAACGCGACGGCACGCTGTCGGTCGACCAATTGTCGGAAAGAGTGTCGCTGTCGCGCAACGCCTGCTGGCGCCGGGTCAAGCGGCTCGAGGAAGACGGCGTCATCACCGGCCGGGTGGCGCTGGTCGATGCCGACAAGCTTGGCCTTGGCCTTTCGGTGTTCATCCTGGTCCGGACCTCCAATCATGATCCCGACTGGCTGCAAAAATTCCGGGCGGCAGTGGGCGGCTTTCCCGAGATCACCGGCGTCTACCGCATGTCCGGCGACCTCGACTATGTCTTGCGCGCCCGCGTCGCCGACGTGAAGGCGTATGACCGGCTCTATCAGCGGCTTATCGCCAAGGTGGCGCTGTCGGATGTTTCGGCCTCCTTCGTCATGGAGGAGATCAAGGAGACGACCATCGTCCCCGTAGAACTGCGCTGAAACGGAACTGCGCTGAAAGAAAGCCGTTGATAGTCTGGCCGCCGAGTTGACTGAATCGGCGTTGATAGCGATAGGATCAGCCTCATGCGCGCAGCCCTCTACACTTCCTCCGTCATCGGTCCGGCCGTCGGCTTCATCAGGCTGCCGCACGGTGAAGGCCTGCCGCTTCCCGCCTATGAAAGCCCGGGCGCCGCCGGCATGGATCTGCGCGCCGCGGTGCCGGACGACCGGCCGCTGCTGATCCTGCCGGGAAAACGCGCGCTGGTGCCGACCGGACTGATCCTGGAGATCCCTGAGGGGGTGGAAGGCCAGGTCCGGCCACGCTCGGGCCTCGCCTTCAAGCACGGGCTTACCTGCCTCAACACGCCGGGCACCATCGACAGCGACTATCGCGGCGAGGTCAAGGTGCTGCTGATCAATCTTGGCGACGAGGATTTCGCGGTGACGCGCGGCATGCGGATCGCGCAGATCGTCTTCGCCCCGGTGACGCAGGCGATGGTCGATGAGCGCAGCTTGGCCGGCGGAACGACGCGCGGCTCCGGCGGCTTCGGATCGACCGGCACGGCCTGATGTCTGGGTCGTATTTCACTCATATTGAACCATTCTGCCGGAGGGAATTCGGGTCAAGGTCGAGGCCTTCGGCGTGGGCCGTGCTGGTGGCACGGCCAAGTCCGAAGGCCGAAGGATTTGGCTCGAATTAACCCTGCAGAATGGTTCAATATGAGTGAAACACGATCCCTTCCCAAACTCGTCATCTTCGATTGCGACGGGGTTCTGGTCGACACCGAAAACCTAGCCAATCGGCGCCTTGCCGAATGGCTCAGCGCCGCCGGATACCCGGCAAGCTTCGAATATTGCCGCAAGAACTTCTCCGGTCGCGCCATGGTCCCGGTGCAGAAGGAAGTCGAGGCGACCGGCGCCAGCCTCGGCGCCGATTTCGTCGACCGTTGGAATGCCGGACTGCCGGACCTGTTCGCGCATGGCGTCGAAGCCGTCCCCTATGTCAGGCAGTTCATCGAAGCCGTGCACGCTGCCGGCATCGCAACTTGCGTCGCTTCGTCGGCGCGGGTGAGTAAAATGCACATCACGCTCGGCCAGACCGGGCTGCTGCCGCTGTTCGAGCATGCACTGTTCAGCTCGACCATGGTTTCGCGCGGCAAGCCTTTTCCCGACCTGTTCCTGCATGCCGCAAGCACGATGGGCTTCGCGCCAGCCGACTGCATCGTCATCGAGGACAGCGTCGCCGGGACATTAGCCGGCATTGCCGCCGGCATGCGCGTATTTTCCTACTACGGCGACCCGCATTCCGACCGCGACGGCCTGACCGAGGCCGGCGGCATCCTGTTTCACGACATGCGCGAGCTGGCCGGGCTGGTGCCGATCCCCTGATCTGGTCTTCAGGTTTTTATCCGGCTGGACGCGCCAGGCGCCCATGCTAGCTTGCCAATGTTCGACAGTGGGAGGCGCCCAGCCTATGAACTCGATCCTGTTTCGCTTCACCCTCGCCTGCTTGCTGCTGCCGTGTCTGTGGGCCGCGGCCGGCGCGCAGGGCGTCAGCTTCCCGGACCTTGGCAGCGCCGTTCCCGGCCACAAGGACACGACCTATCTCGACCTCGCCAGGATGGTCATTCCCGATCTGGCGGCGGACAAGGACGGCTTCTACCGTGGTTCCATGCCGATCGAGATGCGCCATATCGAAGGTGGGGATAGCGGTGGCCTGCCACCCGAAACGTCGGGCTTTTCCGATGCTGGCGTGCTCCAGATCAGGGCCGGCGGCAAGGAGCGGCTGTCCATGCTGTTCGACCTCGGCAGTTCCTCCGACAGCGCTGAGGGCTTTGCGGTGCTGGCGCTCTACGAACTTGCCGGCAACCCGAGACTGCTCGACGCTGTCAATGTCGCCGTCGACCGGAGCACCTATTTCCGCGATCCGGGCAAGCTTCCGATCGGGCCAGGCGATGACGTCATCATCACCCTGAGCACGCATTTCAATTCGAGCCAGGGCTATGTGAGCACGCCGCTGATCCTGGTCCGCGACGACAGATTCGAGCTGATCGACATGATCTCTACGTTCGACGGGTCCCTGTGCGCCTACAGGCGCACCCAGGAGTTGGCGTTCCAGACCGTTGCGGAAGGCCAGCCCTATGCGGCCATCAAGGCGACGGTGACCGATGCCACCTTGCCGAATGGCGAAAGCTGCGACGATGCGGCGCCTGAGGCTGCCTCGCGCGATATCTCCGTCACCTACCATTGGGACGGGACCGCATACGTCAAGGGGTCCGACGCACTGGACAAATTGGCAGGAGAGAACGCCAATCGCTTCTGACCCAATCGCATTCGTTTGCCCGGCGGGCAGTGGCGGGATAAAATGCGCTTCGCACTCTGGGGAGCATCCATGGACAAGGGCAAAATCTTTCGCGACCTGCACAGTTCGATCTTCGTCATGCCCAACCCCTGGGACGTCGGCACGACGAAACTGCTGGCCTCCTTCGGTTTCAAGGCGTTGGCGACGACCAGCGCCGGCTTTGCCTTTTCGCGCGGCCTGCCCGATGGCGCGGTGACCTTCGAGGCGATGATCCACCACTGCCGCGAGGTGACCGCGGCGACCGGCCTGCCGGTCTCGGCCGACCTCGAGAAGGGCAAGGGCGACAGCGCGACAAGTGCCGCGGAAACTGTCTTCGCAGCCGAAGCGGCAGGCCTCGCCGGCTGCTCGATCGAGGACCACACCGGCGAGCCCGACAAGCCGATTTATGAATTTTCGCATGCCGTCGAGCGCGTCGCCGCTGCAGCGGAGGCGGCACGGGCGCTGAAGCATGACTTCGTCTTCACCGCGCGGGCCGAGAATTTTCTGTGGGGCAGGCCAGACATCGACGACACGATCAAGCGGCTGCAGGCCTTCGAGAAGGCCGGCGCCGACGTGCTCTACGCGCCAGGCCTCGGCGATATCGAGACGGTGCAAACCGTCTGCTCGGCGCTGACCAAGCCGGTCAACGTCATGGTGAGGCCCGGCTTCACCATCGCCGATCTTGCCCAGGCAGGGGTCAAGCGCATTTCGCTCGGGCCCTGGCTGACCAATTACGCCTTCGGCATGCTGGAAACGGCGGCGCGCGAGATCCAGCAGGACGGCACCTTCGGCTTCACCCGCACCGCCATGCCGTTCGGCAAGCTGCAGGCGTTGTTTGCCAAATCTTCAGCTTAGATTGGCCCAACGCATGAAGCTCAGCGTCGTCGACATGCACACCGGCGGCGAGCCGCTGCGGATCGTCACCGGTGGTTATCCTAGGATTCCTGCAGAAACGATCCTGGAAAAACGCGCCTATGTGCGCGATCACCTCGATCATCTCAGGAAGATCCTGATGTTCGAGCCGCGCGGCCATCACGACATGTATGGCGCGCTGCTGGTGGAACCCGATCTGCCCGGCGCCGACCTCGCCGTGCTGTTCATGCACAATGAGGGCTATTCGACGATGTGCGGCCACGCCATCGTCGCGCTCGGCCGCTACGCCGTCGACGAGGGACTGGTGGCGCGGCAGGAGCCGCTGACGACAGTCAACATCGAGGCGCCGTGCGGACTGGTCGTCGCCTCGGTCGAGGTGCAGGACGGCAAGGCCGGTGCTGTGTCATTCGAAAGCGTGCCGGCCTTTCTGTTCGCCCGCGACCAGCAGGTCGAATTGCCGGGTTACGGGGCGATCGGATTCGACATCGCCTATGGTGGCGCCTTCTATGCGCTCGCCGATTGCCGGCAGTTCGGGCTGGAGTTCGGCAAGAACCGCGTGCGCGATTTCGTCGATGCGGCGACGGCACTGACGGAGAAGCTGAAGAAGGGATTCCCGCTGTCGCACCCCGACCATGCCGAGCTTGCCTTTCTCTACGGCACCATCCTGACCGACGGACAGGACGCATATTCAGATAGCCCAACCAAGAACATCTGCGTCTTCGCCGAGGCCCAGGTCGACCGCTCGCCGACCGGATCGGGCGTCGCCGCGCGGCTGGCGGCGATGCATGCCAGGGGCGAAATCGCCGGCCAGACGCGGCTGTTCGAGAGTATCGCCGGCTCGCGCTTTTCCGGCAGCGTGGCGAGGACCGCGAAAGCCGGGCCGCATGATGCCATCATCGCCCGCGTCGGCGGCCGCGCCTTCTACAGCGGCCGGGCCGAATTCATCGTCGAACCCGACGACGAACTGGGACACGGTTTTCTTTTGCGTTAGCGCCGAACCCAACAAAACGAAACGGAGCGTAACGTTTGGCTACAACCGCCATTCGCAAGCCTGCATCACCAGAACATCAGCACTCCTAAGCCGCTTCCCGCGCCGAGATCGCCTTGTGCAGATGTACCATCATGGCGGCGGCGAACAGCGGCGTCAAAAGGTTGAGCAGCGGCACTGCGAGGAAGGCAGCGACAACCAGCCCGGCGAGTAACACCGTGACGGCATGTTTTTTGCGCAACGCCCGGGCGTCGGCCTCCGGGCGAAAGCGCATCGCGGCGAATTCGAAGAATTCACGTCCCAGCAGATAGCCGTTGACGATGAAGAAGGCGGCGATGTTGATGCCCGGCACCAGCAGAAGCAGCAAGGCCAAAAGGTTGCCGACGATGACGACGCCAAAGAATTTGATCGCCAGCACCAGCGAGCGCAGTGCCGGCATCGCGCGGCCGGGTGGGTCATCGGGATAGTCGGTGCGCTCGACCAGTTCGGCGGCGGCGTCGAGGAACAGGCCGGCGATGATCGCCGTCACCGGCGCGATCAGCAGGGCCAGACCGAAGGCAAGGGCGATGGCGGCGATGATGCCGCCCAACCAGCCGGCCCAGGACGGCAGGCCGGGTATCAGGGACTCCAACCACGGCAAGGCCAGCCACTCGACAAGGCTCGTCAACCCGAACCACAAGGCCACCAGCGCCAGCAAGGTGAGCCCCAGCGTCTTGATGAAAACCGAGCGGAATTCGGGCGAGAACAGCCGGCTCAGGGCGGCGCGGGCGGCGTCGAGTATCATCGCGTTTCAAACCCATATGCAACGCGCCCGTTTTGGGCAGGACGCCCCCCGAGATAGGAAAGGGAAATCATCAGCGCAACTGCTGCTGATAACGCAGTTACCGCGCAAACACCGGCTTGCGGACAGGAATGGTCATCGCAGCCACGCCGGCGACAACAAGGGCCATTCCCCACCACGCCGTCGGGCCAAGGCTCTCGCCGAGGAATACGGCCCCGATACCGACGCCGATCGGCACGCGCAGATAGGCCTGCGAGGTGGTGCCGACGGAGCCCAACGTATGGATGAGGCGGAAATAAATGCAGAAGGCCAGCGCAGTTGAAAAAACCGAAAGTCCGAGCAGAGCAAGGATCGAGGCCGTTGATGGCGCCAACGCCCAAGGGCGGTCGAACACAAGGCTGAGGGGGACGAGTATCGCGGCGCCGCAAAGCATCGAACCGGCGGCTGGAATCATCGGATCGAGGCCCTTGAAGCCGCGACCGAAAATGGCGGCACCTGCGTAGCAGACCGTCGCCGCGACGACGGCAAGCTGCGCCCACAACTGGTGACCAAGGCCGCCAAGCGCCTGGGTGCCGACGATGAGGCATATTCCAGCTATTTCCCGCACCGACGCCGAACAGTTTGCGCATGGTCACTGGTTCGTGGCGCGTGATGAGCGCGGTCAGCAAGAAGGTGAAGATTGGGGACGTCGCATTCAGGATCGTGGCCAGGCCGGCGTCTAGCGAGCGCTCGGCCGAGGCTATCAACGTGAACGGCACAACGCTGTTGAGGCATGCCTGGAACGCGAACCGACGCCAGCTGGCGGTATCGCGCGGCAGGGTCAGGCCACGCCAGCGGATGAGGGCGAGAAGAATTCCACCCGCAATCAACGTTCGGGCTGCGATCAGCGTTACCGGCGGGATCGTCTCGACGCCGATCTTGATGAAGGTATAGGAAGCACCCCACAGCACCGCGAGCGCAATGAGGAGCGCCAGCTCGGTCTTCATGTCGGTTTTTGCAGGCATGGCGGGTTCGCAACCTTCGGGGGAACATTGATCGGCGACGCCATCCTTGTAAGCGAGGCACGAAAGAAATGCTTCGATCATTATCCAACCGTGATTGTTGGCTAGGCAAAGCCGCATCAAATCGCTAGACCCGCCCGCGGCCGGCGTGCCAGAAAGCCGGTGGTTTTCGCGGAGACATCATTGATGCCGAACTATGACGTGCTTTGTATCGGTAATGCCATTGTCGACATCATCGCCCAGTGCGACGAGGCATTCCTTGAGACGAACGGCATCATCAAGGGCGCGATGAATTTGATCGACATGAGGCGCGCCGAGCTGCTCTACAGCCGCATGGGCCCGGCCATCGAAGCCTCCGGCGGCAGCGCCGGCAACACGGCGGCGGGCGTCGCCAGCTTCGGCGGCCGCGCCGCCTTCTTCGGCAAGGTCTCGAATGACACGCTCGGCGAAATCTACGCCCATGACATGCACGCCCAGGGCGTGGCCTTCGACACCAGGCCGCTCAATGGCGAACCGCCGACGGCACGCTCGATGATCTTCGTCACGCCGGACGGCGAGCGCTCGATGAATACCTATCTCGGCGCTTGCGTCGAGCTCGGTCCGGAGGATGTCGAGGCGGACAAGGCGTCGGGCGCCGCCGTCACCTATTTCGAGGGCTATCTGTGGGACCCGCCGCGCGCCAAGGAAGCGTTCCGGCAGACGGCGAAGCTCGCCCACGCAGCCGGGCGCGAAGTGTCGATGACCTTGTCGGATTCGTTCTGCGTCGACCGCTACCGCGAGGAGTTTCTGGAGCTGATGCGCTCGGGCACTGTCGATATCGTTTTTGCCAATAGCCACGAGATCAAGTCGCTGTACCAGACCGCCTCCTTCGACGAGGCGCTGGCCCAGATCCGCAAGGATTGCAAGATCGCCGCCGTCACCCGCTCCGAAAAGGGCTCGGTCATCGTGCGCGGCGACGAGACCGTCACCATCAATGCGACGGAAATCCGCGAACTGGTCGACACCACCGGCGCCGGCGACCTCTATGCCGCCGGCTTCCTCTACGGCTACACACAAGGCCGCAGCCTGAAGCATTGCGGCGATCTCGGCTCGCTGGCGGCCGGGCTGGTGATCCAGCAGATCGGGCCAAGGCCGCGGCAGAATCTGCGCCACGAGGCTGAGCAGGCGGGCTTGATTTAGGAAGAGGCGCTCGCTCCTCAGGCCCCCGCCGTATAAGCGGCAATTGCCGCCATGTTGACGATGTCGCTGTCCTTGGCGTTGAGCGAGACGATCTGAACCGGCTTGTCCAGGCCGACCAGCAGCGGGCCGATGACGGTCGAGCCGCCGAGCTCCTGCAGCATCTTGGTCGAGATCGAGGCCGAGTGGAATGCCGGCATGATCAGCACATTGGCTGGGCCGGTCAGCCGGATGAACGGGTATTGCGCCATGGCGCGTGCGCTGAGCGCCACGTCGGCTGCCATCTCGCCGTCATACTCGAAATCGACGCGCCGCTTGTCGAGGATGCGCACCGCTTCCTGGATGCGTTCGGAGCGCTCGCCCTGCGGATGGCCGAAGGTGGAATAGGCAAGCATGGCCAGCCGCGGCTCATAACCCATGCGGCGGGCAAAGCCGGCGGCCTCCTCGGCGATGTCGGCGATCTGTTCGGCATTCGGCATATCGTGCACGGCGGTGTCGGCGACGATCACGGTTCGGCCCCGCGCCAGCACGATCGAGGCGCCGATCACGCGGTGGCCGGGCTTGGCGTCGATGATGCGGCGGATGTCGTCGAGCGCCGTCGAGTAGTTGCGGGTGACGCCGGTGACGATGCCATCGGCATCGCCCAGCGCCACCATGCAGGCGGCGAAATGGTTGCGGTCGGTGTTGATCAGGCGCTGGCAGTCGCGAAACAGGAAGCCCTTGCGCTGCATACGCTCGTACAGATAGTCGGTGTAGACGCCGTTGCGGCGCGACAGCCTGGCATTGATGATCTCGATGCCTTGCTTGTTCAGTTCGATGCCGGCGTTCCTGGCGTTCTCCTTGATGATGTCGTCGCGGCCCAGCAGGATGGCGGTGCCGAGCCGCTGGTTCACATAGGAGACGGCGGCGCGCATCACCTGCTCCTCCTCGCCCTCGGCGAAAACGATGCGCTTGGGCTGGCGGCGCACGCGGTCGTAGATGCGCTGAAGGGTCGAGGCGATCGGATCGCGGCGGGCGGAAAGCTCCTGCGCGTAGCGGTCGAGGTCGAGGATCGGCTTGCGCGCGACGCCGGATTCCATCGCGGCCTTGGCAACCGCGATCGGAATGGCCGAGATCAGGCGCGGGTCGAACGGCACCGGGATGATGTAGTTGGGGCCGAATTTCGGCCGCATGCCCTGGTAGGCGGCGGCGACGTCGTCGGGTACATCCTGGCGCGCCAGTTCGGCGAGCGCACGCGCCGCGGCGATCTTCATGTCGTCATTGATGGTGGTCGCCCGCACGTCCAGCGCGCCGCGGAAGATGTAAGGGAAGCCGAGCACGTTGTTGACCTGGTTCGGATAGTCCGAACGGCCGGTGGCCATGATGGCATCGGCGCGGATTTCGGCGACTTCCTCCGGCGTGATCTCCGGATCGGGGTTGGCCATGGCGAAGATGATCGGCTTCTCGGCCATGGACTGCACCATCTTGGTGGTCAGCGCGCCCTTGGCTGAGAGGCCGAGGAACACGTCGGCACCGTCGATCGCCTCGGCCAGCGAGCGTGCGTCGGTCTTGACGGCATGCGCCGACTTCCACTGGTTCATGCCTTCGGTGCGGCCCTGGAAGACGACACCTTTGGTGTCGCACAGGATGATGTTTTCGGGCGCAAAGCCCATCGCCTTCATCAGCTCGATGCAGGCGACGCCGGCGGCACCGGCGCCATTGCAGACCATTTTGGTGGTCTTCATGTCGCGACCGGTGATTTCCAGCGCGTTGATCAGGCCGGCCGCCGAAATGATGGCGGTGCCGTGCTGGTCGTCATGAAAGACCGGTATGTCCATAAGTTCGCGCAGCCGCTGCTCGATGATGAAGCACTCCGGCGCCTTGATGTCTTCCAGATTGATACCGCCGAACGACGGCCCAAGGAAACGCACGCAATTGATGAACTCTTCGGCATCCTCGGTGTCGACCTCGAGATCGATCGAATCGACATCGGCGAAGCGCTTGAACAGCACCGCCTTGCCTTCCATCACCGGCTTGGCGGCCAGCGCGCCGAGATTGCCGAGGCCGAGGATGGCGGTGCCGTTTGAGATGACGGCGACCATGTTGCCGCGCGCCGTGTAGTCGAAGGCGCGGCTGGGATCCTCGGCAATGGCAAGCACCGGAACCGCGACGCCCGGCGAATAGGCGAGGCTTAGGTCACGCTGGGTGGCCATCGGCTTGGTGGCGACGATCTCCAGCTTGCCCGGGCGGCCCATGGCGTGGAATTCCAGCGCCTCCTGCGCACTGACGGAGGGGCCGTTGCTTTCGGTTTTCTTGGCCATGATGCTTTCGATTTCCTCACCCGTGCAGCACCTCGTTGAGACGGGCGCGGTGCTTTCTTTTGTGGAACGTTCGGGATTAAGGCTACACTTCGCCGCTGTAAACCGCCAAGCAGATGGCTTGGGAAATTTTGGAAGCAACTTCTTGAACGACGAAACGCCCATTCGCAGCGACAGCGCTACGCCGGCCTTTGCGCCGGCAACGCCGATGATGGAGCAGTATATCGAGATCAAGGCGGCGAACCCGGATTCGCTGCTGTTCTACCGCATGGGCGATTTCTACGAGCTGTTCTTCGACGACGCCGAGAAGGCGAGCCGGGCGCTCGGCATCGTCCTGACCAAGCGTGGCAAGCACCAGGGCCTCGACATCCCGATGTGCGGCGTACCGGTGCATGCCGCCGACGATTATCTGCAGAAGCTGATTGGACAAGGGTTCCGCGTCGCCGTCTGCGAGCAGATCGAGGATCCGGCAGAGGCGAAGAAACGCGGCGGCAAATCGGTGGTGCGCCGCGACGTGGTGCGGCTGGTAACGCCCGGCACCATCACCGAGGACAAATTGCTGGCGCCGTCGGAATCGAGTTTCTTGATGGCACTTGGCCGGGTCAAGGGCGGAGCCGAACAAAGAAGCGGGGAGCGCGGCAGCTCGACAGGGAACCAAGGAAGTTTTGCGCTGGCCTGGATCGAGATCTCGACCGGCGCCTTCCGCGTTGCCGAGACCAGCGCCGACCGGCTGCTCGCCGATGTCTTTCGCGTCGAGCCACGCGAACTGATCGTCGCCGAACCGGTGTTTTACGATCCAGAGCTGAAACCGGTGTTCGATGTGCTCGGCCGCATCGCCAGTCCGCAGCCGCCGAGCCTGTTCGACTCGGCGTCGGCCGCGGGCCGCATCGCCCGTTTCTTCGAGGTGGCGACGCCGGACAGTTTCGGCACGTTTTCCCGCGCCGAGCTGTCGGCGATCTCAGGCGCAATCGCCTATGTCGAGAAGACGCAGAAGGCCGAGCGGCCGCCGCTGTCGCGGCCCGAGCGCGAGGAGCAGGGTTCGACGCTGTTCATCGATCCGGCGACACGCGCCAATCTGGAACTGCTGCGCACGCTGTCCGGCAGCCGCGAGGGTTCGCTGTTGAAGGCGATCGACCGCACGGTGACCGGCGGCGGCGCGCGGCTGCTCGCCGATCGGCTGATGGCGCCGCTGACCGATCCGGCGGCAATTGGCGCAAGGCTGGATTCGGTGTCGTTCTTCCGGTCCGAGACACGGCTGTGCCAGGCGGTGCGGGCGAGCCTGAAGAGCGTCGCCGACATGCCACGCGCGCTGTCGCGGCTGGCGCTCAACCGCGGCGGCCCGCGCGATCTCGGCGTGCTGCGTGCCGGGTTCGAGGCAGCCGGCGCTATTGCCGAACTGTTTGCGGCGACCGCCCTGCCGCCAGAATTGGCGGCGGCGCTGGCGGCGATCGAAGCGCTGCCGCGCCCGCTGGCCGAGCATCTGACACGGGCGCTCGCCGACGAGCTGCCGCTGCTCAAGCGCGACGGCGGCTTCGTCCGTTCCAGCTACAACGCCGAGCTCGACGAGATGCGGGCGCTGCGCGATGAATCGCGCAAGGTGATCGCCGGGCTGGAGCGCTCGCTGATCGACGAAACCGGCATCCGCTCGCTGAAAATCCGGCACAACAATGTGCTTGGCTACTACATCGAAGTCACCGCCAACAACCATGCGATCATGACGAGCAGCGACGGGGCGAAGGCGCGCTTCATCCATCGCCAGACCATGGCCAACGCCATGCGCTTCACCACGACCGAACTGGCCGAGCTGGAATCGAAGATCGCCAATGCCGCCGACCGGGCGCTGGCGATCGAGCTTGCCGCCTTCGACAGGCTGACGGCGGAAGCCGTTGGCGAGGCGGACAAGATCCGCGCCGGCGCCGAAGCACTCGCCGTGCTCGACGTGTCGGCGGCACTGGCGCTGCTTTCCGAAAGCGACGCCTGGTGCCGGCCGGTGGTGGACGCGAGCCTCGCCTTCGCCATTTCGGGCGGGCGGCATCCGGTGGTGGAACAGTCGCTGCGGCGTTCGGGCGAAGGACCGTTCGTCGCCAATGATTGCGATCTGTCGCCGGAAGGCAATGCCAAAAACGGCGCGATCTGGCTGCTGACCGGCCCCAATATGGGCGGCAAATCGACCTTCCTCAGGCAGAACGCGCTGATCGCCATCCTCGCCCAGACCGGCTCCTTCGTGCCGGCGGCCTCAGCCCATATCGGCGTTGTCGACCGGCTGTTTTCACGTGTCGGCGCCTCGGACGACCTGGCGCGCGGCCGCTCGACCTTCATGGTCGAGATGGTCGAAACGGCGGCGATCCTCAACCAGGCCGGCGAACGCGCGCTGGTGATCCTCGACGAGATCGGCCGCGGCACCGCCACCTTCGACGGCCTGTCGATCGCCTGGGCGGCGGTCGAGTATCTGCACGAAAAAAACCGCTGCCGGGCGATCTTCGCCACCCATTTCCACGAAATGACTGCGCTGGCCAGCAAGCTCGCTCGACTGCACAATGTCACCATGCGGGTCAAGGAATGGGAAGGCGACGTGGTCTTCCTGCACGAGGTCGGCAAGGGTGCCGCCGACCGCTCCTACGGCGTGCAGGTGGCGCGTCTGGCCGGCTTGCCGGAGGCGGTGGTCGGGCGGGCCAGGGAAGTGCTGCACCAACTGGAAGCTGGCGAGGTTTCGGGCAAGGCCAACCGGCTGGTCGACGATCTGCCGCTGTTTTCGGTGGCGGTGAAACGGGAAACGCCGAAGCCGGTGAAGGACGACGCACTGGGCGCCGCGCTCGGCGCGATCAACCCCGACGAGATGACGCCGCGGGAGGCGCTGGAGGCGCTGTATCGGCTGAAGGGAATGGCGGGGAAATAGCTGGGCCTCGTCCGCTCCCATCCCTCAAATCATCTGCAGGCCCTGCTTGCGCCGCGGCGGTGGGAAGGCGCGGTCGATTTCGGTGAAATCCTCACGCGTAAGCTCGATGTCGAGCGCCGCGACATTCTGGCGGATATGCTCCTGCTTGCTGGCCTTTGGAATGGCGATGACGCCGTCCTGTGCCATCACCCAGGCCAGCGCCAGCTGAGCCGGCGTCGCATCGTGGCGGGCGGCGATGGCTTCGAGGCTGGCGTTGCGCGCCAATACGCCCTGGTCGACCGGCGAATAGGCCATCAGCGGAATGCCGCGCTGCCGGCTCCAGGGCGCAAGGTCGAATTCGGGGCCGCGCTGGGACAGATTGTAGAGGATCTGGTTGGTCTGGACGCCGTCGCCGGCCGGCAGGCTGACCAGTTCCTCCATCTCATGAGTGTCAAAATTGCTGACGCCCCAATGGCGGATCTTGCCGGCTTTTTTCAACGCTTCGAAGGCCTCGACCGTTTCCGCCAGCGGCACGCTGCCGGGCCAGTGCAGCAGATAGAGATCGATGCGGTCGGTGCGCAGATGCCTGAGGCTTGCCTCGCAGGCAGCCGGCACGCCGGTGCGCGAGGCGTTGGATGGCAGCACCTTGGAGACCAGGAACACCTCGTCGCGGCGCCCGGCTATAGCATCCGCCACCACTTCCTCGGCGCCACCGCTGGCATACATTTCGGCGGTGTCGATCAGCGTCATGCCGAGATCCAGCCCAAGCTTCAGGGCATTGACCTCATCGGCATGGCGGCGGGCGTCCTCGCCCATTTTCCAGGTGCCTTGACCCAGCACGGGAACGGCTTCGCCCGAGGGCAATGTTGTGGTTCTTATCGTTGACGGCATGGCGTGCTCCAGTCGAGGCCCGATGGCTGATGCTACTTCACCGGATGGGCGGCCAGCCAATCCTGCATCCGCTTGATCTCGGCTTCCTGCGCCGCGATCACCGCTTCGGCCAGCTTGCGCATTTCCGGATCCTTGCCATTGGCAAGCTCGACCTTGGCCATGTCGATAGCCGCCTGGTGATGCGGGATCATGCCGCGGGCGAAATCGACATCGGCATTGCCGGAATATTCGATCGCCGTCATCGCGGTGTGCATTTTGTCCATCGCCGCCTTGTAGCTGTCGGTCGAGGCACCCTGCGCGCCCATCGCCCCCATGTCGTGCGCCCCCATGTCGTGTTTCGTCTCCTGGGCTTGCGACGGAATGCTTTCCAGGAAAACCGCAAGCAGCATTCCGGCCGCCATCAGCAGCAGCACGATCTTCTTGGCCAACGTCATTCATGATCTCCTTTTTGAACGAGTTCCTATCTGGGGACTTGGCTCAGAGTTTCAACATCCTGAGCCGCAACGCGTTGGTGATCACCGACACCGAGGACAGGCTCATCGCCGCTGCCGCAATCATCGGCGACAACAGCGTGCCGGTGAGCGGATAGAGCACGCCGGCGGCGACCGGCACGCCAAGCACGTTGTAGAGGAAGGCGAAGAACAGGTTCTGGCGGATGTTGCGGATCGTCGCCTGGGCGAGCGTGCGGGCCAGAACGATGCCGTTGAGATCGCCTTGACCAGCGTGATCCCGGCGCTTTCGACCGCGACATCGGCGCCGGTGCCCATGGCGATGCCGACATCGGCGGCGGCCAGCGCCGGCGCGTCGTTGACGCCGTCGCCGGCCATGGCGACGCCGCCGCCGCTGGCGCGCAACTCTTCGACCAGCGCGCTCTTCTGTTGCGGCAGCAGGCCGGCACGCACCTCGTCAATGCCGAGTTTGCTTGCGATGGCTTTCGACGAGGTCGACGATCCGCGCCAGCGTGGTTTCGGCGCCGATCCTCTCGGCGCGCATGATCAGCGAACCGTTCTTGTTGAGCGTGCCGCCGGTGACGGAATCGCCTTCAGTCTTTTCGACCGGCAGAGGCTCGCCGGACAGCATCGATTCGTCGACGGAAGAGCGGCCGTCCAGCACCATGCCGTCGACCGGCACGGCATCGCCGGGGTGGATGCGCAGGCGGTCGCCGGCCTTGACCGTGTCGAGCGGCACGTCGTTTTCGGAACCGTCCTCGCCGATCAGCCGCGCGGTCTTCGGCGCGAGGTCGAGCAGCGCGCGAATCGCCGAGCCGGTTTTTTCACGGGCGCGCAATTCCAGCACCTGGCCGAGGAAAACCAGCGCCACGATGACGGCGGCTGCCTCGAAATAGACCGGGACCGTGCCCTCATGACCGCGGAACTGATGCGGAAATATATCGGGGAACAGCGCGGCGGCGACGCTGTAGAGATAGGCGGCACCAACGCCGAGCGAAATCAGCGTCCACATGTTGGGGCTGCGGTTGAGAACCGATTCCCAGCCGCGATGGAAGAAAGGAAAAGCCGCCCACAGCACAACCGGGCTGGCCAGCGCCAATTCCACCCAGATCTTGGTCGAATCCTCGATGAAGGCGCTAAACGTCAGGCCGAGCATCGGCGCCATGGCGAAGATCAGCAATCGCACCGACAACACGGCGCTCACCCAGAAGCGCCTGGTGAAATCGACCAGTTCCGGGTTCGGGCCCTCGGCGCCGGTCGGCACGCCATCGGTTCCAGCGCCATCCCGCAGATCGGGCAGGCGCCTGACTTGTCGCGGACGATTTCTGGATGCATCGGACAGGTGTATTGCGTGCCTTTCGGCATCGCCTGCTGCTCCGGCCTGTCGCCAAGATACTTTGCCGGCTCCGCCTCAAGTGCGGCAGGAGGCGATCATCCGGTTTCGACTGCCGTGGAGAGCCTGTCTGTCCGCCCCATACCCAGCGCCGCGAAAACGCGCTATAGACGCCGCCAAAACGGCGAGGCCGAACGGCACTTATGGCAAGAATCTCTCTAAAGCTCGACGAACTGATCGACGGCGAAGCCTTGCGCCGCGAGATGACCGCGCTGACTGCGGCCACGGCAGGCGACGGCTCCGGCGAGGCTGCGCGTGCCGGTGTTCTCCAGCTTCTCAAGGGCAGGCTGGCCGCCGGCCGCAGCATCGCCGAACGCATGCTGATGGACGACGGCAGCGGCACTGCCTGCGCCGCCCGGCTGTCGCATCTCATGGACGAAATCATCCGCGCGCTCTACGAGTTCGCCGCCACCCACGTCTATCGCGTCAAGAACCCGTCATCGGCCGAACGCATGGCCGTCGTCGCGGTCGGCGGCTATGGTCGCGGCACGCTGGCGCCGGGATCTGATATCGATCTGCTCTTCCTGCTGCCCTACAAGCAGACCCCATGGGGCGAGCAGATCGTCGAATACATGCTCTACGTGCTGTGGGACCTGGGACTGAAGGTCGGTCACGCCACCCGCAACATCGACGAATGCCTGCGGCAGTCGCGCACCGACATCACCATCCGCACCTCGATCCTGGAGGCGCGTTTCCTGTGGGGCGAGCAGAAGCTCTATGACGAGCTCTTGCAGCGCTTCGACCGCGAGGTGGTGCGCACGACCGGACCCGAATATGTGCAGGCCAAGCTTGCCGAACGCGACGAGCGTCATGCCAAGGCCGGCGAAAGCCGCTATCTGGTCGAACCCAACGTCAAGGACGGCAAGGGCGGCCTGCGCGACCTGCAGACGCTGTTCTGGATCGGCAAGTATTTCTACCGGGTCCGCACCGGCGAGGAACTGGTCGACAAGGGCGTCTTCACCGGCACCGAATACCGGGAATTCCAGAAGGCCGAGGACTTCCTGTGGGCGGTGCGCTGCCACATGCATTTCCTCACCGGCAAGGCCGAGGAGCGGCTGCATTTCGACATCCAGCGCGAGATCGCCGAGCGGCTGGGCTACACCACACATCCGGGCCTGTCGGCGGTCGAGCGCTTCATGAAGCATTACTTCCTCGTCGCCAAGGACGTCGGCGATCTGACCCGCATCTTCTGCGCGGCGCTCGAGGAAGAGCAGGCCAAGCATGTGCCGGGCTTCAACCGCATCTTTCTCACCTTCTCGCGCCGCAAGCGCAAGCTTGCCGGCACGTCCGATTTCATTGTCGACAACCATCGCATCAACATCGCCGACGACCTGGTGTTCGAGCGCGATCCGGTCAATCTCCTGCGGCTGTTCTGGTTCGCCGACAAGCACGGGCTGGAATTTCACCCCGATGCGCTGAAGCTGCTGACCCGTTCGCTCGGCCTCGTCGGCAAGGCGCTCAGGCGCGACGAGGAAGCCAACCGGCTGTTCCTCGACATATTGACGTCGGACCGCAATGCCGAACTCAATCTCAGGCGCATGAACGAGGCGGGACTGCTGGCAAAGCTGATCCCGGATTTCGGCAAGATCGTCGCCATGATGCAGTTCTCGCTGTACCACCACTATACGGTGGACGAGCACCTGATCCGCTGTATCGGCGTGCTAGCCGAGATCGAGCGCGGCGACGGTGAAAAGATCCACCCGCTTGCCCACTCGCTGATGCCGGGGCTGAAGAAAAGTCGCGAGGCGCTCTATGTCGCGGTCCTGCTGCACGATATCGCCAAGGGCCGGCCGGAGGACCATTCCGAAGCGGGCGCCCGGATCGCGCGGCGGATCTGCCCGCATATGGGGCTGTCGGCGGCCGACACCGAAACGGTCGCCTGGCTGGTCGAGAATCATCTCGTCATGTCAATGACCGCGCAGACCCGCGACCTCAACGACCGCAAGACGATCGAGGACTTTTCCGCGATCGTGCAGTCGGTCGAACGGCTGAAGCTGCTGCTCGTCCTGACCGTCTGCGATATCAGAGGCGTCGGGCCTGGCGTCTGGAACGGCTGGAAGGGGCAGTTGCTGCGCACGCTCTACTACGAGACCGAATTGCTGTTGACCGGCGGGTTTTCGGAGGTGTCGCGTGCGATGCGCACCGCGGCCGCCCGCGAAAAGCTGGCCGAGGCGCTCGCCGATTGGCCGGAAAAGGCCCGCAAGCGCTATGTCGCCAAGCACTATGAGAATTATCTGCTGGCGGTCGATCTCGCCGACCAGCTTCGCCACGCCGAATTCATCCGCGAGGCGGATGCGGCGGGCAAGAAGCTCGCCACGATGATCAAGACCCATCAGTTCGAGGCGGTGACCGAGATCACCGTGCTGGCGCAGGACCATCCCCGCCTGCTGTCGGTCATTGCCGGCGCCTGTGTGGCGGCCGGCGGCAACATTGTCGACGCGCAGATCTTCACCACCTCCGATGGCCGCGCGCTGGACACCATCCTGATCTCGAGGGAATTCGACCGCGACGAGGACGAGCGCCGCCGCGCCGAGCGCGTCGGCCGTCTGATCGAGGACGTGCTGTCGGGCAAGAGCTGGCTGCCGGAGATGATCGAGAAACGCACCAAGCCGCGGCGCGGCGCCAAGGTCTTCCGCATCCAGCCGCGCGCCGAAATCCGCAACACGCTGTCGAACCGGTTCTCGGTGATCGAGGTCGAGGGGCTGGATCGGCCGGGCCTGCTGTCCGAGATCACCGGGGCGTTGTCCGACCTGTCGCTCGACATCGCCTCGGCCCACATCACCACCTTCGGCGAAAAGGTCATCGACACCTTCTATGTCACCGATCTCACCGGCCAGAAGATCGACAGCCCGACGCGGATGGCCGCCATCCAAAACAGGCTGATCAAGGTCCTCGAAGGCACCGTGCCCGAGCGCGGCGGCAAGGCCAAGGCCGCGGCCGAGTGACAGCCACCATTCATTTGTCCCAATCCTGCAGGCAGTCTCCAGACGCATGAGCCTTGTCAAAAAGTTCGCGACGGTCGCTTCCGGCACGCTGATGAGCCGCGCCCTCGGTTTTGGCCGTGAGATGCTGATGGCGGCCGCGCTCGGCACCGGGCCGATCGCCGACGCCTTCAACGCCGCCTTCCAGTTTCCCAACACCTTCCGGCGGCTGTTTGCCGAAGGCGCCTTCAACGCCGCCTTCGTGCCGCTCTTCGCCAAGGAGATCGAAACCCACGGCACCGATGGCGCCAAGCGCTTTTCCGAAGAGGTGTTCGGCGTGCTGTTCACGGCGCTGCTGGCGCTGACCATCGCCATGGAACTGGCGATGCCGCTGATCGTGCGCTACCTGGTGGCGCCGGGCTTTGCCGACTCGCCGGAAAAGTTCGAGATGACGGTCGGGCTCGCGACCATCATGTTTCCCTATCTGATCTGCATGTCGCTCGGCGCCATGATGGCCGGCATGCTGAATTCGCTGCGCCGCTATTTCGCCGCCGCGGTGGCGCCGGTGTTCCTCAACGTCATCCTGATCGGCGTGCTCGCCTATGCCTGGCACAAGGGATCGGACGCGCGCACCGTTGGCTTCGCACTGGCTTGGGGCGTGCTGGCGGCGGGGCTGGTGCAACTGGCGATCGTCTGGGTGGCGGTGCGCCATGCCGGCATCTCGATCGGTTTCCGCCGGCCAAGGATGACGCCCAATGTCAAGCGGCTGCTGATCCTGGCGCTGCCAGCGGCGATCACCGGCGGCATCACCCAGATCAACCAGCTGATCGGCACCGCGATCGCCTCGGCGCAGGACAGTGCGGTGTCGTCGCTCGCCTATGCCGATCGCATCTACCAGCTGCCGCTCGGCGTCGTCGGCATCGCCGTCGCAATCGTGCTTCTGCCCGAACTGTCGCGGGCGCTGAAGTCGGGCAATCTGATCGAGGCGGCCAATCTGCAAAACCGGTCGGTGGAGTTCACGCTGTTCCTGACCTTGCCGGCGGCGGCGGCACTGCTGGTCCTGGCGGAGCCGATCGTCGGGCTGGTCTACGAACGCGGAGCATTTGCCGCAAACAACTCGACGCCGATCGTGGCGGCGATCCTGGCGATCTTCGGCTTGGGGCTGCCGGCCTTCGTGCTGATCAAGGCGTTCACCCCCGGCTATTTCGCTCGCGAGGACACACGCACGCCGATGATCTTCGCCGCGATCTCGGTGGCGGTGAACATCACCACCGCGCTGACGCTGTTTCCGCAGATGGGCGCGCCGGGCATCGCCGTCGCCTCGGCCGTCGCCGGCTGGGTCAATGCGCTGATGCTGCTCGGCGTGCTGATCCGGCGCGGCCATTGGGGCCGCGACGTGCCGCTCATGAGACGCATCCCACGGCTGGTGCTGTCGGCCGCGGTGATGGCGGCGGCGCTGTATTTTGCCGAACACTGGTTTGCCGCCAGCCTCGCTTCCGGCTCGCCGCTGGTGGTCAAGACTGCAACGCTGCTTGGGCTCGTCGCCGGCGGGGCGCTGCTTTATTTCGTCACCGCCTTCGCCATCGGGGGGGCGGTTTTCGGCATGATCCGGCGCAATATCAGGCGGAAGGGCTCCCCTTCGACCAGGGAATAGTCTCCAGATCCGTAAACCTGACCGTAGCGACCCCGTCGACAAGCATCAGTCTTCGCCGGACAATTCGTCATAGACCGGGCGCGGCAGCGGCTTACGCGCCTGCTTGGTAAGTTCGATCCCGAATTCGGCCCGAAGCCGCGCCGCTGTCTCCAGCGGCGTCTCGCGGCCATGTCGGTGCTCCAAAGCTTTCTCGTTTGAGATGGTCATCCATTTCTCGTCAGATGGTTTGGAGAATATGCTCCTATCATGCCATATCGATGTTAAGCCGAGACAGGCGCTATAGGCGCAGCGCCAACAACATCGAACAAGCAATCCGACCTGAAGCAATCGCTCTGCTGCGATCGCCTGCAGCCCCTTGATCGTCTACTCGCTCTCGTCCATAAGCGCGCCGTCGCAAGACTTTCGCCGCGCGCGAAACGGCCCTCCACAAGCCAGGGAAACACCATGACTGACGCCAATCAGCCTGCCTTCAAGCCCCTCGTTTTTTCCGGCGTCCAGCCGACCGGCAATCTGCACCTCGGCAACTATCTCGGCGCCATCAAGAAATTCGTTGCCCTGCAGGACACCTCCGATTGCATCTATTGCGTCGTCGACCTGCATTCGCTGACCGCGCAGCTTGTCCATGAGGATCTCAAGGACCAGACGCGCGCGATCACCGCGGCGTTTCTCGCCTCCGGCATCGACCCGAAGAAGCACATCGTCTTCAACCAGTCGCGGGTCATGCAGCACGCCGAGCTTGCCTGGATCTTCAACTGCGTGGCCCGCATCGGCTGGATGAACCGGATGACGCAGTTCAAGGACAAGGCCGGCAAGGATCGCGAGAACGCCTCTCTTGGGCTGCTTGCCTATCCGAGCCTGATGGCGGCCGACATCCTCGTCTACCGCGCCACCCATGTGCCGGTCGGCGACGACCAGAAGCAGCATCTGGAGCTGACACGCGACATCGCGCAAAAATTCAACAACGACTTTTCGGACCGCATCGCCGGCCTTGGCGTCGGCGTCGAGATGAAGGTCGGCGAGGAGACCGTGAACGGTTATTTCCCGCTGACCGAACCGATCATCGGCGGACCGGCGGCGCGCATCATGTCGCTACGCGACGGCTCGAAGAAAATGTCGAAGTCGGATCCGTCGGACCTGTCGCGCATCAATCTGACCGACGATGCCGACAGCATCTCGAAGAAGATCCGCAAGGCCAAGACCGACCCGGAGGCGTTGCCTGGCGAATTGGACGGCCTGGCCGGCCGGCCGGAAGCCGAAAACCTGGTCGGCATCTATGCGGGTCTCGCCGAGATATCGAAGGAGGCGGTGCTGAAAGAGTTCGGCGGCCAGCAGTTTTCGGTGTTCAAGCCGGCGCTGGCCGACCTTGCCGTGGAAAAGCTGGCGCCGGTCGCCGGCGAAATGCGCCGCATTTCCGACGACCGCGCCTATGTCGACGCGGTGCTCAGGGATGGCGGCGAGCGGGCCGGCCTGCTGGCCGAGGCGACGATGAAGACCGTGCGCGACATCATCGGCCTGCTGCAGGGTTAATCTGCAGCCAATATCGCTACATCCGCCGGTCGCTTGCGGCCGGGCCGTGGCGGTGGCAGATTGCGACCGAAACCATTTGAGGTAGAATATGGTCTCCAAACGCCTCAGCCGCGAAGCCGGCCATCGCCGCAAGTTTTTGGCGATTATCGACGACACGCCCGAATGCGAACGGGCCGTCGTCTACGCCTCGAAGCGCGCGCAGAGCACCAGCGGCGTGCTGGTGCTGCTCTATGTGATCGAGCCGGACGATTTCCAGCATTGGCTGGGTGTCGAGAAGATCATGCGCGAGGAGGCCACCGCCACCGCGCGCGCCGCACTGGACAGCTATGCCAACAAGGTGCGCCAGAAGCTCGGCATCGAGCCGGAACTGGTGGTGCGCGAAGGCAAGCCGACGGAAGAGATCCACAAATTGATCGAGGAGGACCAGGATATCGCCATCCTCGTGCTGGCCGCCGGCGCCGGCAAGGAGGGGCCGGGCCCGCTGGTCGGCGCGGTCGCCGGCAAGGGCGCCGCCTTCCCGATCCCGGTGACAGTGGTGCCGCAGAACCTGTCAGACGAAGAAATCGACAGCCTGGCCTAAGGTGTGTTGCAGAAGACCGCAAAAACATTCTCCCAGCCAGCCGTTCCGGCGATGGCTTTCGCTTGAATGTCCTGCCGATAGGGCCTATTTAGAATTATTCCAAACTATATGCCCGAACGGGCTCGGAGACGTCCATGTTTATCCAGACCGAATCGACGCCAAATCCGGCGACATTGAAGTTCCTGCCCGGCAAGGAAGTGCTTGTCGAAGGCACCGCCGATTTCCGCGATGCCGACAGCGCTGCCGCGGCTTCGCCGCTGGCCGGCCGGCTGTTCGAGATCCCCGGCGTGACCGGCGTCTTCTTCGGCTATGATTTCGTCACCGTGACCAAGGACGGCCCCGACTGGCAGCATCTGAAGCCGGCGATCCTCGGCGCCATCATGGAGCACTTCATGTCCGGCGCGCCGGTCATGGCCAGGGCCGGCCCCGCCGCCGAGACCAGCCAGACCGGCGAATTCTACGACAAGGCCGACGAGGAACTGGTCATCACCATCAAGGAACTGCTCGACACGCGGGTGCGTCCGGCCGTCGCCCAGGACGGTGGCGACATCACCTTCCGCGGCTTCGAGAACGGCACCGTGTTCCTGCACATGAAGGGTGCCTGCGCCGGCTGCCCGTCGTCGACGGCGACGCTCAAGCATGGCATCCAGAACCTGCTCCGGCATTTTGTGCCCGAGGTGCAGCAGGTCGAACAGGTCTCTTAAGATCAAAGGACGTCAATTCGCCCCTTCGCGCGACACAAAAAACCGGGCCAAATTGCCCGGTTTTTTGTTTTGGGACGTCAGTTGTTGCCTAGACGGTCCGCGTATGAGCTCTAGAGAACGATGACCTTGGCGCCGACGGAGGTGCGGTCGTAAAGGTCGATGATGTCCTGGTTCATCAGCCGAATGCAGCCCGACGACATCGCTTTGCCGATCGAGTTCCACTCCGGGCTGCCATGCAGGCGGTAGCCTGAATCGCCGCCCTTGTTGAACAGATACAGGGCGCGCGCGCCGAGCGGGTTGGTCAATCCGGGGTCCATGCCCCCGGCAAATTTGGCGAGTTCCGGCTGGCGCTTGATCATCGCCGATGGCGGCGTCCAGGTCGGCCATTCGCGCTTCGCGGCGATGCGGGCGGTGCCGCGCCATTCAAAACCCTCGCGGCCGACGCCGATGCCGTAACGCATCGCCTCGCCGCCGCCCATGACATAATAGAGAAACTTGTTCTGGGTATCGACGACGATGGTGCCCGGCTTTTCATCGGTGTCGTAGCTAACGATCTGCCGGCGGTACTTGAACGGCACCTTTTCAATCGGAATGCGCGGCAGTTGATAGCCTGCGTCGGTCATCGGGCCATAGTTGTTGGTGAAGATCTGCGAGCCGATGGTGCTGCAACCGGCAATTGCCGTCGACAGCGCAAGTGCCGCGACGATTGCGAATGACTTCATGCGCATGAAAAGGTCCGATGCCCCGCCCGAAAGGTAGCGGCACGAGACGGCCGCCTTGTCGCTATCATTCATGCTGGCATTTGCTTTGCTTGCCAAGCGGGCGATGCCTATATGCAGGGGCTTACATGCCGGTAAGTCCACAGCTGTGGCTTTTCGGCAACGGCTCTCATAAGATTATCTAGGAAATTCAATGGGGCGGTCCGCCAGGCCGCCCGAAGTTAGGGAACCAATCATGAATGTCGGAGATGCCGCCCAGCGTTCCGGCCTACCGGCCAAGACCATTCGCTACTATGAGGAGATCGGCCTGATCCGTCCGGCGCGGGCCGGCAACGGCTACCGCGATTATTCGGGCGACGACATCCACCGGCTGACGTTTCTGCGCCGCGCGCGCAATCTCGGCTTTTCCATCGACGACTGCCGCCAGCTGATGGCGCTCTACCAGGACCGCAGCCGCGCCAGCCATGACGTGCGCGAGATCGCCGCCGCGCATGTGAGTGCGATCGAGGAGAAGGTGCGCGAATTGCAGTCGATGCGCTCGACCCTGCAGAAGCTGATCCATGCCTGCCACGGCGATGACCGGCCGGACTGCCCGATCCTGGACGATATCGCGGGGGCGGTTTTGCCATCTGGCAAAGTCGTTCCCGCACAGGTGTGAAGGTTGCGTGGCGTCGCCAGCCGTTTTCCAGGTTAGGTTTCAGCGATCAATCGGCACCATCGATACGCTCAAGGCGACAATCGAGAAGAACGCCGCACGGGCGATTTCCTTCTTTGACGCGTTCGGGTTCCTGGCCGCTTTGATCAATTGCCTGGGTGCCATGTCAGGCGTCACGACCGGATAGGCGTCGGCCACCGCCTGCATCTCATCCGCGTTCATCATCCAAACTCCCTAAACCCACCCGCATTCGCACAATATCTCATATTACTAATGTATGAAGATGTGAATTAGGAGCCGTTGTTCTCTTTGTCCGCTCACTGAGTCGAACGCGCTAAACTGTCGGGTCTTTGACCAAATATACAATCACCTTAGGAAAGGCGCTTATTTATTCGACAATACGCCTTGGCACCGGCAACAAATCATGATTCAAGTGCGGTTGTCTTGGGGGAAACACATGATCCGCATAGCCACCGCTATAGCCGTTGCCGTCGGTGCATCGGCATGCACCAGTCAGGCGAACGTTCCTTATGATACGAGTAAAAAAACCTGTCGAATCTATGTTGAGCCAGGGACAGGTGAAAAGCGTGAACTTTGCCTGCCAGACACTCCAAATAAATACTGCGTGCGGGCTTATTATATAAATACACCGGGCGTAGAGCGGATAATGTGCGGCCCACTAACTGTCAAATCACCAACTGCCGCTGGCCGCGCTAGGCAGCTTGGAGGCAACAGATACCCGTAGGAAAAGGCGGGGCGACTATGGGGCTTTGGCAGTTCATCAAACGGCAGTTCATGGCCGTCGACTTGGGTTATGTCTATGTGTCGCTTCGCGGAGCCCATTCGTTTAGGTTCTTCATCAAGCTGGATAGAGCCGACAACAAGAAATTCGTAGAATTCAAATTTTGCCATTACGGTGCGGCCGAGGCCCTGTGCAGTTTAAGCATTGAGGAGTTCAATGACCTGGTTGACGGCGTTCTGAAAGTTAAGGCAGAGCTTGAAACGCCCCTACCCAACAGCGCGACCCAACCATCGGGGAATGGCAGGGGTAGCGCTTAGGAAACGATGGCTCCTAAAGGAGCCATTTGATAGCTCCTAGAATTGCCACGACGATAGCTGCGATTGCGTATTCCCGCCCTGGCTTAACCTGGGCACGAAGTCGCGGGGAAATCGACCTGCCAGCAGGACGCCAACCCCGCCCCGTTCTGCAATACAGGTTGTCAAATGCACAGCTGCCATCAAGAAACGGGTTCAAACCGTGAACAAAGTCTGACATGATGCCGCCATGCCAATCATCTCACCTGTACCCCTCAATCCGCTGATCGACGGCCGCCAGTCGGAGCGCGCGATGCTGGTTCGGCGTGGCGTGCAGCGGCTGCTCAGGGAGATGGGCGCGCATGTGCTGCCGGAACTGTCGCTGGCGACCGGGCGCCGCGCCGACCTCGTCGCGCTGACCCGCCAGGGCGACATCTGGATCATCGAGATCAAATCCTCGATCGAGGATTTCAGGGTCGACCGCAAATGGCCGGACTACCGGCTGCACTCCGACCGATTTTTTTTCGCCACCCATCCCGGCGTGCCGTCGGAGATCTTTCCGCAGGAATGCGGCTTTATCCTTTCCGACGGCTACGGCGCCGAAATCCTGCGCGATGCGCCCGAGCACCGCATGGCGGCGGCGACGCGCAAGGCGCTGATGCTGAGGATCGCGCGGGCCGGAGCAGCGCGGCTGCTCGCGGCGGAACTTGCCGGCGTGGCGGTGCCGGCGCTGGAGGGCGAGAGCGAGTAGAGGGTTTTCGGATC
The DNA here is from genome assembly GCF_055811575.1 of Mesorhizobium sp. WSM4815. Lineage (NCBI taxonomy): Bacteria > Pseudomonadati > Pseudomonadota > Alphaproteobacteria > Hyphomicrobiales > Phyllobacteriaceae > Mesorhizobium > Mesorhizobium sp. WSM4815. The sequence goes on along the minus strand of NZ_JBVVQS010000102.1, from coordinate 549,219 downwards.
CCCCTGTAACCTTCGACGTTTGCGCTGCCCCTCATCTGCCTGCCGGCATCTTCTCCCCGTGAACGGGGAGAAGGGGCGCTGGCCGCAACCTCTGCACCCTTTCTGCAACGCTGGAGATTGGCGAAATCTTTTGCGAAGGCGTCTTTCTCCCCGTCTCTAAACGGGGAGAAATGCCCGGCAGGGCAATGAGGGGCGGCGCAACGTTCGTCGGCTACTCTTCCTCTTGGTCCATCCCATTCGCTGCCGGCGCCATCAGCAGCACGGCGGCGCCGAGGATGGCGGCGATGAAGGAGCCGGCGAGGATGCCGACTTTCACCGCGTCCTGGAGTTCGACATTGCTGGCGAAGGCGAGCAGGCCGATGAACAGGCTCATGGTGAAGCCGATGCCGCAGAGCAGCGAAATGCCGACCATGTGCAGCCAGCCGGCATTGACCGGCAGATCGGCGAGGCCGAGCCGGATGGCAAGCGCAGAAGAACCGAACACGCCGACCAGCTTGCCGGCGACGAGGCCGGCGGCGACGCCCAGCGTCAGCGGCTCGACCAGGGCGGCTGCGCTCAGGCCGGCCAGCGAAACACCGGCATTGGCAAAGCCGAAGATCGGGATGACGACAAACGGCACTATTCTGTGCAGGCCGTGCTCAAGCCGATGCAGCGGTGAATGGTCTGAATCCTGGCTGATGCCGGGGGTGATTTTCAAAGGTATGGTCAGGGCCAGCGCCACGCCGGCGAGCGTGGCATGGACACCCGATTTCAGCACCAGCACCCACAGGACGACACCAAGCAGGAGATAGGGCAGCAGTGTCAGCACCTTCATGCCGTTGAGCACGACGAGCAGAGCGATGACGGCGAAGGCGGCGCCGAGATAGGCGAGCGACAGGCCGCTCGTGTAGAACACCGCGATGATGATGACGGCGCCAAGGTCGTCGATGATGGCGAGCGCGGTGAGGAAGACCTTCAGCGACCCCGGCACGCGGCTGCCGAGCAGCGACAGTACGCCAAGCGCAAAGGCGATGTCGGTGGCGGTCGGGATCGCCCAGCCGGACAGGGCGGCTGGATTGTCGCGGTTGATGGCGACATAGACAAGCGCCGGCACCAGCATGCCGCCGGCAGCGGCGATGCCGGGCAGAGCGCGGCGCGGCCAGGTCGAGAGCTGGCCGTCCAGCATCTCGCGCTTGATCTCCAGGCCGACCAGCAGGAAAAACACCGCCATCAGGCCGTCATTGATCCAGTGCGATATGCTGAGCGGTCCCAGATAGGCGTGAAGGGCGTCGAAATAGGTTTCGGCCAGCGGCGAATTGGCGACGACCAGCGCCAATGCCGCGGCTGCCATCAGGACGATGCCGCCTGCCGCCTCGCTGGCCAGGAATTCGCGAAAGATGGAGATCGGCCGCGGCTTCTGGTCGTGCATGTCGTCTCCGTCGTGTCGCCTACCCGCCGGCAGGGACAACATCACCCTGTGCGATGATGCGCAACCGCCGATGGCAGGGCAGTTCTTACAGTGCCACGCGACCTTGGCGCGCGCAAAGGGCGGTCAGGCGTTAGCGCGGCGCGCGTTTGGCGAGTATCCGCTGCAGCGTGCGGCGATGCATGTTGAGACGGCGGGCCGTCTCGGAGACGTTACGGTCGCACATTTCGTAGACGCGCTGGATGTGCTCCCAGCGCACGCGGTCGGCCGACATCGGGTTTTCAGGCGGTGCGGCGCGTTCGCCCGCAGTGCGGGTAAGAGCCGCGAAAACCTCGTCGGCATCTGCCGGTTTCGACAGATAGTCGATGGCCCCCAGCTTCACCGCCGTAACCGCGGTGGCGATGTTGCCGTATCCGGTGAGGATGACGGCGCGGGCGTCGTCGCGCTTCTCGCGGATGGCGGCGACGACGTCGAGGCCGTTGCCGTCGGCGAGCCGCATGTCGACCACCGCGTAGGCTGGCGGATTGGCGCGCGCCTTGGCCACGGCCTCCTCGACGCTCTCGGCCGTCTCGACCACGAAACCCCTGGTCTCCATGGCGCGGGCAAGGCGCGTGAGGAATGGCCTGTCGTCGTCGACGATCAGCAGCGAGGTGTCCTCGCCCTCAACCATTGCGCCAATCGTTTCGTCGCCATTCATCGTCTTGACATTCCTGCTGCCCGAATTTTACGCAGATATAGTTTTGGAGCGCTATTGTCCAATTCAAGCCGTGTCAAACATGGTGGCCGAAGCCGATTCAGGATTGAGGAAGACGCTGCGCGGCCACGATATCCGCACGACGGCGCCCTCGCCCGGCTCGTTTGAATTGCGGAAATCGAGCGTGGCGCCCGAGCGTTCAAGCAGGGTCTTGGCGATGAACAGCCCCAGTCCGAGGCCGCCACCGGCCTCGGTGCCCTGGCGTGTCGACATATAGGGCTCGCCGATGCGGTCGATGATTTCGGGAGGAAAGCCCGGCCCGTCGTCGGTGATCGAGAAGGTGACCGTTGCCTCGTTCCAGCTCCAGCGCACGGTGACGCTCTTGCGGGCAAAATCGACGGCGTTCTCGACCAGATTGCCGAGGCCGTAGATGACGCCGGGATTGCGCCGTCCCACCGGTTCGGGGCCGATGCGCTCGCCAGGGAGAAGCTTGATCGAGATGCCGAAATCGCGGTGCGGGGCGGTCATCTCCTCGACCAGCGAGGTCAGCGGCAGGCGGGAGAGATGCGCCTCGCCCTCGGAGGACAGGCTGGTCAGGCGTTTGAGGATCTCGCGGCAACGCTCGCTCTGCGAGCGCAGCAGCGTCACGTCCTCGCCGTATTTCGGGTCATTGCGGAGCGCCTTCTCCATCTCCTTGGCAACAAGCGTGATGGTGGCGAGCGGCGTGCCGAGCTCATGCGCGGCGGCAGCGGCAAGGCCGTCCAGCGCCGACAAATGCTGTTCGCGCTGCAGCACCAGCTCGGTGGCGGCAAGCGCGTTGGCGAGCAGCCGGGCTTCCTCGGCCACGCGGAAGGCGTAGATCGCGGTGAAGGCGATCGAGGAAAACACCGCCATCCACATGCCGGCGACGTAAATGAACGGCATCTCCAGCGGCGCGCCCTCGTACCAGGGCAGCGGCAGATGGAAGAACACCAGCAGGCTCGCCGTCACCATCACCAGCGCGCCGAGGATGGCGGTCAGGCGCAGCGGCAGCGACGTCGCCGAGATGACCACGGGCACGGTGACCAGCACTGAAAACGGGTTGGTGAGCCCGCCAGTCAGGTAGAGCAGACCGGCAAGCTGCAGGCTGTCGATGGTCAGGATGGCGAAAGCCTGCAGCGGGGTCAGCCGATGCGCCGCCGGATAACGGAAGGTCAGCAACAGGTTCATCCAGGCCGAACAGGCGATCAGCGCGAAGCAGAGACTGACCGGCAGCGGGAATTTCAGCCCGTAGGCAACGACAAGAACCGTCAGACTCTGGCCGACAATGGCAAGCCAGCGCAGCCTGATCAGCGTGTTGAGGCGCAGCCGCTGGCTTTGCTGGAAGTCGGGTGCCCGCAGGATGTTTATCATGGCCAAGGATTATAGCCGGAAAAGGAGAAAGGCTAGGTCCCCCGCGGTTTGGCGCGGCTGGTGGCGGTGGCGAGAAGCGGGTTCTCCGGCCAGACATGCCGGGGATAGCGGCCACGCATCTCGGCTCGCACATCGGCCCAGGAGCCGCGCCAGAAACCGGGCAGGTCACGCGTCGTCTGGATCGGTCGGTGCGCCGGTGACAATAGCTCGAGCGTCAGCGGCACCGCGCCGTTGGCGATCGCGGGATGCCGGTCGAGACCGAACAGCTCCTGGACGCGGATCGCCAGCACCGGCCATTCACCGTCATAGCGGATCGGCACGCGGCTGCCGGATGGAGGGTCGAAATGGGTCGGCGCCAGCGCCTCGATCCGGCGCTGCAGATCGTGCGGCACCAATGCCATGAGGCCGGCCGAAAGCACGCCCGGATCGATCGCGGCAAAGGACGCCGCGCCGGAAAGGAAGGGCAGCAGCCAGTCGTCGAGGCGGTCGATGAGCGCCGCATCGGAAACATCTGGCCAGGGCGCGCCAAGACCGCGATGCAGCCAGCCGAGCCGTTGGCGCAGCGTTTCGGCCTCCTTGCCCCACGGCAAAAGCGACAGCCCGTGTTGGCGCAGGGCGTCAAGGATGGCGCGATCGGCGGCGATGCCGGCCGGCGCCGGCAGCATGCGTTCGGACAGGGTGATGGCGCCGAGGCGAACGGTTTCACGCACACGCACCGCACGCCTGTCGCGGTCGAAACTGGTTTCGCGGTTTGTCTCGATCTTATCGGCGAGCGAAGCGCGAATGTCGGCTTCGTCTATCGCCGCCGCTGCCGTAATGCGGGCGTTCTGCGCCTTGCCCTGCAGATCGGCGACGACAAGCCAGGTTTCGCCCGCCAGCGGGTCGGCGGCGTCGAGCATGGCGCCTGAACCGTTGGCCAGCACGAAACGGCCGCGCTCTCCGCGCGCCCTGGCGACGCGGTCCGGCCAGGCGTGGATGAGGAGAGCGCCGGCGCTGCCCTCCCCCCCGAGGGGAGGGTCGGCCAGTGAGCCTTGCCCAGCGAGGCGAGGGAGACGGGGTGGGGTCGGCGATGACGTGCCCGACCCAACCCCACCCCGATCCGCTTCGTGGATCGACATACCGGGGCGAACCACGGGTCTGGCCCGTCCTTCGGCCCCCCTCGAGGGCGAGGGTGAAGCCTGTTTCGCCAGCCGCTCGGCGAGCTGCCGTGCGGCGGTGGCGCGCGGCGATCTTTCGGATCGGAACCGAAGCAGCCGCCGTTCGAGGTCGGCGCCGTCGCCGCCCAGGCCACGCTCGGTGAGCAGCACGGCGAGCATGGCCGCTTCGAACGCCCGGCCGGTGTTTGCCACCTCGGCGACCATGTGAGCCAGCCGCACCGGCAGTGCCAGCCTGCGCATCGCAGCACCCGATTGCGTCAGTCGCCCTGCCTCGTCAATGGCGTCGAGCGCACGAAGCAGCGCCCTTGCCTCGTTGAGTGCCGGGGCCGGCGGCGGATCGAGGAAGCAGAGGCTCGACGGGTCGGCGACACCGAAGGCGGCGCAATCGAGCAGAAGTCCGGAAAGGTCCGCCTCGAGGATTTCCGGCGGCGTGAAGGCGGGAAGTGCCGCGGTCTGCTCGGTCCGCCACAACCGGACGGCGACGCCGGGCTGCGTGCGGCCGGCGCGGCCGGCGCGCTGGTCGGCGGAGGCTTTGCTGACCCGCACCGTCTCCAGCCGCGTCAGGCCGCTGGCCGGCTCGTAGCGCGGCAGGCGCGACAAGCCGGAATCGATGACGACGCGCACGCCGTCGATGGTAATCGAGGTCTCGGCGATCGAGGTCGCCAGCACCACCTTGCGGCGGCCGGACGGCGCCGGCTTGATCGCGCCGTCCTGCGCCTTGTTGTCGAGCATGCCATAGAGCGGCACGATGTCGGTGTCGGCACTGACGCGGCCTTGCAGCCGCTCGGCGGTGCGCTCGATCTCGCGCTGGCCGGGCAGAAAGGCGAGCACGCTGCCGCTCTCCTCGGCAAGGGCCGCGCGGATCGCCTTGGCCATCGCGTCCTCGATGGCGATGCCGGCCGGCCGCTCGTCGTAGCGGATGTCGACGGGAAAGGCGCGGCCTTCGCTCTCGATCACCGGGGCGCCGGAAAGCAGCCGAGCGACGCGCGCGCCGTCGAGCGTCGCCGACATGACCAGCAATCGCAGATCGGTCCGCAGCGCACCTTGCACATCGAGCGCCAGCGCCAGACCAAAATCGCCGTCGAGCGAGCGCTCGTGGAACTCGTCGAAGAATACCGCCGAGACACCGGGCAACTCCGGATCGTCGAGGATCATCCGCGACAGCACGCCTTCGGTGACGACAAGAATCCTGGTCCTCGCAGAAGTGCGGTTCTCCATCCGCATGGCATAGCCGACCGTTTCGCCGGGCTCCTCGCCGAGCAGTTCGGCCATGCGGCGGGCGGCTGCGCGGGCAGCGAGCCGGCGCGGCTCGAGCAGAATGATCTTCCCCGTGCCGAGCCATGCTGCATCGAGCAGCGCCAGCGGCACCAGCGTCGTCTTGCCGGCGCCGGGCGGCGCCACCAGCACGGCACTGTTGCCATGGCCGAGCGCTTCACCGAGCGCCGGCAGGACGGCGGAGACCGGAAGCTCTGGCAAGGGTTTTCTGGTCATTGTTTCAGGGATGCATCCATCCAATCTCGCGGCAGGTCGGTCGCGCCCCGCATATCAGCGGTGGCGGTCGCCGCGCAACTGGGCAACGGACCAACTCAAAGCGGGTCCACCTACTCGCCATAGTCAAAGGCGGAAGCCACCGAGGATGACGCGGCCGAGGAGCGACAGGAAGTCGGGATATTTCCTGATAGAACGGCGCGGCCAGGGCCACCGCCCAGATACAAGCGAATTATGCTGCAGCGCAGCGACGAATTCGCTTGCGTTGTTTAGTAAAAATTGCATCACTAAACAAATTACTAAACATCCGCCGCTTAACCGCGTCGTCATGTTTAGACCCCTGAGGAGGGGGTTTGAGGTTATTTGAAACCGTCATCCGGGCGCGTTTCGCAAATGGGAGGAAGGCATGAAATCGACCTTGAAACTGACGTTGGGACTGACATCGGCGATGTTTGCGTCGACCGCCGTTTCGAATGTTGCGCAGGCTGAAGATCTGACGCTTTGCTGGGCAGCCTGGGACCCGGCCAACGCGCTTGTCGAATTGTCCAAGGATTTCACCAAGGAAACCGGCATCGGCATGAAATTCGAATTCGTGCCGTGGACCAACTATGCCGATCGCTTCCTCAACGAACTGAATTCCAAGGGCAAGCTGTGCGACCTGATCATCGGCGACAGCCAGTGGATCGGCGGCTCGGCCGAGAACGGCCACTACGTCAAGCTGAACGACTTCTTCGACAAGGAGAAGATCAGCATGGACGACTTCGTGCCAGCGACCGTCGTCGGCTACTCCGAATGGCCGAAGAACTCGCCGAATTACTGGGCGCTGCCGGCCATGGGCGACGTCGTCGGCTGGACCTATCGCAAGGACTGGTTCTCCAAGCCGGAACTGCAGAAGGAATTCAAGGAAAAGTACGGCTGGGATCTCGCAGCGCCGACGACCTTCGACCAGCTGAAGCAGATCGCCGAGTTTTTCCAGAAGCGCGAGATCGACGGCAAGACGGTCTATGGCGCATCGATCTATACCGAGCGCGGCTCCGAAGGCATCACCATGGGTGCCATGGACGGGCTCTACAGCTTCGGTTTCAAATATGAGAATCCCGACAAGCCATACGAGATGGACGGCTTCGTCAACTCCGAGAAATCGGTGAAGGGTCTTGAGTTCTACAAGGCGCTTTATGACTGCTGCACGCCTCCTGGAGCCTCGAACAGCTACATGGGCGAAGGCGTCGACGCCTTCAAATCCGGCCAGGTGGCGATGCACATGAACTTCGCCTTTACCTGGCCAGGCCTGCAGAAGGACGAAAATGTCGGCGGCGACAAGATAGGTTATTTCGCCAATCCCAAGGGGCCCGACGGCGATCAATTCGCCCAGCTTGGCGGCCAGGGCATCTCGGTGGTCTCTTACTCCGACAAGCAGGAGGCTGCGCTCAAATACATCAAGTGGTTCGCCAACAAGGATGTTCAGGCCAAATGGTGGTCGCTCGGCGGCTTTTCCTGCCTCAACGCGGTCGTCAAGGATCCAGGCTTCCCGGCCAGCCAGCCTTATGCGCAGACCTTCCTCGACTCCATGGCCATCGTGAAGGATTTTTGGGCAGAGCCCAGCTATGCGCCGCTGCTGCAGGCGTCGCAGAAGCGCTTCCATGATTACGTCGTCGCCGGTCAGGGGTCCGCCAAGGATGCGCTTGATGGCCTGGTCAAGGACTGGACCGAGGTCTTCCTGGACGATGGCAAGATGTAATTGGGGCAAGACCTAACCGGCTCCTCCCGAGCCACGACCGCGTGTCCCGTGCCGCCCTTGGCACGGGACACAGTTCAGATAAATTCCATTGTCGAGACGACCCAAGTGACCGAAGCGGGACTGACCATGCTCAATCGGACTGCGGACAGCGTTGCCCGGGCTACGCCTGAGCCGCTGGCCCGCAAGGTCCGAGGCATCAGCGACAAGGGCCTCGCCTGGCTGTTCATCTCGCCGACGATTCTGTTGCTGCTCGCCATCAATATCTTCCCGCTGTTCTGGGCGATCTATCTGTCCTTCACCAACTACCGCGCCAACCGTCCGAACGAGGTGGTCAGGAATGTGGGCCTTGCCAACTACAAGCGCATCCTCGGCGACCAGGATATCTGGATCGCCATGCAGACGACGGCGCATTTCGTGTTCTGGACCATCCTGCTGCAGACGCTGATCGGTTTTACCCTCGCCTGGCTGATTGACCGGAAGTTTCGCGGCCACGCCTTCTGGACGACCATCATTCTGGTGCCGATGATGCTGTCGCCGGCAGTGGTCGGCAATTTCTGGCGCTTCCTCTACGAGCCGCAGATCGGCCTGTTCGCCTATGCCATCTCGTTCGTCACCGGCATTCCGGCAACGCAGATCGGCATGCTCTCCAACGTGTCGCTGGCGCCGTGGTCGATCGTCATCGTCGACACCTGGATGTGGACGCCTTACGTGATGCTGATCTGTCTCGCCGGCCTGCGCTCGATCCCCGAATACATCTATGAGGCTGCCGAGGTCGACCGCGCCTCCAACTGGCGGCAGTTCTGGTCGATCACGCTGCCGATGGCGCTGCCCTTCATCATGCTGGCGGTGCTGTTCCGCGGCATCGAGAACTTCAAGATGTTCGACATGGTCAACCTCCTGACCGGCGGCGGACCGGGATCGACCACCGAGGTCGCCTCGATCACGCTGAAGCGGCAGGCCTTCGAAAGCTGGCGGACCGGCTATTCCTCGGCCTTCGCCATAATCCTGTTCGTTGCGGTGTTCGGGCTGGCCAACATCTATGTCAAGGCGCTCAACAAGGTGAAGCAGAGATGAGCCTGACGTCAGCCCATTCTGTTGTCGCACCCTCCGCGATTTCGAAGCGCGTCGCCGGCACAATTATCGTGCTTTACGCGCTGATCTCGATCGTGCCGCTGTTGTGGATCTTCGCCACCAGCTTCAAGACGCCGCCGGACTCGATCGCCTATCCGCCAAAAATCCTGTTCCAGCCGAGCCTCGAGGGCTACTGCAATCTCTTCTCGACCCGCACCCGGCAGACACCGGAATACATCAACGCGCTGGGACCGGCGACGGGAATCTGCGATGAGACAGTGCGCAAGCGCAACATGGTGATCGCCGGCCCGTCCAATTTCATGCCGCGCTTCGTCAATTCGCTGATCATAGCCTTCGGCTCGACCTTTTGCGCGGTATTCCTCGGCACATTGTCGGCCTATGGCTTCTCGCGCTTCAAGGTGCCGCTGGCCGACGACCTGCTGTTCTTCATCCTGTCGACGCGCATGATGCCGCCGATCGCGGTCGCTATTCCCATCTACCTGATGTATCGCGAGATTGGCCTGTCGGACACCGCGCTCGGCATGATCCTGCTCTATACGGCGGTCAATGTGTCGCTCGCCGTGTGGCTGCTGAAGGGCTTCATCGACGAGATCCCGCGCGAGTACGAAGAAGCGGCGATGATCGACGGATATACGCGGCTGCAGGCCTTCTGGCGCACCGTGCTGCCGCAGGCGACCACCGGCATTGCCGCGACCGCCATCTTCTGCCTGATCTTCGCCTGGAACGAATATGCCTTCGCCGCACTGCTGACCTCGGGCACGGCGCAGACCGCACCGCCCTTCATCCCGACCATCATCGGCGAAGGCGGCCAGGACTGGCCGGCGGTCGCCGCGGGCACGACGATCTTCCTGGTGCCGATCCTGGTGTTCACCATCCTGCTTCGCAAGCAGTTGCTGCGTGGCATCACTTTCGGCGCGGTGCGCAAATGAGCCTGACCCAACCCGCAAAACGCAAGTCGCGCTGGCCGCGTGCGTTCCGGCGCGGCCTGATGGAGAACGTCGCCACAGCGATCATTGCCATTGGCTTCCTGATGCTGTTCCAGCCGTTCGCGCTGCCGCTCTACACCTATTCCTTCATCACCATGCTGGCCGGCACGGCGATGTTCATCATCGTCTCGAAGTTTCCGGAGTAGACGATGGCGGAGATCAGGGTCGAGCATCTAAGAAAGGCATTCGGCGATTTCGTCGCCGTGCAGGATTCCAACTTCGTCGTCGGGGATGGCGAGTTCTTCGTCATGCTGGGGCCGTCGGGTTGCGGCAAGACGACGACGCTGCGCATGATCGCCGGCCTGGAATTGCCGACCGGCGGCAAGATCCTGCTCGGTGGCGAGGACGTTACCATGCGGCGTGCCCGCGAGCGCGACATCGCCTTTGTCTTCCAGCTGTTCGCGCTCTATCCGCATATGAATGTGCGCAAGAACATCGGCTTCCCGCTGCTGGCGCAAGGCACGCCAGGCATCGAAATCCGCCGGCGCGTCGAAGAGACGGCGAAGCTGTTGCGCATCGACCATCTGCTCAACAAGTCGGTTTCCAGTCTTGCCGGCGGCGATCGCCAGCGCGTGGCGCTCGGCCGCGCCATCGTGCGACGGCCAAAATGCTTCCTGATGGACGAGCCGCTCGGCACGCTCGACACCGAATTCCGCGATCTCATGGTGCATGAGCTGCGCGAACTGCACAACCGCATCCACGCCACCACGGTCTATGTCACGCATGACCAGATGGAAGCGATGTCGATGGCCGACAAGATCGCGGTTATGAACCACGGCGTCATCGAGCAGTTCGGAAGTCCACGCGAAATCTACGACCGGCCGGCGACGATGTTTGTCGCCGATTTCATCGGCTCGCCGCCGATGAATTTTCTCGGCTTTGGCGGCGGGCTTTCAAAGGGCGCCAGGGAGATTGTGGTGCAAGGCGCCAAAGTGGCAGTGCCGGAGGTGTGCGAGGACATCGCGCCGGCCGACATGGCGCTCGGCATCCGACCGGAACACATCCGCTTCGACGACGCTTCGAAGCTGCGCGGCGCCATCTATGGCACCGAGTATCTCGGCACCACGCAGATCGTTGCGGTGGAGACATCCGGCGGCATCCTCAAGGCGCGGGTGCCGGCCGAAATCCGGCTCAATGCGGGCGACCATGTCGGCCTGGCGCTGAGCAGCGCACGGCTGTCGCTGTTCGAGAAGGGCTCCGGCCGCGCGGTACGAACCGCAATCCATGACGGGGCTTCCCAGGGAAGAGCGCATCATGGCTGACGTGCAGATCAAAGGCGTGACCAAGAGCTTCGGCGAACATGTCGCCGTGGACACTCTCGATCTGCACGTCGCCGACGGCGAATTCGTCGTGCTGCTCGGCCCGACCGGGGCCGGCAAGACGACGACGCTCAGACTTATCGCCGGATTGGAACGGCCGGATACGGGCTCGATCCATATCGGCGGCCGCGATGCGACAATGCTGTCGCCGGCCGAGCGTGACACCGCCTTCGTCTTCCAGCAATATTCGCTCTATCCGCATCTGTCGGTCTACGACAATTTGGCCTTTCCGCTGCGCTCGCCGGCGCGGCGGCTGAGCGAGGACGCGGTGCGCCGCCGCGTCGAGGATGTGGCCAAGATGGTGCGTATCCACCACAAGCTGAACAACCGCTCCACCAAACTTTCCGGCGGCGAGATGCAGCGCGTCGCCATCGGGCGCGCGTTGGTGCGCAAGCCCTCGATCTATCTGATGGACGAGCCGCTGTCGTCGCTCGATGCCAAGCTGCGCGCCGATCTCCGGCTCGAACTGAAGCGCATCCAGGCCGAGGTCGGCGCCACCATGCTTTATGTCACGCACGACCAGATCGAAGCGATGACGATGGCCGATCGCATCGGCATTCTCGCCGACGGCGTGCTGGCGCAGATCGGCACGCCACGCACCATCTACTCGGAGCCGGCAAACGTTCATGTCGCCGCAAGGCTCGGCCAGCCGGCGATCAATCTGCTGCCGACCGGCCTGCTGCCGGATGGCGACATGCCGGCGGGAACCAAAACGATCGGCGCGCGTACAGAACATCTGTCGATCGGCAAGGCATCGAACGGCCCCGCCGATGGCGTTGTTAACTGGGTCGAGCATCTGGGCGACCAGAACCACCTGCATGTGACGGTGGGAAGCAGAAAGCTGGTGACGCTGACCGACCCCGACATCCAATTGGGAAAAGGCGACAGGGTGATTATCCGCTACCGGGCGCCGCTGTTCTTCGACCAGGCCGGAAACAGGATTGCAAACCGATGAGCCCCGGGACATTGGAAAAGAACGGGACACTGGAAAAGAGCGGGTCACTGGACAAGACTGCGACACTGGACAAGACCGGAACGATGGACAAGCTTGACCTGAAGACGCTGATATCAGTCACCGCCGACACGATTGCCGCTCACGCCGAAGAGCTGACTAGGCTCGACCAGGCAATTGGCGACGGCGACCATGGGCTGAACATGAAGCGCGGCTTCGAGGCAGTGCGCGCCGAGGCGGACATTTTCGCGACAAAGCCGCTGCCGGACGCTCTGAAGGCGATCGGCACCAAGCTGGTAATGACCGTCGGCGGGGCTTCGGGCCCCTTGTTCGGGACGCTGTTCATGGCGCTCGGCAAGGAAATTTCCGCAGAGCCGGATCGCGTCAACCTGATGGCAGCGTTCGGCAAGGCGATCGAGGCGGTGGCAGCCAGGGGCAAGTCGCAGGTCGGGCAGAAGACCATGCTCGACGTGCTGCAACCGGTGCATGGCGCCCTGCTGCAGGGAAAGACCGGATCGGAAATCGCCGATGTCGCGGACAGTGCTGCCGATGCCACCGTGCCGATGAAGGCCTTGCGCGGGCGCGCCTCGTTTCTCGGCGACCGCTCCATCGGCCATATGGATGCCGGGGCACGCTCGACCGCGCTTCTGGTGCGGGCTGTCACCGAGACCATCGAGGGGCAAGCATGAGCAATGTCGGCATCGTCATCGTATCGCATTCACCGCTGGTCGCCGAGGGCACGGCCGACATGGTGCGCCAGATGGTCGGCGACGAAGTGCCGCTTGCATGGTGCGGCGGAAACGGCCGTGGCGGGCTGGGAACCAATGTCGAGGCGATCATGGGCGCGATCGACAAGGCCTGGTCGGAGGCAGGTGTCGCTATTCTTGTCGATCTTGGCGGCGCCGAAACCAACAGCGAGATGGCGGTCGAGATGATCGGCGAGCCGCGCGCGCACAAGATCATCGTCTGCAACGCGCCGATCGTCGAGGGCGCGGTGATGGCGGCGACGGAGGCGTCCGGCGGCGCCTCGCTCAGGGAAGTGGTGGCGACGGCACACGAATTGTCGCCATCGTGAATGAACAGGAATTTGACTCAATGTCCGCATCCGCAGAAGCCACCGTTCTGATCACCCATGAGGTCGGCCTGCATGCGCGCCCTTCGGTGAAATTCACCAAGCTCGCCAAGACGTTTTCGGCCGAAGTCGAAATTGCGCTCGCCGCCAACGGTCCTTGGTTCGACGCCAAGAGCATCGTCAAGGTGATGGCGGCCAAGGCGCCGAAAGGCACGGTGCTGCATATCAGAGCGAGGGGCGACGGTGCCGGCGAGGCGGTCGGCGCGCTCGTCGAGCTGGTGCGGCGCGACTTCGACGAGGGCGTGGACCATGCCCGAACCGCTTAAGCTGAAGGGGATCCCGGCTTCGGCCGGCTATGCCGAAGGGCCGCTGTTCAACCTCGACCCGGTCGTCGCGCGCTATAGAAGTAAAGCGGCCGCCGCTGACGAGAGGCTCGCGCTCGAAACGGCAATCGGCACAGCGACAGGCCGGCTTGCCAAGCTGATCCAGGCAACCGAGGGCGATGCCGCCGACATTCTCGAATTCCAGCTCGCCATGCTGGAGGACGATGCGCTGACCGGCCCGGCCTTTGCCGCGATTGCCGCCGGCAAGCCGGCCGATGCGGCATGGCGGCAGGCGCTTGACGCCGAAATTGTCGGCTACGAAAGGTCGGATCAGGAATATTTCCGGGCACGCGCCGCCGACATGCGCGACATCAGAGACCAGGTACTTCGCGCGCTGACCGCGGACAGCGCGGCTGCCGCGCCGACAGGCGCCATCTTCTACGGCGAGGACATCGCGCCGACGCGCTTTCTCGAAACCGACTGGAGCGCCGGCGGCGGCATTGCGCTGAAGGCGGGCAGTACCGCCAGCCACGTCGCCATGCTGGCGCGCTCGCGCGGCGTGCCTATGATCGTGGGGCTCGGTGCTTCGCCGGCTGATCTTGCCGGCGTCGCCCTGCTCGATGCCGAGCACGGCGGCATCGTGTTGAGGCCAACAAGGGCAGAGGTCGAGGCGTTCCGGCAATCGTCGTCGTCTTTCGCGGCACGTCGCGATAGGGCGGAAACTTTTTTGGCTCGGCCGGCGGTGACGAAAGCCGGCACTGCGGTGCGGGTGCAGGTCAACATCGCCGATCCGTCCGATGTCGACGGTATCGATGTCTCGACCTGCGATGGCGTCGGGCTGATGCGGACCGAGTTCCTGTTCGGCAAGACGCTGCCGGACGAGGAAACGCAGTATCGCGCCTACCGCAAGGTGCTCGAATGGGCTGAAGACAAACCGGTGACCATTCGCACCGTCGACGCCGGCGGCGACAAGCCGGTGCCGGGCTTCACCGTCGAAGAGGGCAATCCGTTTCTCGGCCTGCGCGGCATCAGGCTATCGCTGGCGAGACCGGAGGTTTTTCGGGTGCAGATCAGGGCGCTGCTGCGCGCCGCCTTGCATGGCAATCTCAAGGTGATGTTCCCGATGATCGCAGTGTGGGACGAGTATCAGCGAGCAGTTGCGCTCTTCGCCGAAGAGCAGGCCGCGCTTGCCGCGCGCGGCGTCGCGCAAAAAATGCCGCCGCTCGGCATCATGGTCGAGGTGCCGTCGGTGGCGATCGCTCCTGAGGCGTTTGCCGAGGTCGCCTTCTTCTCGATCGGCTCGAACGACCTGACCCAGTATGTGATGGCGGCGGCGCGCGACAACGCGTCGGTCGCGCATCTCAATTCGATCAGGCATCCCGCCGTGCTTCGGCTGATCGCCTCGGTTGCAGCGTTCGGCCGCGCACAAAAGATTCCAGTCAGCCTGTGCGGCGATGCCGGCGGCGATCCGGCGGCGATCCCGGCGCTGATCGAGGCCGGCCTGCGCGACCTTTCCGTGGTTCCCGCCCAGCTCGCAATGGCCAAGGCGGCCATTGCGGACATCTCGATCTAGGCACCGGCATGGCCGAAACCAAGAAGACGCCTGAAGCCGGCTCCGAAGAGGCGATCCGCGCCTACAAGACGATCCTGTCGCAGGTCCTCGACCAGCGCCCGTCCGGCATGCGCCAGCGCCTCGCCGACGCGTTGGGCAAGCATCGCAGCTTCGTCACCCAGATTTCCAGCCCGGCCTACTCGATCCCGATCCCATCAAAACATTTGCCGGCTATTTTCGCCGTCTGCCATTTCAGCCCGGCCGAACGCGACCATTTTCTTGCCGCCTACCATCAGGCGCATCCGGGAAAAATGTCGCTGGCATCCGGCATGCGCAAGACGCGGCATGTTTCGCTCATCGTTCCCGATTTCGGCGACGACAAACAGAACGCGGCGCTCGACAGGGCGGTCAACGATTTCATCCAGAAGATCACCAGCATCGCCGGCAAGGGCGGGACATAGTCGCGCCACGTTCAGCTATTTCGGGAGAGACGGCCATGAAGAAGTTTCTGAATTCTGTGGACACGGTGCTGACCGAAAGCCTCGACGGCTTCGTTGCCGCCCATGCCGACATCCTTGCGCTTGGCGACCAGCATAAATTCGTGCGCCGCAGGACACTCAAGCCCGGCAAGGTGGCGCTGATTTCCGGGGGCGGCTCTGGCCACGAGCCGCTGCATGGCGGGCTGGTCGGGCATGGCATGCTGGATGCCGCCTGCCCCGGCCAGGTGTTCACCTCACCGACGCCGGACCAGATGATGGCGGCCGCGGAGGCGGTCAACACCGGTGCCGGCTGCCTGTTCATCGTCAAGAACTACGAGGGCGACGTGATGAATTTCGACATGGCTGCTGAAATGTCGGAGGGTGTGATGCAAGTGGTGACCAATGACGACGTCGCGGTCGAGAACTCCTCCTACACCACTGGCCGACGCGGCGTTGCCGGCACGCTGGTGGTCGAGAAGATCCTCGGCGCCGCGGCCGAGCAAGGCATGGCGCTGAAGCCGTTGAAGGCGCTTGGCGAACGCATCAATGGCGCGACGCGCTCGATGGGCGTTGCGCTGACCAGTTGCACCGTACCGGCCGCCGGCAGGCCGACCTTCGATATCGGCGACGGCGAGATGGAATTCGGCGTCGGCATCCATGGCGAACCCGGGCGCCGCCGCGACGCGTTGAAGAGCGCCGACGCCATCGCCGAGGAGATCTGCGCGGCGATATCTGGCGATCTCGGTGACAGGGCAAAAGGCCCGGCGCTGCTTTTCGTCAACGGCTTCGGCGGCACGCCGTTGATGGAGCTCTACCTGATGTACAACAGCGCCCGGAAAATCTTCGAGAAAAACGGCGTGACGGTCGCCCGCTCACTGGTCGGGTCCTATGTGACATCGCTCGACATGGCCGGCTGCTCGATCACGCTGACCATGCTCGACGATGAGACGACCGCATTGTGGGACGCACCGGTGCATACGGCTGCGCTGCGCCGGGGGATGTAGCACGGCCAACACCGCGCCACGGCTATAGGAACAGTATTAAGCAAGCAGGCGCTTTCTACGACCTGGCCGGTTGCGGCGATAAAGCGGCGGTCACGTCCATTTCGACCAAAGCGAGGTCGCCAAGACGAATTTGCACGTGCTTGCAAAAACAGCATACGCTATTTCCAAGGACAGAAACATTCCTGGGAGAAAGCTGGATGGCGTCACGCTACCACGAGGTCTATGACGGCTGGAAACGCGATCCGGAAAAATTCTGGGCGGATGCGGCCAAGGCCATCGACTGGTTCTCGCCGTTCGAAACGGTCTTCGATGCGAATGCCGGCGTCTATGGGCGCTGGTTTGGCGGCGCCTCCTGCAACACCTGCTTCAATGCCGTCGACCGCCACGTGGCGGGTGGCCGCGCCGATCAGATCGCGCTGATCCATGACAGCGCGATTTCCGGCACGGTCAGGAAATTCACCTATGCCGAATTGAAACGCGAGGTGGTCGCGCTGACGTCGGTGCTGAAGAACCGCGGCGTCCAAAAAGGCGATCGGGTCATCATCTACATGCCGATGGTGGCGGAAGCTGCGTTTGCCATGCTTGCCTGCGCCCGTATCGGCGCCGTGCATTCGGTCGTCTTCGGCGGCTTTGCTTCGCACGAGCTCGCCACGCGCATCGACGACGCTAGGCCGAAGCTGATCATTTCCGCCTCTTGCGGCCTGGAGCCCGGGCGCGTCGTCGCCTACAAGCCGCTGCTCGACAAGGCGATCGAGATGTCGCGGCACAAGCCCGAAGCCTGCCTCATCCTGCAGCGCGATCAGCTGCGCTGCGAGCTAAAGGAGAACCACGACATCGACTATGCCGACGCCGTCGCCCGCGAGCGGGCCGCGGGCGCCAATGTCGACTGCGTTCCGGTGCTCGCCACCGATCCGCTCTACATCATCTACACGTCCGGAACGACCGGCCAGCCCAAGGGCATCGTGCGCGACAATGGCGGCCACATGGTTGCGCTGAAATGGTCGATGGAGAACGAGTTCGGCGTCAAGCCGGGTGAGGTGTTCTGGGCGGCTTCCGACGTCGGCTGGGTGGTCGGCCATTCCTACATCGTCTACGGCCCGCTGCTGCATGGCTGCACGACCGTCCTGTTCGAGGGCAAGCCGGTCGGTACTCCCGACGCCGGCACCTACTGGCGGGTGATATCAGAGCATGGCGTGGTCGCGCTGTTCACCGCGCCGACCGCATTCCGCGCCATCAAGGGACAGGACCCCAAGGGCGAATTCGTCCCGAAATATGACCTGTCGAAATTCCGCACGCTGTTCCTCGCCGGCGAGCGCGCCGATCCGGAAACCATCAAATGGGCGGAGCAGAAATTGAACGTGCCGGTAATCGACCATTGGTGGCAGACCGAGACGGGCTCGCCGATGACGATCAACCCAGCCGGATTAGGGCTACTGCCGGTGAAATACGGCTCGCCCGGGGTGCCGATGCCCGGCTACGACATCCGTGTGCTCGACGATGCCGGCCACGAAGTGCCGCGCGGCACGTTGGGCAATGTCGTGGTCAAGCTGCCGCTGCCGGCCGGCTGCCTGCCGACGCTATGGAATGCCGATGACCGGTTTCGCCAAGCCTATCTCGACGAATTCCCCGGCTTCTACAAGACGGCGGATGCCGGCATGATGGACGAGGACGGCTATTTGTTCGTGATGGCCCGCACCGACGACATCATCAATGTCGCCGGCCACCGGCTGTCGACCGGCGCCATGGAGGAGGTGCTGGCCGCGCATCCGGACGTTGCCGAGTGCGCTGTCGTCGGCGTCGCAGATGCGATGAAGGGCCAGGTTCCGCTCGGCTTCGTCGTGCTGAATGCCGGTGTCACGCGTGACAGCGCCACTATTGAGACCGAGGTGGTCACGCTGGTGCGCGAGCGGATCGGCCCGGTCGCCGCCTTCAAGACGGTGGTCACGATCAAGCGCCTGCCCAAGACGCGCTCCGGCAAAATCCTGCGCGGCACCATGCAGAAGATTGCCGACAAGGAAGACTGGACAATGCCGGCGACCATCGACGATCCGGTCATTCTCGACGAAATCACCGCGGCGCTGAAGGGACGCGGAATCGGGCTTTAGCTGTTTTCGGCGCGCGGCAGGCGGATCGCGGCTTCGGACGAATTCACGAATTCATCCTGCACTGCAATCGTCTGTTGTGCAATGCAGCAATAGCCCTTAAACCTTTGCGTGGGGGGCCATTCCGAAGGCACGGCATGGCTCAGCAAAAAACAACATTCGGCGGCGTCGACATCCTGCGTTTTGTCGCCGCTGTCCTCGTGATGTTCTACCACTACGGCTTCTGGGTGTGGGCGTTCCCCGAGGGCGTTTCGGCGCGTGCGACGGGCGGCATCCCGCCGCATCCGGAAATAGGCGGACTGGTCCAATTCGGATGGGTCGGCGTCCAGATATTCTTCGTCATCAGCGGCTTCGTCATCGCCTTCAGCGCCGAGCATTCGACACCGCTGCGGTTTTTCGAGGCAAGGGTGAAACGATTGGCGCCGGCCGTCTGGATCTGCGCACCAGTCACCGCGATGGTGCTGCTTCTGGTCGATCTCAGTTGGCCGACGGACGCTGTCACCACGCTCATACGCACCGCCCTGTTCGTTCCGTTCAACCCCTGGGTCGACAGCGTCTACTGGACGCTCGGCATCGAGATCGCCTTTTATGCCATCGTCTGGATCCTGCTGCGGCTCGGCCGCTTCGACCTGATGGAAGCGGTGGCAGTTGCGCTCGGCGCGATCAGCACGCTTTTCTGGTGCCTGTACTATCCATTCGACTGGACGGACCTTGCCGAGGCGCGCTGGCTCGACCTGCTCCTGGTGCATCA
The DNA here is from genome assembly GCF_055811575.1 of Mesorhizobium sp. WSM4815. Taxonomy (NCBI): domain Bacteria; kingdom Pseudomonadati; phylum Pseudomonadota; class Alphaproteobacteria; order Hyphomicrobiales; family Phyllobacteriaceae; genus Mesorhizobium; species Mesorhizobium sp. WSM4815. The sequence continues at coordinate 529,713 of NZ_JBVVQS010000102.1, read as the reverse complement.
CGGATGTTTTTTCGCGACAGGTGTGCTGTTCTGGCTGATGCGTTTCAAGGCAGTGACCCCCGCCCGCCTTGTCTTCTGCGCCTTGTTCCTGGCCGGCGGCGTGCTGCAGATCATAAGTGCTGTCGACGTCCGCAGCATCAAGGTCGAAGCCGCGATGCCCTACGGGCCGCCGATCGTCCTGTTCCTCGCTGCCATGGCGCTGATGGCGTGGTCGTTACGGCTCGACCTGTCCTGGCGCGGCTGGCGCCGGATCGGCCTGATGACCTACCCTCTCTATCTGATCCATAATGTCGTCGGCGCAGCCATTCTCGGCGCCTTGATGCGTGCGGGAGTGCCATACCTGCTTTCGGTGGTCATCGTCGGGGCGACCATGATCGCCGCGAGCTGGCTGATTGCGATCGAGGCCGAACCGCGCATCCGGCTTCTGCTCGACCACACCATCTTCCGCTACCGTCTAAAGGCGGCGTAACGCGCCAGCGTTGTCACGCCGGTTCCTGGCTGCAAACGTCCTACGGTGGAATGTCCGGCACAAAGCAGGGTGCGGACGCTTTTGCGCGACCCGTCGCGGCTCGGCGACCTGATCAAGCGAGGAAATCGACCGGCACCCTAAGGAACGTCATTCGCCACCGACCCTACCGGCTCGTGTACAGGCTGCCGGTCGTGGTCTGTTCGAGGGGCATTCGTCTTCGCTCACGACGGCCTCAGCCCGGTGTCGGCCTGACGGCGGAAGACGACGATCTGCCGGTCCTACAGACCGGCCTCAGCTGTTCACCTTCGTCCGAGCTTCCGACTTCTCCAGATAGTATGACGAATATCTGTCGAAGAATTTTTCCGAGCCGCCGATCGATCCATACTTCGCCAGCTTCTTCAAATCGACCTTGTTGAGGACCACGCCGACGATCTTGTTGGCGATATAGGATTCCGAACTCAATATGGATTGCACCATCGCACGCGGCGTACGCCCCCACTCGGTCACGAGCACGAAGCCGTCGGCAAGCGGAGCAAAGGCCTTGGCATCGACCACGGGGCCGAGCGGCGGCAGATCGACGACGATGTACTGGAAGGTCTCCTTGGCATTGTCGATGAAACGCCGCATCCCGGCCGACGACAGAAGCTCGCTTGTGTGCGAGAAATGACCGCGCGGTACGGCGGGGACGATCGCCAGCTTGGTCTGCCGGTCGATCTTGCCGACGGACTGCCAGGTCTGCCCGCTCACCACCGCTTCCATCAGGCCTTGCTCGGCTTCCATGCCAAGGCTGCGGCTGAGGCCGGGGTTACGCAGGTCGCCGTCCACCAGCAGCGTTTTCGACCCGTTGGCGGCAAGCAATCCAGCCAGATTCGCCGCCACGGTCGACTTGCCCTCGCCGGGAAGGACCGAGATCACGCCGATGACCCGGCTGCCTTGCCCTTCCATCACCACGTCGAAGGCAATCTTGGCGCTGCGCAGCGTCTCGGAAAACATCGATGCCGGGGCGTCGATGCTCACCCGCATGCGCGCGCGTCTTTCAGCCGCCGATGGTGATTGGGCGGATTTGATATCCGCCTGACCGTCATCGCGCTTGTCGTCCTTGGCGACCTTGCTGCCAATGATCGGCAGGTAGCCAAGGAATTTGAGGCCGACGCGATCGCGAACGTCTTCGCCGGTCCTGAAGAACCGCTCCCTGAACTCATTCAGGCCACCAACCCCGGCTCCCAACATCACGCCAAGCACGAGCGAAAGTCCCAGCACTATGGACGTGCGCGGGGTTGCCGCGGACTTCGGCAGCGTCGCGTCCGAGATGACGCGGATCTTGCCGACCGGGAAGGACTGCTGCTGGGAGGCTTCCTCGTAGCGGCCAAGGAACGTTTGATAGAGCGTCGAGAGCGCCGTTGCCTTCTGCTCCAGTTCGCGCAGCTTGACCTGCGACTGGTTATCGATGGAACTCTTGCCAGCCGCTAACGCGACATTTGCACGGAGCGCCGTCTCGCGCGCGAGAGCGACTTCGTATTCGTTGCGGTAGCTTTCGGTCAATTGCTTCAGCTCGCCGAATATCTGCGCCGATATGTCGGCCCTTTCCTTGGCAAGTGCGACCGCCTGGGGATGCTCAGCCCCGAAATTGGCTTCGATATCCTGCTGCCGCTTGGCGACAGTGAGATAGCGGGTCTTGAGCGTTGAAATGATCGAGTTGCTCGGCTGGTCGGCGGATATCGCGGCGTCCCTGAATGCGTTGTCCGAACCGCTTTCGACGATCGACTTGTATTGCTGGTAGCGGGCGCTGGCGCGGGCGGTGTCGGCCTGCGCCTCAATGAGCTGGCCATTGAGGTCCGACAGTTGCTTGTCACTGATCAACTGGCCGTCATCGACGGCCAGCCCATGTTCGGCCCTGAACTTCTCGACGGCGAGCGCCGCTGCCTGGGAGCTTTCGCGAAGCTCCGTCAGCCGACCTTGCAGCCAGACCGCCGCCCGCTCGGTCGCATCAAAGCTCGCATCGAGCTGATCGGCGAGATAGGCGTCGGCATAGCCTTTAGTAACCGCGGTCGCAAGTGCGGGGTCCGTGGCCTGGTAGGCGATGGAGATCACATAGCTGCGACCGATGCGCTCGGCTTGCACCTCGTCCTGCAGTTTGAGGATTGCGTAATCGCGCCGCGACGAGGCAATCATCGCGTCACGCGTCGCCGGGTCAAGCTGAGTAACGTCGGCCGTACCCACGGCGGGATTGGGACGGAAATACCGGACCACGCCGCGCACAAAACCGGCAGCCTTCGACACGGCCGACGTCGGAGGGTTCATGAAAGCGTCGTTCTGATCGAGCTTCTGCTTGTCGACGACCACCGCCGCCAGTCTCGCCGAGTGGAGTATTTCGATCTGGCTCAGAATGGCGGAGTCGGTCTGCATGCTGACCGACGCCGCCGAGACCTCGTCAACGACCTTGTTCAATCCTTCGTCGATCAGCACACGGCTCGTCGCCATGTAGGTGGGAGGCGTGGTCTGCAAATAGAGCACGCCCAGAAAAAGTCCGATGGCAGCGCATGCCGCAACCACCTTTGCCTGCCTTGCTGCCATGCCGAGCAGGCGCTCGACATCGATGAAATCGTCGGCGCTGACTGGGTCCGAACTCGGCAATGGTTTCCTCTTGTCGAGAGGAAAATTGGCATAATTCATCTTCGGTCCAATTCAAGTTTGCATCTAGAGCGGCGGTCTCTCAAGTCGAACGCGCCGCCGCTCTATTTTTGTTTGAGCCGCGGATCCCAAAGCCTGTCTCCACTCGGGTCCGCTGCTCTCGTTTGCAGGCGCTAGAGCGGGAGCATCAGCATATGCCCAACGCAAGCTTCATGCCAGCCACCGCGGGACCTGGGCAATCAAACCTATCGGCATGTCTTGCGTCACCATTCATATGCTTGCTCCCAAAAATGGGCTTTATGCGGCTTCCACCCGGCGCTCATGCAACCGGACGAACTCCTGAAGCATCTCGAAGATCGGTCCCTTCATGTCGTCGCGCGCCAGCGCGAAGGCGACATTGGCCTGGATGAACCCTTCCTTCGAGCCACAATCGAACATCCGGCCGTTGAAGGGCTGCGCGAAGAAAGCCTGGCTTTGCGCAAGGCGGACCATGGCGTCGGTCAGTTGGATCTCATTGCCGGCGCCGCGCTGCTGATTGCCGAGCAGCCCGAATATTTCAGGCTGCAGGATATAGCGGCCGTTGATGTAGTAGTTCGACGGCGCATTCGCCGGAGCCGGCTTTTCGACCATGGCGGTGACCTCGAAGCCCGAGCCGACATCGGCGCCGCAGCCGACGATGCCGTATTTGCTCGTCTCGGTCGGGTCGCAGCGCTCGACGGCGATGACGTTTCCCCCGGTCTGCGCATAGAGGTCCGCAATTTCAGCGAGACATCCGCGACCGCCGAAGGACACCATGTCCGGTAACAGCAATGCGAAGGGCTCATCGCCGATGACTTCCCGGGCGCACCATACCGCATGGCCGAGACCTTGCGGTGACTGCTGCCGGATGAAGCTCGTCGCACCAGCCACGGGAAGCAGGCTTTCCAGCGCCTGAAGCTGCGCCGTCTTGCCGGTCTGCTCCAAAGTTCCGATCAATTCTGGATGGAGGTCGAAATAATCCTCGATGACCGCCTTGTTTCGGCCCGTCACGAAGACAATGTGCTCGATGCCGGCTTCGAACGCCTCGTCCACCGCATATTGCACGACAGGCCTGTCGACGACCGGCAGCATTTCCTTCGGCATCGACTTGGTCGCCGGCAGGAATCGCGTTCCAAGCCCCGCTACCGGTATGACTGCCTTCCTGACTTTCTTCATTGCATATTCCTTCTGAGGAGATCGACTTCAACCTGTCGCAGGCCGCGAAAACTATTTTTCAGCTGCCTGCACCCTTCACCTCCCCCGCACCCACGGCAAATTGCGCCGCCAACCTTCGCAGCCGAACGGCGATCGGCATGCCCATATGCCAAACCGCCGCCGGATCGCTGAGCGCCGTCCACACCGCCTTGAGTGGGGATCGCGCCTTGATGTGCTGGACCAGAGAAAGGAAAGACGCCGCCTTGCGCAGGCTGCGCGTGCGCCTTGCGAAAGCGGCTGCGGCCTTTGCGTCCATCGAATGGGCTCTGGCGAAAACGAGGTCGGCCTTACGCATCGACTCGACGTGATGAAGTTCGAGCACGCGGGAAATGGAGCCGGTCCGGATATGGTAGACATAGCCGGTCGTCGGCTCGACCACGCACTTGCCGCCCTTGGCCAGAGCACTGGCCAGCAGGATGTAGTCCTCGCCGATGATCAGGCTTTCGTCATAGCGAAGCCCGTTTTCGTTCAGAAACCGGCGCTGGAAGATCGGTTTGAGATAACCGAGATTGAACCTGGATTCGAAGACCACATTGCCGGCAATATAGTCCGCCAGCGAGATTTCACTCAAACCCTCGAGATAGTCGGCCGGGAACATCGTCTCTTCGGCAACACCGTCCTCGCGAACCACCTGGAGATTGTCGACTGCGATCGCGGCGCCCGCTTTCTCGGCGCGGTCAATCATGGTGCAGATCCGCCCGGGATAGACCGCGTCGTCGGAATCGAGGACCGCCACCCACCTGCCGCGGGCAAGCTCAAGGCCGACATTCCTGGCGCCGCCTGGACCGCGGTTTTGCTCAAGTGCGACGACGCGGACGATGCCTTCGGGGTAGGATCGCGCCAGATCGAGCGTCCGGTCGCGCGACTGGTCGTCGACGACGATCACCTCCACGCTCACATCGCGCTGGGCGATGGCGCTGGCGATCGCCCGCTCGATGGTCAGCTCCGAATTGTAGGCGGCAATGACAAAGGTGACGTCAGGCTGCACGCTTGCCCCCTTCCTGCGGCGAGGGCAGGCCGTATTGGCGGATTTCACGCACGCCGACAAGACCGCTCACGACGCCGACATGCATGATGCCGCGAAGCACGCTGCGGTTCCTGCGCACGGGACTGATGGCGACCGGGATTGCCGATGCGAAACAAAAAACCGCCTTTGCCGAGGCGAGGCCGACTTGCCTGACCAACGCGAGGCCATGCGCGTCGCGCCCCAGCAGGTGCCCATGCGTCTGCCCGACGCGGAACCGGCGGCGACGGAGCCAGTCGAAAGCCGCCCTGGCGCGCGGCACCACTTCATCGACCCAGGCCTGCGGCGAAAAGGCGATGCGACCGCCGGCCTTGACCATATGGTCGAAGAATTCGGTGTCCTCGCCACCGGTCTGACCACGCGCCAGGCTGAATCGCCGGCCGCGGAGGCTGTCGGCGCCCATCCTGAGCAGGACGTTGCAGGTGTAGCCGGTGCGGATCTCGCCGCCCACCCAGACGGGCAAGGTGGAGTGAAAATCGCCGCGGCGCATCCAGTTGGGCGCATCCGGCCGATAGCGCGCCCGCACTGGCCCGAGCACGGCGGCAGCGCCACTCAAGTCCGCCGTCGCAACCAGTTCGGCGAGCCATCTGGACGATGCCGTTTCGTCATCGTCGAGGAAGGCGACGAAATCCGCCGTGCTGGCGTCGAGGCAGGCATTGCGGGCGATCGAGATGTTGCGTGCCGGGCAATGACGATAGCTGATCGGCAGCTTCAGCGTCTCCGCCAGCGTCGCCACCAGCAGTTCGGCCGTTGGCCCGTCATCATTGTCGGCGACGATGACGCGGATGTCGAATCCCGAAGGCACGTCCAGGGCGGCTACCGAGCGAAGCGTGTCGGCAAGCTCCGGCCGCCTAAACGTGCAGACGCAGACGTCGACGCTGCGGTTTTTTTCGGCCACACCCATCACGCCACCCTTCTACGTTGCAATCGCGGTCCAAGCAGTTGCAGCCAGAAACCGACGGACCAGCCGAAATGCATGACCATCGCCGAAATCCCGGCAAGGGCGCTGTCCGGATTGCGCTGGCTGATCGCAATCCACACGCCATAGCCGAGACAAACCGACGCCCACACCAGAATCGGCATGACTGCCAGCCAATGCACGAAGAAAAAGGCAGAGAGAAGGACGACAGGGAACACCAGGAGCGGCACCATCTGCCGGACCTTCGGTATCATGCGGTGCTTGAGAACGTTCTTTGCCCGGCCGCGGCCATAGCCGAGATACTGGAAATAGAGGCCGGCGAGCGACGAGCGCGGGTAATAGATCATTTGCGTCTTGCCGCTCATCCAGATCCGGTAGCCGGCCTTGCGCAGCCGGTAGTCGAACTCCGCATCCTCGTTGTGGCTGAACGTCTCGTCATAGCCGCCCACCGCCTTGAACGCCGAAATCCGCATCAGCGCATGGTGACCGTGGTCGACCCACTCTCCCGCCGAGAGATGCCGGTGCTTGGAGCCGCCCGTGCCGAGCTTGGAATTCTGTGCAGCCGCAACCGCGTTCTGCACTGTGCCGCTGCCGCTGGTCAGCATCGAGACGACGACCGAATCGGCGCCGGTGGCCAGCGCCTCTTCGATCAGCCGATCGCAATAATCCGGAGGGTAGCCGCCATGCGCGTCGATGCGAATGAAATATTCAGCCCCATCGCCGTACCTGGCGATGGCGAGATTGATCGCCGCGCTCTGGAGGCGCTTTTCATTGTCAAGAAGGATGATCCTAGGATCCTTCCTGGCGATCTCCTCGACGATCGCCCTGGTGCCGTCCGTGCTACCGCCATCGGCAACGATGATCCGGGCGCCGAGCCTTTCGGCGGCCGGTCGAAGCTCGTGAACAAGCGCACCGATGTGAGCCGCTTCGTTCAGGCACGGAATCACGATCAGGTTGGACGGCATTTCGGTCTGCATCATCGGCCCATGTCCTTCCCTAGCCATCCTAAGCCAGTGCCTCGGCAGCATATGAACCGGGCGCGACCGTCAACCCGCGAAGCTTCTCGACGAGCGCCCGGCAATCGCTGCGATCGTGGCTCCAGATTCGCGGATTGCGGGCAAGAACACGCGCCCGCAATTTCCCGAAACGATGCTCCTCCAACTCGCCCAAGGCAGCCTCGAGTGCCTCGGGAGTGGCTTGAGGCAAGAGAACACCGATTCCCTGCTGGTCGAGGAACCGGCCGGTTTCGGTGTGGCCCATCGAGATCGGCACGGCGCCGAAGCGGCAGCCCTCGTAGAGGCGGTTGGGCAGCAGCCATTCAGAATTCAGCCCCTGCTCGAAAAAATCGATGGCCCAGGAAAAATGAACCTCACGGTAGATCGTCGCCATATCTTCGGGATTCCGATAGGGTCCGCCAAACGAGAGCCAGGGCTCAGATTCGACGAAACCGTGGAAATCCGGAAATTCGGAAAGCGCCGGACGGCCCCTGAGGATGATTTCGAAGCGGCCCTCGTGTCGCCGGGAAAATTCGGCCAGCAGTTCCAGGGAGCGGCGGCATCGGAGCGCGCCGAACCAGCCGATCCGCCAAGGCGGAGCGACGGGCTCCGCCGCCGTGCGATCATTCAGCGAAACGGCGGCAGGCTCGAAATATTTGTTTTCGAGCAGTTCGACCGGCGCGGCAATCTGCCCGAACGGCTTGAAATAGTTTGCGATGAAGGCCGGCGAACTGGTGACCAGCAGCTTTACATCCCTGGCCAGATAGCGCTCCGCGCCGCGCATCGCCTTGCCCAGAAAATCGTCGCGAAGCATCAGGCGATGGATGTCGAGACACTCATAGACGATCGGCACGGTTGCCTGGAATGCCGATTTGGCACGCCGGGCAAGCGCCAGCATTTCCAGATTGCGCGCGATGATGAGGTCGGGTCTGGGCATCGAACCGAGTGTCGACCCGATCGAAACCGCCGCCTTGGTGACCGCTGCCAGCCGCTGGGCGAATCGCCCATCGCGCGTTGCGCCAAGATCGATCGGATGCAAGCCCTCGACCTCGGCGATCGGGCTTGCTGACCGGCGAAAGCCTGCCAGTGTGACCTGGGCACCGCCTGCCTTGAGCATTATGATCCGCCGGCGCACTGCCGGATCGGAGACGTCGTGCACCAAGTACAAGACATGCAGCATGAAAAACTCGACCGCTGTTGGCCCGCCCGAAAGAATCCTAGTACAGCTCGTGCTGCATCGCAACATTTTTGGTGCAGCGTAGCAAAAATCAATGTTTTTTGTTGCGCTGCAATATTATTGCCGTAGTTTGATGGTGGCATCGGGCATCGGCCGGGACTCCGGGACCGGCACGAAAATCAGGGACCCTGAATTTGCAAGCCAATGCATTCGACCCGCCAGAGGGCTCTCTCCGCAGATCGGTCGGACGCGGCGCTATCATTACGGCTTTGGCGCAATCGGTGCGGGTTGCGACGCAGATCGTCTCCGTCATCGTGCTGTCGCGCCTGCTCTCGCCCCAGGACTTCGGCGTCGTGGCGATGTGCGCGCCTGTGCTGGCGTTCATCGCGCTGTTCCAGGATTTCGGCCTGACCCAGGCGACGGTTCAGAAAAGCGGAATCAAGCATGAAGAGGTCAATTACCTGTTCTGGGTCAATGTCGCGGTTAGCGCATTGCTCGCCTGCGTGCTTGCCGGCGCGGCGCCTCTGGTCGCCGCCTTCTATGGCGAACCGCGGGTGTCTGGTCTGGTGGCAGCACTCGGGCTGCAGATCATAGCCTATGGGCTGGGCGCCCAGCATCTGGCGCTGCTGACACGCCGAATGCAGTTCGCCCGCTTGGCCATCATCGACGTCGCAAGTGCCATTGCCGGCCTAGCCGTATCGATCGCCTGGACTTTCATCGACCGTTCCTACTGGGCGCTTTTTGCCGGCACCCTGACAGCAGCCGTACTGCCCACGCTTTGCTACTGGGCAAACTCGCGATGGCGCCCCAGCCTGCCGCGCAAGGTCAACGGCATTAGCGAGCTGATCAATTTCGGCGCCGGCATCACCGGGTTCAACTTCGCCAACTTCTTTGCCCGAAATCTCGACAATGTGCTGATCGGAAAATACTGGGGCGAAGCGCAGCTTGGACTCTATGACCGCGCCTACAAGCTGCTTCTGTTTCCGTTGAGCCAGATCACCAATCCGCTGTCGAAGGTCATGGTGCCGGCTCTTTCCAGGCTGAAGGACGAGCCGGATCGCTACCGCAGCGCTTATCTTCGCGTCATGCCGCTGATATTGCTGGTCGCACTTCCGGGTGTCGCCTTCGCCATCGCCATGGCCGACGTGCTGATACCGTTCGTGCTCGGCGAGCAGTGGCGGCAGAGTTCCAGCATCTTCCTGGCGCTCGGTTTTGCCGGTCTGCTGCAGCCGCTCAACAACCCGGCGGGATGGCTTTTCATCAGCCAGGGCCGCTCGGGCGATTTCATGCGCTGGGGCATCATAACAGCCTTGACGTCGGTGCTGGCCTTCCTGATCGGCCTGCCCTATGGCGCGCTGGGCGTGGCGATCGCCTATGCGGTCAGCGAGTATCTCAGAACGCCTTTTCTGTGGCTGTATATCGGAAAGACCGGGCCGCTGCGGGCAAGCCATATGCTTCGCGCGGCAACGCCCTTCGTGCTTGGCGCGCATCTGGCGCTTGCCGCGATCTGGTTCGCCAAGCCGTTGCTGCCGCAACAGCACATCTTCGCGATGGCGAGCGCGGTGGCGCTGTCCTACATGATCACGGTCATGACCGCGCTGGCGTTTGCTTCCGGCCGCGAGGCGTTGCGGGAGGCCTTAAAACTGCTGCCGGCGCGGGCGCCTAAGGCCGCACCAAGCGAGGCGAAGTAACTTGCACGGACATCCATACGAGGACCAGGTCTGATCCCATGCACTACCGATCGATCTCCGACATGAATGATGCGATTGTCAGAAACCTTCACCGGTTGCCGCGCGACATCGACCTGGTGGTGGGGGTCCCGCGAAGCGGGATTCTCGCCGCCACCCTGCTCAGCCTGACGGCGAACATTCCGATGACCGACCTGGATAGTTTCCTGGCCGGTAAGATCTATACTTCGGGCGTCACCAAACGGCGCGCCGCGCTCGACCGCCAGGCGACCGATATGCGCAAGGTCCTGGTGATCGACGACAGCGTCAGCGGCGGCGCTGCCATGAGAGAGGCGCGCAGTCGGGTAGAGGCCGCCGGCATCAAGGCGGACTTCACCTTTGCCGCGGTGTTCGGCCTGCTGCCCCAACACGAGGAAACCGACATCGTCCTCGAGGTCGTGCCGCATCCAAGGATGTTCCAATGGAACTTCATGCACCACAAATTCCTCGCGCAAAGCTGCGTCGACATTGACGGTGTGCTTTGCCTGGACCCGACCGAAGCAGAGAATGACGACGGCCCCGCCTATGAGAAATTCCTGGGCGAAGCGCTGCCTCTGTTTGGCCCGACCCGCAAGATCGGCTGGCTCGTCACCAGCCGGCTCGAGAAATACCGCACGCTTACCGAAGCATGGCTGGCAAAGCACGGCATAGAATACGACAAGCTGATCATGCTTGACCTGCCGAGCAAGGCTGAACGGCAACGGCTTGGCGTGCATGGCAGTTTCAAAGCCGATTTCTACCGCAAATCCGATGCCATCCTGTTCATCGAAAGCGAGCACCAGCAGGCCCTCAAGATCGCCGAGCTTTCCGGCAAGCCGGTGCTGTGCGTTGAAACGCATCTGGTAATTTATCCTGACACGCTGTCACTTCCGGCACTTGGACAGGCGGCGCGCAACCTTCCGGGCAGGTTAAGGCAGATCAGTTCGCCTGACGGGCGCAAGACGGCAATCAAGACCGTCGCGCGCACGCTGCTTGGCGAACGCGGTTACGAGACGCTCAAAAGCCGGGTCAAACGACCGGCTTGAACCTGGTTTCGGGACTTAAAGCGCGTCACGCGACGCGCGCTTTTGTTTTGTTTTATGCAGTCGTTATCGCAAAACCGCTACGCACCCTCGGGTCAGGCCGCCCAGGGTCAGGCCCGAGGGAATGCTTTTGCGCGACATGGGTTAGGCGGCTTGCCGCGAAGGCTGTTGTGTCGCCCTCTCCAGCATCGAGAAGAAGGTCGCGAATTGACCCGCCGGATCGAGTTCCGGGCGCTCGGAGAATGCACGCGCCGCCGCTGAAAGCCGCCCATATTCCAGGCTGTCGGTCCACAGACGCCTGACCACTGCCACCCAGTCGGCGAGTGGGGCATCGTAATCCAGCACCACGCCACCGGAGCCGATCGCTTCGGGCAGGCCGCCACGACGCGAGCCGACGACTGGAATGCCGCTGCAATGGGCTTCCGACGCCACCCGACCCCAGGCCTCTTCCCATTTGCTGGGAGCCAGCAGGATTTTCGTGCGGCCGTAGACCGTCTTCATGTCGTTGGTCCGGCTCCCCAGGGTGACGTTGCCGAGCGGCGCGATCGTCTGCTCGATCCGGGCCCGATGATCATCGTCAAGCTTCCAGCTTTCGACGAACAGGAACGGGATTTCAGAGCAGGCGGCGGCGATGCGCACCGCAAGCTCGAAACCTTTTTCCTCATAGGGGTTGATCAGCGTGACAAACTCGCCCGTCGTCGGCGTGCGGTAGAGCGCGGGATTGATGGTCGGCGGTATAACCGTCGAATCGATATCGAATTTTGCCTTGTAGGTGCGCGCCGTGAACTCGGAATTGGCTATGTAGAGCGCCGAATGCAGCTCGCGCAGATCGCCGCCCAATTCGTGGAACTCGACATTCCTGAGATAGACGACCAGCGGCACGCCTTCGGCCTGCAGCGCCTTGCCGATCGGAACCGACTTGTGGCACTGGACCACGGCGACATCCGGCCTCAGCTTTTCGACGGCGAAACCCGCCGCCTCCCAGGGAAACCAGGCGCGCACGACCGGATAGCCTGGAAAGCTGTCGATGACAGCGCGCTGCCTCAAAAGCTTCATCTTGGCGCGCGCCTTGTAGCCGAAGACGCCCTGGCCGAACAGGGCGGCGAGCACCGAAGCCTCATGCCCGTGCTCGCGCAACTGTTCGGCAAGGTGATGGGTGCTGGACTGGACACCGCCGCTGAACTGGGGCGTGTAACCGTTACCGCCTGCAAAAAGCACTTTCATGGTTTCGGCTCCTTGTCGCATTCTCAAGTTTACGGGCAATGACGCACGGCTTATTTACGGATGCTGGCTTGCGACCCGCTTCAAGCATCCTGCTGCGTCTCCAAATTGGCGAACGGATTGGTACACGGCTGCCATCCGGTGAACCGGACCGGGTCGGCTGGCGAACTGCGCCGGGCGTAGTCGGTCAGCATATGGAACTCGGCAATGACCCAGCGGTCGAAATGCCTCAGGTCCTGTTTTTTCTGTTCGGGCAGAAACCGGCGTGCGGCGCCCAATTTCAGCGCCTCAAGCACAGTGACAGCATCGCCCAGCTTTGTGTTTGGAAATATCCAGGGGTTCCGCTTCTGGAATTCCAGGACGAACTGCTGCAAATGTTCGATGCGCATGTTCAGCCTGCCGAAATATCTTTCGAGCGTGACGCGCACCAGGTCTTCGTCCGAAAGCGAGGAAACGGTGGTGTAGGCGATGCCGGTCGAAGCAACTCCGCCAGCCATGATGGCCAGTGCCGCGCGTCGCGAAACCTTGGTCATCCGGCCATTTCCTTTCCTGCTATCCGGCTCGCCGCCCGCAGGGAGAGGGCTGCCGCCGTCAGGCTCGGGTTGGCGCAGGAACAGCTTGGATATGTGCTCGAGCCGACGACAACCAGGTTCCTGAGCTGATGGTGGATCATGTCCCGATCGACCACCGAATCCGCCGGGCTCGAGCCCATCCGCAACGTGCCCTGGACATGCGACTCGGTGCGCCGGATGCCGCGATCGAAGATCTCTTCGACCGGCAGCGGCGCCAGAAGCGCCGCCAATTTCTCCTTTGCCCGCGCCATGCCCTTGACCGCATAGTCGGATGCTTCCGCGAAACTGACGAAGGCGTTTTCATCCTCGTCGAGAACCACGAGATTTTCCGGGTCGAGCAGGTCTTCGGTAACAATGATGATGGGAAGCGTCTGACGGACACGTCCCTTTTCAGGGCGCATCCCGTGCTGCCAGCGGTTTTCGAAATAGACCAGCGCCGCCGCATGGTCCGATCTGTGAGCGCCGTCATAAAGGCCGAAATTCAAGCCGGTGGTGATGGTGCTTCCGTCGAAATTATCGACACCGTCGAGATAGGCTTCGAAATTCCATCCGTAGGATTCGTGCAGGCCGCGCCCGACGAATTCGCCCGACAGGCCGGACCGCAACATGATCGCCGGGCTCTGGATGGCATTGGCGCCCAGTATGAAAAGATCGCCGCTGACCGAATATTCCTTGCCCTCATGCACGAATGAGACCGAACGGACCGAACCGCCGATATGGTCGAGCCGGCGCACTTCAGCGCCAAGGCAGACCGAAACGTCGGGATGCTCGAAGACGTGCATCAGGCCATTGTTGGCGGTGAATTTGGCATCGACCGGGCATAATCCGCACCGCAAGTTGGCGCAGCAAGAAGACCGTTGCGCGGTCGGCACGCGCGCGCGGGCTGTCGGCATGACAAAATGCTGGTCCGGCTGCGCCGCTTTCATCATCCGGTCCGGCGTCGACATGTGATGCGGTGGCTGGGGAAATGGCCTGGAACGCGGCATCATCGCCGCCATGTCGGGGTCGCCTGAAATCGACATGACGTCCTCTGCATCGCAGTAAAACGGCTCGAGCTCGTCATAGCTGATCGGCCAGTCGTTACCGACGCCATAGAGGCTTTTCAGCCTGAAGTCGTTCGGGTGAAAGCGCGGCGTCTGGGCGAACCAGCAATTCGTTCCGCCACCCAATCCGATGGTGTAATTCCACGGCTTGTCAGAGTTGGTCTTGTAGGTGGTCTTGTCTTCGATGTCGGTGTTGACGTTCTGATCGAGCTGCCATTCATGCGTGTTGTGCCCGCCCCATTCCAGAACCAGAATGCGTGCCTTTCGCTGCTTGGCGAACGCATGCAGGAAGAAGGCCGAACCGAAACCGGAACCGACTGCGACAAGATCGAAATGCTCGTTGGCGATCTGTTCCGGCCTGATGCCCAGCACCATCAGAGAAGACCCCTTGTTGACACTAGCGCGTTCATCGAAGCCTTCGCGATCGTCCTTGATGTCCTAGCCACCGGCCTGTCCCGCCTGATCTCACGCCGCCATCCTGCCGATCGAGTGATATTCGATGCCGTAGCGAGCGATGACCTTGGGGTCGTAGAGGTTTCGACCGTCGAAGATGATCGGCGTGGACAGCGCATCCTTGATCGCGTCGAACGAGGGTGCCTTAAAATTCTTCCACTCGGTGGCGATCATGAGCGCATCGGCGCCACGCAGCGCTGCCTCCTTGGTCCCGCACAAGAGCAGATCCTCGCGCAGTCCGTAGACGGCCTGGCATTCCTGCATCGCCTCGGGATCGTAAGCCTGCACTTTGGCGCCGGCCTTCCAGAGCGCTTCCATCAAGACCCGAGCCGGCGCCTCACGCATGTCGTCGGTATTGGGCTTGAACGCCAGGCCCCACAGCGCAAAAGTCTTGCCCTTCAGATTGCCGTTGAAAGAGCGGTTCACCTTATCGAACAGGACCGATTTCTGTTCGTTGTTGCGTTCCTCGACGGCGCGCAGCAGCTTGGCATCGAATTTGACGCCTTCGGCGGTCTTGATCAGGGCGCGCACATCCTTGGGGAAGCACGAGCCGCCATAACCGAGGCCCGGATAGATGAAGTGGTAGCCAATGCGCGGATCGCTGCCGATGCCCTTGCGGACCTCCTCGATGTCGGCGCCGAGTTCCTCGGCCAGATTGGCCATTTCGTTCATGAAGCTGATCTTGGTCGCCAGCATGCAATTGGCCGCGTATTTGGTGAACTCGGCGCTGCGCACATCCATCACGATCATCTTCTCGTGGTTGCGGTTGAATGGAGCGTAAAGCTCACGCATCACCGCCTCGGTGTCCTCGCTGCCGGTGCCGACGATAATGCGGTCGGGCTTCATGCAGTCGGCCACCGCGGAGCCTTCCTTGAGGAATTCCGGATTGGAGGCGACGTCGAAAGTAAGATCCTCGCGGCCCCGCGCCTTCAGCGTCACGGCGATCCTGGCCTTAATCTTTTCGCAGGTTCCGACCGGCACGGTCGACTTGCCGACGACGATCTTGGGCGCATCCATCTCCCGGCCGATGGCCTCGGCAACGGCCAGCACATATTTGAGGTCGGCCGAACCATCCTCGCCCGGAGGCGTGCCGACAGCGATCATCTGGATCTGGCCATGCTTGACGGCGGCCGCGGCGTCGGTGGTGAACTTGATGCGGCCGGCCGCATGGTTCTCCTTGACGAGGTTTTCGAGCCCGGGCTCGAAAATCGGAATGAGGCCCTGATTGAGCCGCTCCACCTTTTTCACGTCGATGTCGACGCATAGTACCTGATGGCCGACTTCGGCAAGCACCGCCGCCTGCACCAGACCGACATAGCCGATTCCAAAGACCGTCAAATTCATTTGATTTCATTCCTGTTCAAGACTTCGGAGCGCTTTCGGCCCGGCCGGTTCAGATTGGTCTTTACTTAATGCTGCATGCCAGCGATTCCGGAAACTGGCATGGCTGGCCGAGCGCCGTGAATGCGATGCGATCCACTTGCAAGGTAAGCTTGCGACCCGGATCCGAAAACGGCCCCAGCCATTCCTTCATCGTGTCGCTGCCCCAGAGGCTAAAAAATATCTTTTGCGCATGGCTGGGCAGCTTTGCCGGATCGGTGATCGTGTTCACCAGCTCGCCATTGACGTACCAGCGCAGCCGGTCCTTCTCCCAGACGAAGGCGTAATCATTAAAAGCCTTGTCGGTGCCGCCAGCTACATCGACCACTTTCTCGTTATTGCCCTTGCCGGCGATGTAGGCGTTGACCTGCACTTTGGAGGTGTCCTTGGTCAGCACCTCGAAGTCGATTTCATCCCACGGCTGCTTGTCGGTTGGGCCGATGTAGGTGAAGAAGGAGGCGTTGATGCCAGAGCCCGAATCGGTTTTCATCCGCGCCTCATAGGTGCCATAGCCGAAGCGCTGCTTGGATTGGACCTCGCCGCAGGCAAAGTCGCGATCCTTCACCTTCTGCTTTTCGAAACCGAGCGTCAGCATGCCATTGGAAAGCTTGACCTGTCTTTTGGACCAGATGCAGTTCTGATACTTGCCGTTCGCCCAGCCGTCGGCAATGTACCAACGCGCCCGGTCGAAGCTGGTGAAATCATCGACGAACGATGGCGCAGTCGGGATGTCCTGCGAACGGGAAGGGGTCGGGCCCGCAACCAGGCTGCCGAGTGCGACCAGCAGAAACGCTCCGCCCGAACATAGCTGCCTCAGTTTCCCTTGCCTCATCATGTGCGTGAACGGCCGGTCGCCGGTTGCTGGGGTGGACGTGCTTTTCGAATCCGCGTTCATACCAAACTCACCTTGTGCTGTGCGCTCCCCAACCCAAGTCGATGTTCAAAACCATGACGAAACGAGCTGATCTTGACCTTCTGCCGGTAGCGTCCCCGGTTGCCTGCTTCTTGCCCAGTGGCGCCACCCAGGCTCTTTGAAATTTCACCCCGCGCCGGCGGCCGGGTTGGCGAAATCGGCCTTGGTGGCCGAGCCAGGTTGGGCGCTTTCGTCGAAGATAGCATCCAGCGAATGCCGGAGACCCTTCATCAATTCGTTCTGGCGGGCGAGCGCCGCGATGCGCCGCTCGTAATTCAGGATCGACTTCGTCAGTTCGCTGACCTCGGAGGATCTGCTGGAGGAGGCCGCGCCATTTTCCATCGCCTCGACCAGGAAGGCGGCGTTGGTGACCTTTGTCCGGTAGCGATTCTCAAGCCCGTTTTTCTCCGCCTCGATCTCGGCTGCGATCTGGTCAAGCAGCTTTGCCAGGCGGTCAAGGCGCGAGATATCGGTCTGCCTGTCTCGAGCCGGATCCCTTGATCTGAAGCCAAATATCGAGGCCATGCGCTCAGTTTCCTGTCATAGCCGGCCTAAGCTGTCCCTTGTGCCCGGCCGGGCCAAAAAGTTCTTGTCGCATCGTCCAGCTCCTCTGACAGGCGGACATTTTCGGCCGATTCAAACAGCCAATCAGAATTGCTGCACCGCAACATACATGCCATTCCCAAAGCGAGTAGGCAACCGCCTAGTGCGGCGAATCGGAAATTCGCATCGCTTTGAGGCAGGGTAAGGACCTGTTGACATGATCGGTGTGGCGCGCCGGCGGACCAGCTCAAGCCTCGCCGACCGGGCTGGTTGCGGCCATGAGAAAGCGCCGCGACGGCACAGGCTGTTTCGAGCCAAAGCCGGCGCGGCGAAACAGCGCATCCAGCTTGTCGGCGGCCACGCCGCGAACGATGGGGATGAGATTGGAATGGCTGGCCAGGGCGTAGGCCGCAGCCGCTGTCAGCCCTCTCTCGTTCTTCACGTCGAGGAAGTTTCGCAACCGATATTTGTCGCGCACCTGCCGTTCGTGCTTTCTGAGCACGGCCTTGTAGCCTTCCGGCAAACTGTCGATCGCCAGCAGCGCCAGATCCGCGTCGGCCAGACGCTTGAGATCCTGCGTCTTGTGCTGGCCGCTCAGCGAATCCGCGCGAACGATCGCTCCGTAGCCGCAGGACCTGATGACCTTGAAGCGCGCCCCGCAAGCAACCGCGCGCGCGTAGAGTTCATAGTCTTCGCCCAGCCGCAGGTTTTCGTCATAGCGCAGCCCATGCCGGTCCAGAAAAGCGCGGCTGATCACCGGCTTGAGGAAACCCAACTCACCTCTCTGCACACGACGACTGGAGATGTTGCCTTCGATGAAGCGCTCGAAATCGAGAAATTCCGGATCGGCCGCAAACCGCGGAGCGGTGATTTTCGAAACGTCGGTCGCCGCATCGTCCCTGATCATCATGATGTTGTCGGCAGCGAAATCCCAATCGGCGCTGGCGAACAACTCGCGAAATCTGCCCTCGAGAAAAAAATCGTCGGCGTCCAGAATGCTGATGAACGGCGATTTGGAGCTGGCTATCGCGGCGTTGCGGGCCAAGGAAGGACCGCCGTTGACGTCGAGCCGGATGACGGAAAGCCTGCCGCTGCCATCGTCGGCCGCTCGAACGACTTTCGCGGTATCGTCAGTGGAGGCGTCATCGACGACGACGACTTCGGCCACCTCCGGCTCGCGCAAGGCCGATGCGATGGCAACCGCAATTGTCCGCGCCGCGTTGCGAGCGGCAATGATCACGCAGACTTCCGGTTCTGTCATCAATTCGCCTCTCGACTGCACAGGTAGCTCCGAATTTCTGCCCCAATGCAGCTCTCGTTCTCACTGACTGCCCGGCTGTACGAAACATCAGCCGGCACTTATGCTGCGAGTGCGAAGCATCGTTAAAATCACTCGCTCCGTCCAGTCTTTCCTTTCGGGGTCGTCATGGCGCAAATCGACGGGCGGTGAAATGCCAGGGATAGGCGGGCCGCTTCGCACACCGTCCCTGCCCATTCTGGATGGGGCGTCGGCGCACTCGAGTGGCTGATCACCAAGTCGATCGACAGAGCTTAGGCATGGTGGCTGAGTCAGAGGATCTTAGGCTGAAGGGGAAGTCCGCAAGTCGGTTGCCCAGGATGCTGTCGGGCGAGCAGTCCGCCAGGGACCCGGCCGACGCTACCTGCCGTCAGGTCAGTGGAGGCTTCTCCTGGCACTGAACTTCTCGCCATCGGCCGCTTCGGTCGAACTCAGCTTTCGTTCGACGTCGCGAATCTTATCAGCCGACGTCGGGGTATTTCTGGCAACCATGGCGAAAACGAGCAGAAAGTAGCCCAGTTGAATGACAATGGCGCAGGCTATGGCGCGAAGAAGCGTTGTGCCTAGCGAAGCGCCGTTGAGATAAGACCAGGCGACCACGATCGCCAGCGCGAAAATCATGCCGATAATGAATTTTGGTAGCGACATACCCGATAGCCCGTCAACCTGCTCGGGCAAAAATCGATGATTGACCACCCCGAGCCCCCTTCGCCATGCGAGCTTGTTGAGGCCACCCGCTTTTTTTGGCCGGTTGCTTCCGGCCTTCCCACGCTGTCCATACTCTGACAGAAACAATTTGCAACTCTATTAAGGTGTGCAATAGCGGGCAAGGCCAGCCGCAAATTATTTTGCATAAGTTTGGGGATCGACTCTGCCATGTTGCGACGCACACCCCAGCATCACAACCAATCACCCGGTATGGACTCACGTCAGTAAGAGCCGAAATATTAATTAGTATTTTACTTTAGGAGCGCTTTATATTTTAAAAAGCTACAGCACGATAATTCTCAACCACGCGACACAAAGAGCGATACGCCCAAAATCAGCCTCAAAAAGGCACTAACTTTTTCAAGGTTGCCCATAATTTGTCACGAACGCGCCATAAAAGGCCAAAATTTGCGCAGGATCGGTTTATTATTTAATCAATGCATGACGCGATTATTTCAGGCGCTCAAGGAATTGTGTGTTGCGATGCAGCATTTTTTTGATATCGTGCGGCAAACCATCCGTTCAACGTATGGAGTTTATGCATGAGGGACGTAGCCAAGCCGGCCGACGCGGATTTTCCACAGGCCGGTATCGACTTTCCACCAATCGGCGGCCTGCTCAAACGCAGCTTCGATATCGCCGGTTCACTGATTGGGCTGGTTGCTCTCAGTCCGCTGTTTGTGATGGTCGCGCTGCTTGTCAAGTTTTCCGACGGCGGGCCGATTTTCTACGGTCACAGGCGGATCGGGCGGGGCGGACGGATTTTCCCGTGCCTCAAGTTTCGCACTATGGTGCAGAATGGCGAACAGGTGCTGGCGGCATACCTTGCCGCCAACCCGGACGCCAAGGCCGAATGGATAGCTACCCGCAAGCTAAAGAACGATCCGCGCGTCACGCGTGTCGGGGCCGTGCTGAGGAAGCTCAGCCTCGATGAACTGCCGCAGATCATCAACATCCTTCAGGGTGACATGAGCCTTGTCGGTCCTCGCCCGGTGGTGCGCGACGAGCTCGAAATCTACGGCAGTTCGGCCGTCTATTACCTGAAATCGCGCCCTGGCCTGACCGGGCTCTGGCAGGTCAGCGGCCGCAATGACGTTTCCTATGACAGCCGTGTCGCGTTCGATCGCCACTATGTCGAAAACTGGTCGCTGTTCGAGGACATTCGCATCATCATCAAGACCGTGCCTGCCGTCTGGATGTCGCGGGGCTGCTATTGACCGGCCGGCAGCCGGTTGTGCGCGGAGTGACTGTCCAGACGCCAGGCATTCTGCAGCAAGCTTCATCGGACCGGCCCAAAGCGAATCGGAAAACATACAGTTGAAAACAGACATCTTCGAAATCTCCTGGGCCGGCACGGTTAGCAATCGCATGCGACCGATGCGGCTTATGACCACCTGCCTCGCGCTGGCGCTCGCCGTTCCGCAACTCGCCGCGGCCGACGAGTACCGGCTTGGATCCCAGGACAAGCTGACCATCCGCGTGGCCGAATGGCAGACCGTTGAAGGCACGTTCCGCGACTGGACAGCCGTCAACGGAGAATACACGGTCGGCCCGTCTGGAACATTGTCGGTGCCGTTCGTCGGCGAAATGCCGGCATCCGGCAAGACCACATCCGAGATCGCGGCGGCGATCAGCCAGGCGCTCCAGCGCAAGCTCGCTCTGGCGGACCGGCCGGAAGCCTCCGTCGAAATGGCGCAGTACAGGCCGTTCTACATTTCCGGGGAGGTGCAGACGCCGGGCCAGTATCCCTACGTGCCCGACCTGACCGTCCTGAGGGCGATGAGCATCGCCGGCGGTGTCCGGCGGGCCCCCGAAGGACAGCGGTACGACCGCGACATGATCAACGCCAAGGGCGAGTTTGACGTTCTCCAGGACCAACGGGTCCGACTGATCGTTCGGCGCGCGCGCATCGAAGCACAGATCGCCGACAAGCCGACATTTGACGTGCCGAAAGAGTTGGCCGAGGATCCGAAGCTGGCAAGCATCGTTGCCGACGAGATGGCGATCCTGACGGCCGATCAAAAGAATCTCAAACTGCGCCTTCAGGCGCTCGACGATTTGAAGAAGCTGCTGCAGAGCGAGATCGATTCGCTGCAGAAAAAGATCGTCAACCAGCAGCGGCAGGTCGACCTGGCAAAGGAACAGCTCAGCGGCATCGGTTCGCTGGCGCAAAAGGGCCTTGTGGTCAACACTCGGGTTCTGGGTTCGCAGCAAACGATCGCCGACCTGGAAGGACAGATCCTGGATTACGAAACGGCTATCCTCACAGCCAGGCAGTCGATCAGCAAGGCCAACCAGGACGCCATCGACCTGGAGAACACCCAGAATGCCGACCTCGCCACTGGCCGGCAACAGGCAGAAGCCGATCTCGCCGAAACAATGCTCAAGATGAACATGCACACCGGCCTGATGGCCGAAGCCATGTCGGGGAACCCAGCACTGCAAGGCTATCGCGACGGCGAAGAACCGACGATGTCGTTTGGCCTGGTCCGGATGGTCGACGGCAAGACCAGCGAAATCGCCGCCAGCGAAGATACACCCGTGCTGCCTGGGGACGTGATCAAGGTGAAGCTGGTGCCAATGGCAAGCCAGTAAGCCTTCGAGCGATCGGCCGATCCGATCAAGCCGAACAAGATTCGATCGGCAAAGAGTTCGACCCGGACGAGTTCGACCATGAACTCGTCGACACTGTGCTCGCTGCCCGACAAGCCAGCCTGCCGCCAACTCGGGACGTGAGTAATTACAGCGCAAGGAGATGTTGTGCTTTAGTTGCAACTCAAATCCGAGGAGGACTTCGTCATGCACAGTGCAAGGGACGAAATCGTCAGTCGAGAAAGAGAATTTCACAATCTCAGGTTTAGTCAGGAGGAGGATCCAAGAGGAAGCCTGGACAAGTGGTATCGAACGATTCGACATGGCGCAGAACGTCAAGACGAGCAGATAAAGCGGCTTTCGAAAAACGCAGACGTGCTCGAGTACGGTTGCTCCAATGGCGGGTGGTCCCTGCATTCCCTGCACCTGCCCGATCTTTGCCGATCTCTGACGGGGATCGATATTTCGGATGTAGCAGTAAACAAGGCGAACGAACGGGCGAGCGCGCTTGGAAGCACGAACGCTACATTCCTGGCCATGAATGCGGAAGCCATGTCGTTCGAGGACAACAAGTTCGACCTGGTGTATGGACGCGGGATCATCCATCACCTGGACCTGGACCGGTGTTTTTCCGATGTGGTCCGTGTCCTGAAGCCGAACGGCGTGGCGTCCTTCTACGAGCCGATGGGACACAATCCGCTCCTGAATGCCTACAGAAAGCGGACACCCCTCATCCGCACCGCTGATGAACATCCCTTGCTGATTTCGGACTTCGCTTTGGCCCGCCGCTATTTCAGCGATGTCCAGGTGGACTATTTCGGCCTGTGCTCCGTAGGAAGCGCGCTGATGCCGCGAACCATCTCGGAGACCGTCTACACGGTTGGCAAAGCTGTCGATTCAGTGGTTTTGACGCTTCCCTTTGTGAAGCGGTTTGCATGGTACGCGCTCCTGACCCTCAGGGCCTGATCAACAGGCAGCAAACCCAACTCGGGCGAGGCTCGCCTGCTGCCTGTGAGATGAGATGATTGCTTGGCCTTGGCGCTGTCAGGCGGCGTTTTTGTGCGCACCACCAAAATCAAGGTAATATTTTAGCCCTTGCTTAGCGCCCTGCGGTTTCTGGTTCCGCGAGGTCCGCTGCGGTCCATCGGGGACGGGCGACATGCACCCTGACCAGCTTGAAGTAGCTGTAATACAGGAGGAAGGAGCCCGTGATGTAGGGGTTGAAGGTGTCGATCTCAACGAAGGACCGAATGAACAAAAGCACCATCACGCCGGCAAGAATCACCGACTCGGCTTGCCATGCCCTGAATATCAGGGCCGATATATGGCCCCATAGCGTGCGCAGGATGATCAGCGAAATCAGCGTCGCCCCGACATAACCGAGCTCGACGAGGGCTTCGATATAGGTGTTGTGGAAGTGGAAGCCGCTTCGGGTTGTGATGTAGAATTCGTTCCAGAGCCGCTCGGCCTCGGCGAACCCCTGCACCCAATAGGCCGCGTAGCCGACGCCGAGGACTGGCGCCTGCTGCGCCGCTTCCCAGCCCTGCTCCCAAAGATAGGTCCGTCCGGTGAGCGTGGAATCCTTTCCGAAGGCGCCAAGGACGAAATCCAGAAGTCCTGCAAAGGCAACCGCGGTGACCACGACCAGCCCGCATGCGCCGACCACGAAAATCACCCGTCGGTAGCGGAGTGGAAGCTTTTTGGCCATGGCAAGCAGAGCCACCAGAGCGAGAACTGCCGGTATCGAAGCCGTCGAGGTGGCGGAATGCGCCATGATCAGAAGATAGGCCGATAGGACGAGGATGGGCGCCGTCAGGATGAAGCTTATCCGGCCGCGCCTGAGAAAAACCAGGAAGACAATGCAAAAATAGATGCCAAGGGAGGCGACAAAGCCGATCTGGTTCTTGGAGCTGAATGCGCCGACGAAATTGTACGTCCCGTCGAGCATATCGTAGGAATAACCCCCGACCTTGAGCGAATAGAGCAGGACGACAAAAATCCCGATCAGCGAGCCTATCGTCAACGTCCGGACGCTGACGGTGCGCGCGGCGATGTAGGCGCAGGCGATATGGGAGCAATACTGGATTGACGTCCTCAACGTGATGCCGGGGGCATCCGACCAGAACACCGAGAGGCAGACATAGAATGCAAACGCCAGCGGCAGCCACGCGCTGGAGGCATGCCGCAACAGCCGCCGGTAGTCTACCAGAATCAGGGGAAGCCAGACCGCATAATAGGCCAGGATCAGGATCGGCCCGAAAACCGAGGAGTAGGAGAACGCCCAAATGGAGATGGCAACAGCAAATGCGCCGTAGACGGTGCTCTTCTCCGGGTCGACCAACAGAGATTTTGGAATCTTCATCTCGGTAGCGAATTCCCGTCCATGCAGTTCAATGCCGATTCGCCGCCGCGCCATGCGCGAACGCTCTCATTGTGCAGTGCAATATAACCCATCCCCCACAGCCTGTCACCCAAATGAGGCAAAAACAGCCATAAGGCGCCCCGTGCGGCGGTAAAAGGCCACGACAGGCCGTGCGGCAAGAACCCGAGCATTCCCGGCGCAGGGCTGGGGCATCGTTATCGGCGCCGTCAAAAGCCATCGCCGCCGCATCTAACGAGAGGGTCGGCATGACCGCCGCGCGGAACTGTTTTTGCAGTTGCTTTCAGCACCGGACCGAAAAATAGCAGCCGGCATTCGTTGCATCCGTTGCAATGAATGAGGCCCTCCGCGTACGCTATCTCGGGGACAACCAGACGATGGCCACACCAACAATTGGCAGACGCTGGTCGTCCCCGATCTGTTGGGTTGGAGCAAACGGATGGACAAACCTCGAATCTTCCTGGGCTCGTCGGGGAAGCAGAAAAAACTGCTGCAGGCGCTGACACGCGGTCTTGAAGACATCGCGCATGTGGAACCCTGGACGACGTCCTTCAATCCGGGGACAACCACCCTGGGGCGCCTGCTCGAGCTTACGCGTGAAGTCGACTTCGCCGCTTTCGTCTTCGCCCAGGACGACTGGACCAGTGTAAGCCTGCCAGCATCATCTGCTCCTGTATCCGCTCAGGCTTCTCCGCGAGACAATGTCGTCTTCGAAGCCGGCCTTTTCGGCGGAGTCCTTGGAATGCGCCGAACGTTTATCCTTCATGCCAACGGTTCCAAGCTTCCAAGCGATCTCCTGGGCCTGACGTCCGTGAGGTATGGCGAAGCGACGACCGCCGCGGAGATGAGAGCGGTCAACCAAAAGCTGCGAAAAGCTGTTGAAAATGAAGGCCGCGTCGCCCGAATAGAGGGCCTTTGGTGGCAGTTTTCCCTGTCGGAGCGGACCGCAAAGGAACCGTCCGCCGTGAGCCTCCTGCGTATCGCGCGAGACCGCGATGGCGCGTTGGAGTTGGCCGGCCGCTCATGGCAAGAGAATGGCAGTCTGTCAGCCAGATACTGGAGCGAGGCGGTAAAGGAGAGAAAGGAGCCTGCCGGCATCTTTTACTTTTGGAATGGAGAACGGCCCTTGGATGCTAACGCGTCGCAGTTGTACGGGACGGGGGAGATCCGGCTGGAGTCCGCCGATCGCGCGTCCGGGTACTTTACCACACGCGCCGACACGCAGCCAAAACTGAACGCGCGTACCTCAGGCGTCTACTTGCGCGCCGAACCGGAGGACTTGAGCACCTGGACGGGCGCGACAACCAGCGACGAGTGGAGTTGATCGCGGAGCGGCTGAGCCATTGGAAGTCGATCAAGAACGTTTGAACTGTCCGCGTGGAAGTCGCCTTGCAGAGACGGCAGCCCCAGCATCGAATGGTCAGGTCGTAGCCAAGAGCGGCTCTCAACCGCCTGCTCCTGGCCCGCCATGAACCTGTTCGAGGCTCCAGTCCCGGCTTGAACTTCTCCGCTGTTGACTTCACATTCGCCGCCGGCGGTGTCGCCAGCGCCCGTCGGGGCGGGCAAATGAGGGAGACCATATGCCAATGAGTTTTGCGGGACGGTTTGCCGGACGATCGGCCGTGGTCACCGGTGGCGCCTCAGGCATCGGCCTGGCCGTCGCGCAACGAATCGTTGAAGAGGGCGGGCGCGTTTGCGTCTGGGATCGCGACTCCACCCAGATCGAGCAGGCCAAGGCTGTCATCGCCGACTTGCACGGCGTGACCGTCGACGTCGCCGATCCCGTAGCGGTCGCACAGGCCGCCCGGCAGACGATCGAAGCCCTTGGCGCGGTCGATATCCTGGTCACCAGCGCGGCCATCACCGGACCGAACATGACGACCTGGGACTATTCGGTGGAGGATTGGCACCGGGTCATCGACATCAACATCAACGGCGTCTTCTACTGCAACAAGGCGCTGGTTCCGCACATGCTCGAGCGCAATTACGGCAGGATCGTCAACATCGCTTCGATCGCCGGCAAGGAGGGAAACCCGAATGCCTCTGCCTACAGCACCTCGAAGGCGGCGGTGATCGGCCTGACCAAGTCGCTGGGCAAGGAACTGGCGAAGACCAAGGTGACGGTGAACTGCGTCACGCCGGCAGCGGTGCGCACCGCAATCTTCCAGCAGATGAGCCAGCAGCACATCGATTTCATGCTGTCGAAAATACCAATGGCGCGGTTTGGCGAGGTCGAGGAGGTGGCGGCGCTGATCTCGTGGATCGCTTCCGAGGAATGCTCCTTCACGACGGCTGCCGTTTTCGACGTTTCCGGCGGCCGGGCGACCTATTGAAGCAACTGGAACGATTTGCAACCTGGGACGCCGGACTGGAGTTTACGTCGTTTGCTTAGGGTCGAACCTCCACTGTCCGACGAAGAATTGCTCGACCGCTTCCAGCGCGCCGCCTTCGGCTATTTTCTGGAAACCGTGAATGCGGAAAACGGACTGGTTGCCGACACGTCGCGGCCAAATTGGCCGGCAAGCATCGCAGTCGTCGGCTTCGCCCTGTCCTGCTATCCGGTCGGGATCGAGCGCGGCTGGATGACGCGAGACACAGCCGCGAAGCTGACGCTTTCCGCACTGCGCTTTTTCTGGAACAGCCGGCAAGGCGATGGCGACGACGTCACCGGCCACAAAGGCTTTTACTACCATTTCCTCGACATGCGGACCGGCCTGCGCGCCTGGCGATGCGAGTTGTCGGTGGTTGACACGGCGCTGCTGATGGCCGGCGTGCTCACGGCTGGCGCCTATTTCACAGGCGACACTGACGACGAAACCGAAATCCGCGGGCTGGCGGAAATGCTCTACCGACGCGTCGACTGGCGATGGATTCAAGGCAGCAGACCGATCTTGCGACAGGGCTGGAAGCCGAAGAGCGGTTTTCTCCGTTATGGCTGGGAAGGCTACAACGAAGCGACGATCCTTTACGTCCTGGCAATGGCCGCCCCCGACAAACCCGCCTCGGACGACAGCTATGCCGGCTGGACGGCGACATATCAGTGGGAAAACATCTACGGCTACGACGTGCTCTATGGCGGCCCGCTGTTCATGCACCAATTCTCGCATGCCTGGATTGACTTCGATGGCATCCGGGACGCGTTCATGCGGGACAAGAACTCGGACTATTTCGAAAACAGCCGCCGCGCGACCTACCTTCACCGGGACTATGCGCGGCACAACCCCTCTGGCTATGACGGCTACGGCGAAGCACTTTGGGGCCTTTCGGCGGGTGACGGACCCGGCAAATTCCGCGCGCGGATCGAGCGGCGGCCGCGCAAATTTTCCGGCTATGCAGCGCGTGGCGCACCGTTCGGCCCCGATGACGGAACGATTGCGCCGTGGTCGTATCTCGCATCGCTGCCCTTCGCGCCGGAAATCTGCCTGCCTGCGCTGCGCCACCTCAGAGAACGCCACCCTGAGGTGGTCGACGGTTTCAGGATGCCGAGCGGCTTCAACCCGACGCTGGCGAACCGGCGGAAGTTCGGGCCGAGCGGCTGGATATCGGATGCGCACTATGGACTGGACCAAGGCATCGTCGTGCTGATGATTGAAAACCACCGCTCGCGGCTGATCTGGGAGCTGATGCGGTCGAGCCCGCATATCCGTCGCGGCCTGTGCAAGGCCGGGTTCTCCGGCGGCTGGCTGTCGCAGCCGGCGAGCCCTCCTCGCAAGGACCCCTGCTGAGCTGAATGACGGCTAAAACGCGCCGCGTTTGACCGGCCTCCTGCGACGCGCTTTAGGTTGCTGTTTCATGCATGTGCGCGACATGCATTAGCGCCCAGTGGTGGTCGCTGTCGTTTCGGCCACGAAGACGTTCGCCTTCCCGGCAACTCGCGCCCGCTGGGAAGGCCGTTCGATTTCGTCTGGCTTGATTTACTTAGCCGGCGAACGTGTAGGCGGTCTTTACCGTAGTGTAGAATTCCGCTGCGTAGCGGCCTTGCTCGCGCGGGCCGTAGCTCGATCCCTTGCGTCCGCCGAAAGGCACATGGAAGTCGACGCCCGCCGTCGGCAGATTGACCATCACCATGCCGGCCTCCGAGTTGCGCTTGAAATGCGTGGCGTGCTTGAGGCTTGACGTGCAGATGCCCGACGTCAGCCCGAACGGCGTGTCGTTGGCCACCGCCAGCGCCTCGTCATAGTCCTTGACGTGGATGACGTTGGCGACCGGACCAAAAATCTCCTCGCGTGAAATGCGCATGGCGTTGGTGGCTTGCGTGAACAGCGCCGGTTGCAAGTAGAAGCCGCGGGTTTCGCGATCGAGCCGCTCGCCGCCGAAGGCGAGATCGGCGCCTTCCTGGCGGCCGATGGCGATATAGTCTTCGTCCTGTTTCAACTGGCTCTGGTCGACGACGGGTCCGATCTGGGTTTTCGCATCGAGGGCGTCGCCGACGACCAGCTTGGCGAGGCGATCTTTCATCGCATCGACGAAGCGGTCATGGATGCCGTCCGTCACGACCAGGCGGGACGACGCCGTGCAGCGCTGGCCGGTCGAGAAATATGCGCCATTGATCGCGCAGTCGACGGCGACGGTTAGGTCTGCATCGTCGAGCACGACGAGCGGGTTCTTGCCGCCCATTTCGAGCTGGTACTTGCGCATGTGCTCGACGCTGGCGGCAGCCACGCGCTTGCCGGTGCCGACCGAGCCGGTGAAGGTGATGGCATTGAGGTCAGGGCTGTCGAGCATGGCCTGGCCGACTACCGAACCCTTGCCCATGACGAGATTGAGCACACCCTTAGGCAGGCCGGCGCGGTGCAATATGTCGACAATGGTCCAGGCGCTCTCCGGAACCAGCTCGGCCGGCTTGAAGACGATGGTGTTGCCGTAGGCCAGGGCAGGAGCGATCTTCCACGCCGGGATGGCGATCGGGAAATTCCACGGTGTGATGATGCCGACGACGCCGACCGCTTCGCGTGTGATCTCGACACCGACGCCGGGCCGCACGCTTGGAACCAGCTGGCCCGACAGGCGCAGCGTCTCACCAGCAAAGAAATCGAATATCTGGGCGGCCCGCACGGTTTCGCCAATTCCCTCGACCAGCGTCTTGCCCTCCTCGCGCGCCAACGCCCGGCCGATTTCATCTTTCCGCGCGGTGATCTCGTCCGACGCCTTCCTCAGCACCGCATGGCGTGCCAGCAAGCCCGATCGGGACCACGCAGGAAATGCCGCTTTCGCCGCCGCGATGGCCTGCCGCGCCTGCTCGGCGTCGCCCGACGCATATTCGCCGACCACGTCGTCGAGATTGGAAGGGTTGATGTTGCGGGAGCCGGCATCGCCCACCCACTCGCCATCGATGAGGTTCTTTCGAAACGGGATCATGTCGCTGTCTTCCTTGTCCTTCGATTGCCGTCTATCTGGACCACCAGCCGCCACACCGCAAGGCCGCCAGCGGCAAAGTTCTGCTCCTCGACAGGCATGTGCTAAGCAGATTTCGGAAAAGTGTTCGATGGTTTTCCGATAAAAACCTGCGACAAACACAAACCCGGCAGGCGAAGCCCGGCAAGCCTGCTTGGGTGTCGAGGTGGTAAACCATGATTCTAGTGCGGCGCGACGCGGATCGCGCCAGGAGGAGGCTGCCATGTCCGACAGCGCGTTGCCGCTGGTGATCAGCGCGCCCGAGCCACGCACGCTCGACCTGATTTTCACGCCCGAGGCACTGGCGAGATTCCGCGCCAGATACCGTATCGTCGAAACGTCGCCAGAAGGCGTCGCGGCCCTGCCACACGATGTGCTCGCCGAGGCGCGCTACATCGTCGGCCAGCCGCCGATCGCGCCGGAGACGCTGGAAAGGATGACAGCGCTGCGTTGTGTCTTCAATGTCGAGAGCAACCTCATCAACAACATGCCGTATGAAACGCTGTTTTCGCGCGGCATCCATGTCGTCACCACCGGCATGGTGTTTGCCGAGCCGGTGGCCGAGTTCGGTCTTGCCATGGCGCTCAACCTTGCCCGCGACATCGTCGACGCCGATCTTGCGTTTCGTCAGGGCAAGGAGCTGTGGGGCGGCGAGGGCAACCGGGCGGCGCGGCTTCTCTCCGGCGCGGATGTCGGTATCATCGGCTTCGGCGATCTCGGCCGTGCGCTCAACCGGCTGCTGTCGGGCTTTCGCACGCGGACCAAGGTCTTCGATCCGTGGCTGCCGCCCTCGATCCTGATCGAGAACGGCGTCGAGCCGGCTTCCCTCGACACGGTTTTGTCGAGTAGCGATTTCGTTTTCGTCGTCGCTTCGGTGACCAGCGAAAACCAGGGTTTTCTCGGCACTGAGGCCTTTGCCAGGATGCGCAAAAGAGCCGCCTTCATCCTGCTCAGCCGTGCCGGCGTGGTCGATTTTCCGGCGCTGATGGATGCAGTTCGCAGCGGCCACATCGTCGCCGCCAGCGATGTGTTTCCGCAAGAGCCGCTGGCGCAGGACCATCCTGTCCGCACGCTGCCCGGCTTCCTGCGCTCCGCCCACCGGGCCGGCGCGCTCGACATCGCTTTCAAGCGCATGGGCGACATGGTGCTGGAAGACATGGACCTGATCGACCGCGGCCTGCCGCCAATGCGTTCGAAGCGGGCCGAACGCGAGACCGTTTCGCGCATGCGCTCGAAGCCGGTCGACAAGAACTGAGCCGTCAGGCCCAGCGGCTGCGAGGTTTCTCAGATGGTGAACGACCAGAACAGGCAGGCGAGAGTCGCTGCGGCGAAGGCGACAAAGAACAGGCTTCTCAGCAGGATATTGCGGCGCAGCTCGTTCATGAAGAGATGGCAGCCGACGACGGCCACGACAAACAGGAACCGCCAATTCAGCAGTGCCGGCAAGACATTGCTTCGATCGAAAGCCCATCTGGCGGCGAGGCCGCCAATGATGGCCGCGAACAACACGATGACTGTCCAGAAGATCGCATCCGCAGCATGTGTCAGGACGATGCCGGCGACCCTGATCGGCAGGATCATCATCAGCAGCGCGCTGAAGAAGTACACGGCCGCGAGCGGGATAAACGTCCCGGCATCGGCGACGTCGTCCAGGCGTTCTGCGCCGATCGCACCAAAGGGATAGCCATGCCTGGCCACTGCCAGGCTGAGAGCCATCAGCAAAGCCGTCAATATGGCCACCAATGCGAATGAAGTGAGGGCTTTGCTCATAATGGTCCTGCTCGGAACGAATCGGATAAGGACGTTGGTAGCCCACGGTTTGTAAATTGCTGGTAAGCGTCGCGGCGCGCTTTGGACGCCCTCACTCCGCCGCGTGAAGGCGCCGCGCCTCGATGATGGTCCTGATCTCGGCGCGGCAGGAGCCGCAATTGGTGCCGGCATGCAAGCTGGCGCCGATCGCTTCGACGCTTACGCAGCCTCCGCGCACCGCTTCGGCGATCTGATTGGCGCCGACCCCGAAACAGGAGCAGACGATGGCGCCGCGATCGACGCTGTTGCCGCCCGGCCGCCCCGCCACGATCGCGAGTCGCCCGCGCCGATCGGCATGGTCCGCGCTCAACTGCTCGACCGCCCAGCCGCGCGACACCGCGACCGGCCTGGGCGCAAGATAGAGCGCGCCAGTCAGCCGGCTGCCGGCAAAGCCGGCGAAGCGATAGTGCCCGCCGGCGACATCATGATAGGCGAGCGTCTCGCCTGGCGCGTCCGCCCCGAAAAGCGAGAGCGCGAAACCCGGCCAGTCCCGGTCGGCTTCCAGCGCAAGCTCGAGACGCCAGCCGGCGGCGCAGCGGGCGAGGCTCCAATAGTCGGCGTCGATCGAGGCTGGCCGTTCGGCAAGCACCGCGAAGCCGAACGCGACGGCAGCGAAGCGTTCCACCCGGGCGGCAACATTCTTCGAGGCCGGCTGTCCTGAAATCGGATCGGTGATGGGCGCCACCAGCGCATCGACACGAGCCCGCGCGGAAAACTGGTCCGTCCAATGCATCGGCACGAAGACCGAGCCTGGCCGCTGCCGCGCCGTCACCAGCGCACGAAGCAGCACCTCGCCATGCTCGGTTGAGACGCGGACGATGTCGGCATCGCCGATGCCGAAGTGCTGCGCGTCCGCCGGGTGGATTTCGGCGAACGGCTCGGCCAGGTGCTGCGACAGCCGCTGGCTTTTTCCCGTCCGCGTCATGGTGTGCCAGTGGTCGCGAACCCGCCCGGTGTTGAGCACCAGCGGGAATTTTTCGTTCGTGCGGGTTTGCGGAACTGGACGGATCGGGATGAAGCGCGCCTTGCCGTCGGGTGTGTAGAAGTTGCCGTTGGCGAAGAAGCGGGTGCTGGCTGAGCTATGTCCAGCTTGAACACCCCCCTCGGGGGGGGGGGGGGGGGGCGCGGGGCCCGGGCGGGGGGGCGGGGGGGGGGCCCGGCCATTGGATGGGGGCCACAACACAAATGTGTGAGGAAACAACCCCGCCAAAACCCCCAAGTGG